>JAITEZ010000303.1 GCA_031281735.1 Deltaproteobacteria bacterium | reverse complement strand
GGGCCGGCGCGGCCCCGGCCCGCGATCTCCCTGGTCCCGCCCCCGGAAGGGGGAGGGGGCGGGAAGGCCTGAGGACGCGCGGGGCCCCCCCCGCCCGGGGGCGCGATGAAAGGAGAGGTTACAGATGCTGAAGGTGCTCAAGGCGGGAGGGGCCCTCCCCTCCGCCGCCGCGCTGGCCGTGCTGGCCGTGCTGGCCGCGCTCGCGCTCGCGTCCCCCCCCGCCCTCCGGGCGCAGGAGGTCCGGGCGGATCTGGGGGAGTTCAAGGTGTCCGGGGGCACGGTGACCCGGGACGGGGAGCCGGTCGGGAACGCCGAGGTTCACCCGCTGGAGGCGGGGGATCTCCGGGCCTGGAGCGGCCTGGACGATCTGGCCACGGGAGGCAGGCCCGGCCTCTACCTCTTCGGGGAGGACGGGGTCTGCGTGGGCTACCTGCCCCTGGAGGACGCCGCCGAGCTCCAGGACATGATCTTCAGCGGGGACGGGCGGCACTTCGTCATGGTCACCGGGAGCGGCGCGCGCGACGACGTCTCCTTCGCGTTCTACCGCCGCGAGGGTCTGGAGAAGCTGGGCGATGCCGTGGGCGTCCGCCACGAGATCCGCTGGGCGGGCGACGGGCGCCTCGTCTACACCCGCATCGATGACATCCGTGAGGGCGGGGCGTTCCCGGGCCTGGGCTACGGGCTCAGGCTCTCCGTCGCGATGTTCGATGCCGACTCGCCGGGGGAGACCGTGCTGCTGCAGTCCGATGACACCCGCGACTACCGCCTGGCAGGGCTGGTGCCGGGAAGGGACGCGGCCGTGGCGACCGAGCTCTCCGTCGGCTCCCCGAGGGACTGGGGCGAGGCGGACAGGATCGTCTCCAGGACAGTCGAGGTGGCGATCCCGGATCCCGAGTGATCCGTCCCGCCCGGGAATCCTCCCGGCGCGGCGGCCGGCGCCTGATCGCGGCCGCGCGCCCGGGCTGTGCCGCGGGCCGGGCGGCTCAGCCCTTCAGGCGCCTGGAGGCCAGCGGCCTGAGGTCGTTCCAGGCCTCGGTCTTCACCGCGTCCGCGGCCAGCATGTGATCCAGCCCGTAGGTGATCCAGAGGGGGGCCTTCCCCTTCCCCGAGGGGAGTTCCAGGCGCTTGAGCCTCCTGAGGATCCCCACCGGGAGATCCCTGCCGGCCATCACCCGTCCGGCATCCTCCCCCAGGGCCACCACCGCCCCCGGGGCCAGGAGCTCCGCCTGCCTCCGGGCTATGTAGCCGCAGCACTGGCGGGCCCTCGCGGAGACAGCCCCCGCGAAGTCGGCGGCGCACTTGACGGCGGGGGTCACGTAGACCCGGCCCGCGTCCACCTTGAAGCCCCGCTCTATGAGGGCCGAGAGCAGCTCCCCCTCCTTGCCGGGGGGGAAGGCGCCCTCCCTGACCGCCGCCCGGCCCTGGGGCCCCACCACGAACATCAGGGCCGGGCGCTGGTCAAGGCCCCTCCCGAAGAGGAAGCCCTTCCGGGCCCGGCAGAGAGGGCACAGCGAGCATTTCGCGGCGTCGCGCTCGAGCTCCCTGAGGTTCCCCGCCCTGAGGATCCAGTCGGGCCGCTCCGGGACGGGGCCGTCGGCCGGCGCGTCGGGCGGGGGGACGGGGGTCTTTCCCGCCTCCCCCGGAGGGGCCCCCCGGGCCACCGGGGGAGAGAGGACGAGACCTCTGGGCGCCGCTGGGGCGGCGGGCGCCCGCATCGGCTCCGGGGGAGAGCCGGATCCCGTTCCCGCAGGGGACGGGGCCGGGTCCGGGACTGGTGCGGGGGGTGGCGGGGGCCCGGAAGCCGGAGGAGAGGGCGCGTGTCCGGTAGGGCGGGTCGCCGCAGGGGCCGCCTTTTCCGCCGCCGGAGGGGAGGACGGCCTGGGGAGTGGCGTCCCGGCGGGCGCGCCGGTCGGCGTGGCGGGAGCGCCTTGCGCGGGCGGAGGCTCCTCCCGATCGTCCGGGAGGGCGGGGCGGGGGGAAACGGGGCCTTCGGCCCGGTAACGCTGGCCCCTGGCGCTCCCGATGTGGATGACGGAGGCGTCGTAGCGGGGCAGGGACTTCTTGGGAGTGGGAGGCGCCGGGGGGGCGGGTACGCCGCCCGGCCCTGGCCTGCCTGGGCCTGCCGGTCCGCCGGGGCCCTGCGGCGGCGAGGCGCCATGCCAGGGCGGCCCGGGAGCTGCCTTACGGCTCGCTGGCCGGGCGGGGGCGCGGCCCGCGGCCGGGGGATCCCCCCAGGCCATGCCGGGGACGGCCCCGGGCCTGCCCGTCCCGGGGGGAGGGGGAGCCGCCCCGCCCGTGGCCGCGGGGAGCAGGGGGGGGAAGGCCAGCCCCAGTTCCGCCATGTATCTGAGGTAACGCAAGGCCGCGAGCGCCGCTCCGGCGGCATCGGTCTCCGGGGACGCGGCGCCGCCAGCGTCTGCCGTCCCTGCCGTCCCGGAAGGCCCCCCCGCCCCGGCCGTTCCCGGTGTGCCCGGAGCCCCTGAGGCCCTGGCAGTCACGGGGGCCCCGCGCGGGCCGCCGGCCGGCTCCGGGACTTCCGGGGGCTCAGAGGCCATGGATCCGCACCGAGAAGCCGTCCACCCGGTAGATGGGCAGCTCGTCCGCCCAGAGGACGCCCCGGAAGGTGAGGATGCCGAGGCCGTCCTCTGCGGAGGTGACCTGGACGGCCAGGGAGCACTCGCGGCAGAGCGGCACTATCTGGCCGCGGTATTCCCAGCCGTGCCGGCGGCCCGGCACCGGGGCCGAGAAGGCGGCGGCGGCCGCAGGCGGATCCTCGCCGGGCCGGAAACGGCGGAAGGCCAGGGCCTTGGCGGCCTGGAAGAAGGCCTCGAGCCCCAGCGAGCCTGGCCAGACGGGATCCTGGGGGAAGTGCGCGGAGAAGAACCAGGCGCCGGGGTTCACGCGGGCGCGTCCCCACACGGCCTCGGGCCGACCCGCCCCCGGCGGGGCCGCCCACAGCAGGCGCTCCAGCATCCGCCAGCGGCCCTGCGGCCAGGCGGGGCCCCGGGGGTAGCTTTCGGGCACGGCCCCCTCGGGGGGGCGCGGCGGGCAGGGGGAGTCGGCCCGGAACCTGACGCCCTGCTGGCGGGCGAGATCCTCCGGGGAATGGAAGCCGAACTTGGTGACCCCCTCGTAGACGGGCTCGCCGCGCAGGGAGGTGGAGAACGCGTAGTTCTGGATGACCATGCCCCCCACGGCCCGGTGGCTCGTGAGCCTGGCCCTGGTCTCCAGGATCCCGGAGTCGGCGGCGGTCAGCTCCCGGAGGACGGTAGCCTCCCCCCCCAGGTTCCGGAAGTGCATGGGGCCGGGGAAGGGCAGGAACGAGCCCATGAAGGACGCCAGGAAGCCGCAGGGCTGGAGGGCGGTCTCGTTCAGGGCCGCGTACGGGAGGATGCCGGGGCCCCCGGCCTCCGCGAAGGTCCAGCGGGCGGGATCCAGCTCGTGGCGGGCCACGAGCTCCGAGCCTTCCGCCACGCTTCCCGGCTCGCCCCGGATCACCTCCGCCTCGTCCAGGAAGTCGTAGGGGGCCTGGGGCAGGTGCGGGAAGAAGGATCCGTCGTCGAAGCGGGAGAAGAGCGGGCCGAAGGCCCCGGAGATCGGTCCCGAGCTGAGGAACCGGACGGACTCCCGCGGGTAGAAGTGACGGCCCCGGGGGGTGGGGCCGCCCGCGGCCGTCCGGGCCGCGGGGCCGGGAGGCGCGGCCTGCCGGGACGCCGTCCGGGGCGCCGGGCCGGGGGCCGCGGCCTGCCGGGCAGCGGGGCGGGACGCCGGGCCGGGATCCGCCGCTGATCCGGGTTCCCCCGCCTCCGGAGCCCTGGCGGCCGCCGCGGGGGGGCGCCCCTTGGGGCGCCTCTTCCGGAACTGCGACGCGAGCTGATCGAGGGAGCCCCCGGCGAGGGCGAGGGACATCCCCGTGACCTCGACTATGGGCCTCCCGTCCGCCCACATCACGCAGTCGGCCACGGCCACGGGCTCGGGGGGGCGCTTGGCGGGCCGCCCCGGCCGCCTGCCCGCCCCCGTCTCCGGGGCTGGCGGCTCGAGGCGGAGTTCCTTGACGTGGACATCGTAGGCGACGGAGCGGGTGCGCGGGGTGACCTGGCCGCGGCACCGGAGGGACGCCGGGATCCCCCGGGCGGGCGCGAAGGACCGCCCCTGCCCCGGGAGCCAGCCCAGGCCCATCAGGTAGAGGCGCAGGGCCTGGAGAGAGGCGTCGTACATGAGGGTGCCGGGCATCACCTCGTCGCCCCGGAAGTGGGATTCCAGGTACCAGGCCCGGGGGTCGACCCGCGCCTCGCAGCGGATGAAGCCGCCCTTCCAGGCGCCGCCCGCGCGGTCGATGGCGGAGGCCGAGTCCAGGAGCGCCAGCCGGCCGCCGGGGAGGGGGGGCTCACCCCCCACCGCGAGGGACCGGAAGGCCGCCCCGAAGGGCGCGAGATCCCCGCGGCGGATGCGCCCGAGATCCTCGGGGGAGAGGGATCCCGGCGGATCCGGCGAGGGGTCAGCCACGAGGCCGGGCTCGATCGAGGCCTCCCCCCCCCTGGGCGCGGGCGCGGCGAGCCCCCGGCCGGAGGCCAGCTCCCCCGGGGTGAAGACGCCCGCGCAGCCGTTCCGCATGTCCATGCGGGGCCGGCCCGCGACCGTGCCGTCGAACTCGAAGCGGAACATCCAGGTGTCCGCGTGGCGGAAGAACTTCAGGATCCGGATGTCGTAGCGGGCGGTCTCCCCCGGCGCGGGCGGCGGCCGGTGGAAGGTCACCTCGGCGTCCAGGAGGCGGTACAGGGACAGCCCCCGGGTAGCGGCGTCCGCGCCCAGCCAGGCCGAGAGCATCAGATCGGCCTGCCCGGACTCTATGGAGATGCCCGGGGTTAGTCTGCCGCCGTCGAGGTACCAGCCCCCCTCCCGCACGTCGTGCTCGGTGACTATCCGTCCCGGGCCCAGGCGGCGCGGCTCTCCCTCGAGGGCCAGCACGCGGTCCACCAGCATCAGGGGCTCGTCCGGGAGCCTCACGCGGGAGGGGAGGCGGTCGACGTCCGCCCACTCCGGCCCGAAGACCCCGGCTATGCTCCCCCGCGCGAACTCCAGCGCCCCCTCCCGGCCGATGACGGGCCCGCCGGGGGGGGGCGCGTCACCGGCCGGGCCGGCCGGGGGCTCCTCCTTCCTCGCCGTCCCCTTGGGCCGTCCCCGGCGGCGGGCGGCCGGCTCCTCGGCGGGGGCGGCCGGGCCCGTCCCCGCGCCCGGCGCCGGGACGGGCGCGTCTCCTGCGGCCGGGGGGGGCTTGCGGGGGTAGGCCGGGGGGATCCCGGGCGCGGCCTGGGCGGGGCCGGCCTGGAGGGGGGCGCGCGGCGGCGCCCCCGTGGAGCCGGGAAGGCCCTGGACGCCGGGGATCCCGGCGGGGCCGCGGCCGGGAAGGGCCGAGCCGCCGGAGGCCACCGGAGGGGCGGGGAGGCCCGAGCCGCCGGGAGGCCCCGGGGCGGCGGAGGGGCCGCCGAAGGGACGGCCGCCCCGGTCGGGGAAGAGGGGGGGCTTGGGGGAGTCGAAGCTTCGGCGGATGCCGGAGGGCTGGCCGATCTCCACCGTGCGGAGCCGGGAGCGGGCCTGGGTCTTGGCGAGAATCCTGGGGTTGGGGGCGATCTCGACGGTCCTGAGGCCTGGCCGTCCGGCGTCCTGGCGAGGGATCCGGGGGCCGTCCTGGCCCGGGGAGGTTCCCGCGACCTGCCCCTGGCCGCCGGGCGAGGCGCCGAGGCCCGGGACGGGGGGGAGGGCGCGGAACGGCGACCGGGGGCCCGGGGGGAGGTCGCGGAAAGGCGGCCGGGGGCCCGTGGCGAGGTCGCCGGGCGCTCCGGGGCCCCCGGCCGCGCCCGCCGCCGCGAGGCCGGGGCGCCCCGTCCCCGGGCCGGGGGCGGGCACCCGTCCCGGGGGCGCTGTGTAGGGGCGGCCCTCCGGAGGGGATCCGCCCGGGGGCGCGGGGCGGTGGGTGACCGTGCCCGTCCCGGCACCCGCTGCGGTGTCCCCCCCGGGGCCTGCGGCCCGGCCCGCCGTCTCCTCGTGGAGCCAGGAGAGGTAGTCGCGGTCGGCCCCGTCCCGGCGGGAGGGGTAGTCTTCCCGGGGACGGGCCAGCTCCGGGTGGGGGGCGGGGGGCCAGGCGAGCCCCGGGGGGGCGAGGGCGATCTGCACCTGGATGCCGTCCGCCTTGGGGGGAAGCGGCGTGGGGATGACGTCCTCGGGGGTGATGGGGTACCCGGCCAGGAACAGCTCGGCCACGACGCGGCTGATGCCGGCCCAGCCCTCGTCCACGGGGGTGGCGGAGAGGCTCTGGGCGAGATGGGGGCGGGAGGGGCCCAGCACTGACTTGACGATGCGGGAGACGCTGGCGCCGGGGCCGATCTCGATGAAGAAGCGGGCCCCGTCCTCCCAGAGGCGCTCGATTACCTTCGGGAAGCGCACGGCGTTCATGGCCTGGAGGGTCACGGCCTCGGCGAGCGCCTCGCGCTCCTGCTCCACTGGCGCCGCGTGGTAGGTGGAGTACCAGGTGATGCCGGGCTTGGGCGCGACCGCCCGGCAGTGGAGCTCCTTGAAGAGCCCCCGGACGGGGAGGGCGGCGGGGGAGTGGAGGGCCGCCGCGTCGTCGACGGGCACCCAGGGGGCCTCCAGGGCCTGGGCCAGGGCCAGGAAGGCCTCCTGCTCGCCGCCGCAGAGGCACTCCTCGGGGGTGTACTCGATGAGGAGGAAGGCCCGGTGCCGCAGGGCCGGGCTGAGCCTGGCCAGGGCCCTCTCGACCTGGGCCGCCGACTTCTGGAAGATCCCCGCCGACCATTTGAGGGGCTTGTGGGCGGGCCAGGAGAAGTGGGCCCTCAGGGTCGCGAGGTCGGGCGGGGTGAGCATCCCGTGCCACAGCGGCGAGGCGGCGAAATCCCGGTACATGGCGGCCATGTCCGGCCAGATGCCGGAGGCGAGGAGCGCCGTGGACTCTCCCAGGGAGGGCCCCGCCAGGAAGTCCGGGGCGATGCCCAGGCGGCCCAGGACGCGGTAGGCCAGGATCCCGAAGAAGCACTGGGCGAGGAGGGACTCCTGGACGCCGGGCCGCCGGAGGTTCGGCTCCCAGAAGAGCTCGGACTGGAAGACCTTCCTGGAGATGTCGTTCTCGCGCTCGATCTCCGAGGCCACGTCCGGGAAGGCCAGGCAGAGGTTGCGCCCCAGGCCCTTGTAGGCGCCCCCCGATCCGGGGAAGAGGAAGCATGTCCTGCCCGAGAGGGGGGCGGCCGCGGCCCTGAAGAGCCTCGGCTTGGGATCCTCCGCGGATTCGCCGACGAGGGCCTTCCGCCCCAGCACCCCCAGCTCGTGGACGCTCTTGGCGAGGATGGCGAGGGCCGGCGGCCCTTCGAGGGTCCCGGGGAGCTCCTTGAAGCGGCCCGGCAGGAACTGGAACTCCTGGGGGGAGGGGTGGAGGTCCGCGAGCTCCAGGAGCGCCCTGAGGTTCTCCGAGGCCTTCCCGGGATCCGCGCCGCGGATGAAGAACCAGGAGTCCGGGCGCACGGGCTCGGGGGGCACTGTGAGCGCCCGGGGGGTCGCGCCCTCCAGCTCCCTGAGCACGTACCCCGGGCCCTCGAGCTGCCGGGCGGGGTCGTCCCGGTTCTTCACCCAGAAGCACAGCCCGTGGCCCCGGCCCAGGGGCTTGATGTGGTGCCGGAGGTAGAAGCCGGAGCGGTTGATGGCGAAGAGCCCGGACAGGGGGCCCAGGCGCACCGTGGGGCCCTCGAGCCTGAGCTCGGCCAGTGGCGGCAGGATCTCGGCGCCCCGGGGGCCCGCCAGGAGCATCCCCGCCGCCCCCTCCACCCAGACGTTGCGGGGGGAGAGCGCCGAGGTCTTGGGATCCCCGAAGGTGTCCACGACCCCCACGTAGGCCAGGTCCAGCTCGCCGGAGTCCAGGAAGGAGATGGCCTCCCGCAGGGCCCGGAGCCCCGAGTCCTTCTCCTCGGAGAGCGTGAAGGCGGGCCCCCCGGTGCCGAGCCAGCGGGCGAGGCGCGAGGCGGTGAGGCTCCCCAGGGCCCCCAGGACGCGGGAGTGGGTCAGGGGGGGGCCCGAGGCCTCCCGGCAGGCGCGGACGAACCCCTCCTCCTCGGCCTCCGGGAGCCTGCCCCGGGCCTTCAGGGCCTCCGCCGCCCGCAGGGGGGCGAGCCAGCGGAAGGCCCAGTCGGCCGCCCGGGGATCCGTGTCCGCCCCCACGAAGACCCCCACCCGGTCGCGGTCCAGCCCGGGGGGGAAGGCCCGCGGGTCGAGGCCCGCGGCCTTGAGCACGTGCACGGCGACCTTCAGGGACAGGGCCTGCTGGGGGAGCGCCTCGGCGAGCTCGACCGGCGGGAGCCTCAGCCCCTCGGCGTTCACGGTGAGCTCGTCGAAGAAGAAGCCCACCGCCTTCAGGCTCCCCGCCCGGCGGGCGCCCGCGACGGGCGGCTCGTTGGGGGTGAGCCAGAAGCGGGCCAGGGCCTCGTAGCTCTTCCAGGGGGCGAGCACGGTCCGGGCGGAGATGAGGGCGCACTTGAACTCCCGGCCGGAGACGGGCGCGGCGGGGGCGGGGCCGGGGGGTCCCGCGGCGTCCCGGCCGTCCTGTGCGGCGGGGCCGGGGCCGCCGTCCGTCCCGGCCCTGGGGGCGGCGCGCTCCGGGGACTTCCTGGCTCTCGCGGGGGCCTTCCTGCCGTCGCCCCTGGCGGGCGTCTCGCCGTCCCCCGCCGGAGGAGGCGCCCCGGCGGCCTCCCCGGGGGCCCCCCCCGGCGGGGCGGGGGACGCGGGGATCCGGCCGTCCGCGCCGCCCGGCGCGCCGGCCGCGGCGGCGGTGTCCCGCGCCGGCGACCCCGTCCCCGGCTCGGCCCACAGGGAGCGGTCGAAGCCCTCGAGGATCGCCTGGGCGTTCACGCCGCCGAAGCCGAAGGCGTCCACGAAGGCGAGCCTCCCCAGGCCCTCCGGCGGCGCGGGCCAGGGGAGGGGGGATTTCAGGATCCGCAGGGCCGGGGCCTTGGAGAGCTCGAGGCCCGGGGCCTCGCGCCGGAAGCCCGGGCTGGGCGGCAGGGTGAGGTTCCTCAGGGCCAGGACGGTCCGGGCGGCGGCCGCGGCGGCGGCGGCGGACAGCAGGTGCCCGATGCCGCCCTTGACGGAGCCCAGGACCGGGGGGGCCCCCCCCGCGAGATCGGTCTGCGCCAGGCAGTCCTTGAGGGCCCTGACCTCGGCCCGGTCCCCCAGCACGGTCGACGTGCCGTGGGCCTCGATCAGGCCCAGCTCCCCCCGGAGCCTGCCGCCGGGGAAGCTCGCGCCCGCGAGGCGCACCGCGTCCAGCATGGCCCGGAGCTGGCCCGCCGGATCCGGGGCGAGTGGGTTGGCGTTCTGGTCGTTGGAAAGCCCCACGCCCAGCAGGACGGCCAGGATCTCGTCCCCGTCCTCCAGGGCCCGGTCCAGGCGCTTCAGGAGGAAGGCCGCGGCCCCGGTGCCCACCGCGAGCCCGTCCGCCTCCGCGTCGAAGGGGCGCGAGGTGCCCCGGCGCGAGAGGGCACGCAGCTGCGCGAAGCCCAGCTGCGTGAAGAGGGGATCCGCCCAGGCGAGGCCCCCCGAGATCACGGCGGTGAGCCTGCCCGAGACGAGCTTCATCATGGCCAGGCGGAAGGCGTACAGGGCCGACGCGCAGGCCGCGTCCACGGTGAAGGAGGGGCCGGCGAGGCCCAGGGACTCGGAGAGGAGCTTGGCCGACCAGCCCACGTTGCGGAAGGGGTTGGTCCGGGGCGGCGGCTGGAAGGGGTTGAAGTCCCAGGAGCGGGTGGCCTCCCGGCCGTAGAGGGAGACCGCTGCCTCGCTGGTCTCGCGGGTGGGGAGGATGATGTGGCCCGCCATCACCCCCACCGAGCCGGGGTCGTGGCCAGCGAGGGGCCCCTCGCGGAAGGGGTCGATCCGGGCCCCGGCCGCCGGGCCGCCCGTCCCGCCGCCGGCCCCGGCCGCGGCCCTGCTCCCCGCGTAGAGCCAGGAGAGGATGGCCCCGTCGGTCTCGGCGGGGTCGAAATCCCGGGGCAGCCTCAGTCCCGCGAGGAAGCCCAGATCCCCCTCCCGCCAGGGGCGCCTCCAGCATCCAGAGACGCTGGGCGTCCTGTCCTCGGGGACGGGGTCGGCGGCGTCCAGGAAGAGCCCGGGATCCGCCCCGAAGTCCCCCGCGTCCGCCTCCCTGAAGAAGGACCTGCCGGATACGGTCCCCTCCCAGAAGGCCTCGGGGCTCTCCGCCCCGGGCAGGGCGAGCCCGAGTCCCACCACCGCCACGGCGCGCGATGGATCCCGGAGGGCTTTCACAGGCTGTCCTTTCCGCCGGGGGCGTCCGCGGCGGGGGGGGCGGCGCCAGCGCCGGGATCGGCGTCCGCGCCGGCCCCGGGGGCCGTCCCGGATCCGGGCCCCGCCGGGGCCGGGCCCTCCGCCCCCAGGAGGGCGGGGTCGGTGCCCGGGCCCAGGGCCACGATCTCGCAGGGGCCCTGCGGGCCCAGGCCCGCGAGGCGGGCCACGATCCGGGCGCCCGCCCGGGGCTCGATCAGCCCCACGCCCTCGCTCCGGAAGAGCCCCGCGAGGCGGCTGTCAACCATGCCCCCCGCGAAGGGGCCGAAGCAGGGGGAGAGCACCGCCGCGCCGGGGCGGGCGCGGCGCTCCTCCCAGGCGAGCTTGTTCAGGACCTCGTTGGCGGCGGCGTAGTCTGCCTGGCCGCGCCGGCCGAAGCGGGCGGAGCTGGAGCTCATGAAGACTATGAGCTTCATCGGCTCGTCCTGGAAGGCGGAGAGCAGGGAGGCGGCCAGGGTGGCCTTGGTGTCGTAGACGAGCCGGAAGTCCCCCGGGTCCTTGCCCTTCACGGGATGGTCGAGGATGATCCCCGCCCCGTGGACGAGGGCCCGCACCGGCCTGTAGCGGGCCTTGAGGTCGCGGGCGGCGGCGTCCGCCGCGGAGGGGTCCGCGAAGGGCCCCGCCACGTACTCCGCCTCGGAGCCCAGGGCGTTCAGGGCGGCCAGGGTCGCGCGGATCTGCCTGGCGTTGAGCGTCAGCCTGGCACGGGAGGACAGCTCCCTGGGGGACAGGCCCGGGGCCCGCTCGTGGAGGGCCAGGGTGATCTCGCGCTCGGAGCCGAGTTCCGCGAGCCAGGGGGGCTCGGGCGGGCCCACCGGCGTGCGGCCCAGGATGACGAAGCGGGGCCGCGCGCGCCTCGCGAGCTCCAGGAGCACGGACGCGGTGACCCCGCGGCCGCCGCCGGTGGCCACCACCGTGTCGCCGGGGGAGAGGGGGAAGTCGGGGCCGAGATCCGGCACGGCCAGGGGCGCGAGCGCGGGCGTGACGTGGCGCTCGGGCCCGGGGAGGCCTACCTCCGCCGGCCCGGGCGCCAGGAGGGCCGCGAGCAGCTGTGACCCGAAGCCCGGCTGGGGCATCTGGCAGGCGGCGAGCGGGACGTCCAGCACGCGGGCCCTGAGTCCCGGGTACTCCCGGGCCGCGGACTTCACGAGGCCGCCCAGGGCGGCGGAGGCGGCGTTCCCCACCGGCCTGTCGGCGTGGCCCGGCATCGGGAAGCCGAAGGCCCCGCCCAGGTAGGTCACGGCGGCCAGGAGCCCCAGGCCGTCGCCCAGGCCGTCCACGGCCTGCAGGGCCCGGGCCGTGTGAGCGGGGTCGCGGTCGGCCCCGGGCCACACCAGGACCAGCGTCCTGGGCCCCCCCCCCTCCGGGAATGAGGGGAGCGGGCGGCGCCAGGAGGCCTGGAGCGCCGTCATGCCCGCCGCCTCGCAGGCCGCCGCAATCTCGTCGGGGAGCGGCCCCGAGCCCAGGATCAGGACGGGCGAGAAGGGGGCGGGATCCGGGCAGGCGGGGGGCGTCCAGGGGACGGACTCCAGGGCGTAGAGGGAAGGCGCCCCGGGCACGGGCCCTCCCGGATCGATGTCCGGGATGACCGCCGGGTCGTAGAGGGGGACGGCGGACGGCGGCGTGCCGCCGCGGGGTCCCTCAAGGGCGTCCTCTGCGGGGGCCCCCGAGGACGCGGCGGCCTCCCGGCGGCGCAGGGAGGCGTCCAGGGCGCTCTGGAGCAGGGAACGGCCAGTCGCCGCAGGCGTTCCCCGGGGCGGCCCCGGGGCGGGCGCGGGGGCGGTCAGTGAGCGCGGGGGGGCGGTGGGCGTGGCGGAGGAAGGTTCCGCCCCTTCATCCGCGCCCCCGAAAAAATCCAGCCAGTCCCCCAGCGTGCGGGCCTCGGCGGCGGCGGCCTGGTTCGGCCCCCGCAGGCCGGCCTCCTCGGCGATGAGGGAGAGGATCTCGATCTTGCGGATCGAGTCCAGCCCCAGATCCCCGTCCAGCTCGAGGGACGGCTGGAGGGTGTCGGGAGGGTAGCCCGTCTCGCGGGCCACGATGCGTATCACCGCCGGATACCCGTCCGACCCGGACGCGTCCGCGGCGGCGGGGGCCTCCTCTCGCGCGTCGTGCCCGGCCCCCTGGGGGGCGCGCCCGGCCCCGCTGGCACCGGGGGAAGGCCCCGGGGCGGGCCGGCCCCCGCCCCGCTGGGCGCGAGGGGCCCCGCCGGGGTAGTCTTCCGCCGGGTCCCTCCCGAAGACCCCGCCGGAGGGCCAGGGCGGGGGAGGCGCGGACGGAGCGGGCGGGTCGAGTTCGCGGAGGGCCTGGGCATCGAAGGCGGCCCCCGTCTCCAGGAGATCGCCCACGGTCCGGGCCCGGGAGAGGCCGACGGGATCGAGGCCGGGGATGCGCTCGCTTATCAGCGCGAGGATCTCGACCAGGCGGATGGAGTCGAGGCCGAGGTCGCCCTCGAGGGTCAGTTCCGGATCCAGAGAGGTCTCGGGGTATCCCGTCTCGGCGGAGAGGAGCTCCAGCATCAGGTGCCCGGCCGGCGGGCGCCCGCCCAGGGCCGGGGAGGTGGAGAGCTCGGGGAAGCCTCGGCCGTCGAGGGCGGGGTGAGCCGGGCGGGCCAGCGCGCGGGGGCGGGCGGCCGGGAGGGGGTCCTCGCCGGCGTAAGGGTTCGGGGCCTCGTACGGATCCTGCGCCGCGTAAGGGTTCTGCGCCGCGTACGGATCCCGCCAGGCGTACGGGTCCCTCTCGGCATGGGGATCCTGCGCCATATAGGGATCGCGCCCCGAGTAGGGATCGCGTCCCACGTAGGGATCCCGCCCGGCGTAGGGATCCCGACCGGCGTGGGGATCCCGCGAGGGGCGGCGGGGGCCGCGGGCGTCCGCGAAACCGCCGGGGGCTCCCCCGGCCCGGACGACGTCCGGCGTGGCCTGGGGGGGCTGCCGGTCCCGGGAGACGGCCTCCTCAAGGGCCCGGGCGAGCTCGCCCAGGGTGCCGCCCGGGGACTTCAGGAGATGCTCGTTCCCCGGGACGGAGGAGGCGATCTCGGAGAGGATCTCGACCCGGCGGATGGAGTCGAGGCCCAGGTCGTCCTCGAGGCTCAGGGAGGGCTGGAGGGTGGCGGGGGGGTAGCCGGTTTCCCGGGAGATTATCTCGCACAGGAAGGACCACGCGGACCCGTCGGCGCCGCCGTTGCCGCCGGCGGGGCCCGCCGGGGGCGCGCTGAAGTCCCTGCCGTTGCCGGGGAAGTCGCGGGCGCGCAGCGGGGGCGCAGAGAAGGGGTCGCGGGGGC
>JAITEZ010000246.1 GCA_031281735.1 Deltaproteobacteria bacterium | reverse complement strand
CCCCCCGGATCCCTCCCCCTCTGCCCCGGCTCCCCGGGAGGCAGCCCGCCCCCCTTTCACTCCCCCTCTCCGGACCGCTCCCCGGCCCCTCCCTCTCAACCGCGGGCCGGCCCCGGCGGCGCTCCCGGGCCCTCCGGGCCGCAGCCCGGCAGCCCCCGCCACCCCGCGCGAGCGCGCCGCCGGAGCCCCGCGGGAGGCCCCGGGGGCGCCCCGGAGGCGCCCTCCGGCACCCCTCGGATCCAGCCCGGGAGCCGCCTCGGGCCTCCCCGGGGCCCGCTTGCTTAACCTGCCTGCTTAGGGCATAATAATTCCCCATCAGCCCCATAACCGCCGCCGGCCCCCTGGGGGGCTTTTCCGGGGTTGGCCCAGCCAAACCCTCCGAAGAAGGTGCCGCCATGCCCTTGCGAGGCCGCTTCACGCCCCCGGGCGACAAGTCCGTGAGCCACCGCCTGCTGCTGCTGGCCCTCATAGCAAAAGGCGAGATGATGATCGCCGGCCTTTCCGACTGCGACGACGTGGCCACCACCCTGCGCTGCTTCCGGGCCCTGGGCGGCAAGGCCGTCCCCGAGCAGGGGGGGCTCAGGGTGACGGGCCTGGACCGCGCCTTCCCGGCCATGCCGGAGGAGGGGGAGATCGTCCTCGACTGCGGGAACTCCGGGACCACCATGAGGCTCATCGCGGGAATCCTGGCAGGGGCGCCCGGGCGCTACGTGCTCACGGGGGACGCCCAGCTCTCCCGCAGGCCCATGGAGAGGGTGGCGGAACCCCTGCGCCTCATGGGGGCGAGGATCACCACCGTCGCCGGCAAGCCGCCAGTGACCATAGAGGGTGGCCGCCTCACCTCCGTGGATTACCACCTCAAGGACGCCTCCGCCCAGGTGAAGGGCACGGTCATGCTCGCGGGCCTCTCTGCCTGCGACTCCGGCCCCACCTCCGTCGTCGAGACGGTAGCCACCCGCGCCCACACGGAGCGCCTGGTCGACTACTTCAAGGGGAGGGTCTCGGTGGAGGGCCTGCGGATCTCCGTCTGGCCGGGCTCCCTCGAACTCAAGGAGAGCTACCTCACCCCGGCCGACCCCTCGTCCGCCGCCTTCTTCCTCACCGGCGCGGCCATGATACCCGACAGCAAGGTGACGGCCTCCGGCATCCTTCTCTCCCCCGGCCGCACCGGCTTCCTGCGGGTCCTCGACCGCATGGGCGCGAAGGTGTCCATCACCCTCACCTCGGACACGCCCGAGCCCACGGGGGAGGCCACGGTTGAATACGCGGGGCCGCTCCAGGGCACGGAGATCGCCCCCGAGGAGGTGCCCTCCCTGATAGACGAGGTGCCCGTCCTGGCCCTCGCGGCCACCCAGGCCGGGGGCCGCACGGTCTTCCGGAAGGTGGACGAGCTCCGCATCAAGGAGACCGACCGCCTCATGAGCATACGCCACCAGCTGGGGGCGCTGGGCGCCCGCATCCGGGTCGAGGGGGACGACCTGGTGGTGGAGGGGCCCACGTCCTTCATCATCCCCGCCGAGCTCGACTCCGGCCACGACCACCGCCTGGCCATGACGCTCGCCCTGGCCCTCAAGGCCGCCAGGGCCAAGATCCCCGTCCTGGGCTCCGAGTCCATCGCCATCTCGTATCCCGGCTTCGGCGCCCAGCTGGAGGAGCTGTGCCGGGGCTAGGCCGCGGGGGCGCGCGGAGGGAGGCGGGCCCGGAGGCCCCGGCGGGCCCGCCGGGCGGCGGCGGCCGCCAGGCCCCCGGCGCCTCCCGCCGGGAGGATCCCGCCGTCCCGCCCCCACCCGTCCGCCTGGCCCTCCTGGGCGGGCCGCGGGTGGCGCTCTCGCCCTCCCCCGCCATGCACGAGGCGGCCCTCGCCCTCGCCGGCCTCCAAGGGAGCTACCTCGCCTTCCGCGTGGATCCGGAGGGCCTCCCCGGGATCCTCCCGGCCCTCCTGTCCCTGGGCTTCCGCGGCCTCAACGTCACCGTCCCCCTGAAGGAGAGGGTCATCCCGCTCCTGTGCGGCCTCTCGGACGCGGCGAGGGAGATAGGGGCCGTGAACACCCTCGTCGCCACCCCCGTCGGCTGGGAAGGCGCCAACACCGACGCGCCGGGCTTCGCCGAGGCCTACCTCGGCGGCCTCCCCCCCTGCCCGGCCCTGGTCCTGGGCGCGGGGGGCGCGGCCCGGGCCGCGCTGCAGGCCCTGCTGGACGGCGGCTTCCAGCCCAGCGTCTCGGCCCGCCGCGAGGAGCGCGCCCAGCTCCTGGCCCTGGAGTTCTCGCGGGGCCCTGACCGCGCGGTGGGGGTCGTCCCCTGGCGCTCCCTCGGGGGCCCCTGGCGGCTCGTCGTGAACGCGCTCTCCGCCTCCTCCCCCGAGGAGCTGGGCGCCGATCCCCCGCGCCCCCGGATCCAGCCCGGCGGCCTGATGGCCGATCTCAACTACGGCCGGCCCGACTGCTGGTTCAGGAGTCTCGCGGACGCCTCCGGCGCCGTCTTCCGGGACGGGATTCCCATGCTGGCCTGCCAGGCCCGCCTCTCCTTCGCCCTCTGGACCGGCCTCCGCGACGTCCCCCTCGACCCCTTCATCCTGGGCGCGGGCAAGGCGCCCTGAGGGAGGCCCCGGGACACGGCCCGCCCCCGGGCCGCCCGGCCCGCGCCCTCCCACGGGCCGAGCCCGCCGTACCGCGCCCGGCCCCGCCCGCGGCCCCGCCCGCCCCGACGCCCCCGCGCCCTCCCGGCCCCGCCCCGCCCGCCGGCCCCGTCCCCCACGCCCCCGGGCACCGCGCCATCCGGACCCGCCCGGCCATGCAGGCCTCTACACATGCATTTCCCCTTCTGCAAGAAAACCACCTCCCCCGAAGCCCGCCGGCAGACCCTCCCGGGAAAGCGGGGCAGGGGGAGCGGCCCCCCCGCCGCCGGGGCCCTGCCCCCCCTCCCCCCGGACCGGCACGTGTTCCTGACGGGCTTCATGGGGGCCGGGAAAAGCACGGCGGGGCCGATACTCGCCGGGCTCCTGGGCCGCGCCTTCACGGATCTGGACCGGGACATCGAGATGACCGAGGGCATGGCCATCCCAGAGATCTTCGCGGACCCGGCCCGGGGGGAGGCCTATTTCCGCGGCCGGGAGGCCGAGCGGATCAGGATGCTCGTGACGTCCCGGACGCTCCCCCGGGTGATTGCCCTCGGGGGCGGCGCGGTGGAGGACCCGGCCACGCGGGCGCTTCTCCGGGACTCCGCCAACACCTTCTTCCTGGACGCGGGGGACGCGGACGCCCTCTGGGAGCGGGCCGGCCGGGACGGCCCGGGCAGGCCGCTCGCCCGGCACAGGGCGGACTTCGGGCGGCTCCTCAAGAGGCGCCTGCCCCTCTACCTCTCCTGCGGCATGCAGGTGGACGCGAGGGGCCTCGACCCGCGGGGCGTCGCCCGGGCCGTTACGCGGATCCTCTTCCGGGGCCGCGAGGCGCTCCTCTCCCCGCCCGGCGGGCGGGACTCGCGCCTCTCGGCCTGGCCGGACCGCGAGTCCCTCGCCGAGGGCCTCCGGGAGAGGCTCGCCGGCGGCAGGGCCCTGCTCCTCCTGGATCCCGCCCTGCGCTCCGAGGCGGGGTTCTGGCGGGAATTCCTGGCCGGGCGGGGGGACGTCCTCGTCCCCGAGAGCCGCGGCGAGGAGGTCAAGACCTTCGCCTCGGCGGAGCGGATCCTGGGGGAGCTCGCCGCGCGCTCCTTCGACCGCTCGGACTGGCTCCTGGCAAGGGGCGGCGGCAGCCTGACCGACGTGGGGGGCTTCTGCGCGGGCCTCTTCAAGCGGGGGATGAGGCTCGCGCTCATGCCAACCACGCTCCTGGCCGCCGCGGACGCGGCGGTGGGAGGCAAGACCGCCGTCAACTTCGCGGGCGCCAAGAACCAGTGCGGGATCTTCTACCTGCCCGAGGAGGTGCTCATCGAGGGCGAGGTGCTGCGCCGCCTCCCCGCCCCCCTGGTGGAGGAGGGCCTCACCGAGGTGTACAAGACGGGGCTCATACGGGATCCCTCCCTCGCGGGACTGGTGGCCCGGGAGATAGAGTCCTTCCTCCCCCCCCAGGACGCCCCGGGGCCGGACATGCTGCTGCTGCTCGACGCCGCCTGGCGGGCGGCTTCCCTCAAGGCCGGGATCGTCTCCGAGGACTTCCGGGAGGAGAGGGGAGTCCGCGACGTCCTGAACTTCGGGCACACCTTCGGGCACGCGGTGGAGTCCCATTACGCGGGGGCCGAGGTCCCCGTCTCCCACGGCCGGGCCGTGGCCTTCGGCATGGCGGCGGCCCTGGTCCTCTCCGAGAGGTCCTGGGGCCTGGACGCCGATCTGGCCCGCGCGGCCCGCGCGGTGTGCCTGAGGCTCTCTCAGGGCGGCTACCCGCCGGTCCCGCCCGCCGAGAGCCTCGAGCGGCTCTTCCTGGCCGACAAGAAGTCCCGCTACGGCAGGCTGAAGTTCGTGGCCCTGAAGGCCCCGGGGGCGCCGGTGGTGACCGGCCTGGAACCCGCCGAACTCGCCGCCGCCGCCAGGGAGGCGGTCCGGGAGGTCGAGGCCAGGGAGATACTTCCCTGGTCGAGGCTCTGACGCCACCTTTCCCCGGCGACCCGCCCTTGCCGGCAGGCGCCGGCCCGTGCCCCCGCAGGGCGCCTGCCGGCCCCCCGCGCGTCCGGCCCGCCGGGCGGTGGCGGCAAGCCGCCCCGCAGGCCGGTCTCCCGCCCCTCCCGCAGTCTGGAACATGACCCGGCCGGATCCCGGCCCTTCCCGCGTCCCCCGGCCCCTTCCGCCCGGCCCTTTCCGCTTCCCCCGGCCCTCCCGCCGGGGCCCCGCCAGGGAGGCCTCTCGCCCGTGTTCGGGAGCTCGTTCGGCAAGAATTTCAGGGTGACCACCTTCGGCGAGTCCCACGGGCCCGCCCTGGGCTGCGTCGTGGACGGGCTGCCGGCCGGGCTCGCGATCAGCGAGGGGCTCCTCCAGCGGGATCTCGACCGCCGCAGGCCGGGGGCCTCGCCCTTCTCCACCCCCAGGAAGGAGGAGGACCGGGCGGAGATCCTCTCGGGCCTCACCGCGGACGGCCTCACCAACGGCGCCCCCCTCGCGGCCGTCATCCGGAACGGGGGGGCCCGGGGCTCCGACTACGCCCCCATCGCGAGGCTCTTCCGCCCAGGGCACGCGGACTGGACCTACCACAGGAAATACGGACTGCCCCCGCAGCCAGGGGGCGGCCGCTCCAGCGGCCGGGAGACCGCGGCCAGGGTGGCCGCGGGGGCCGTCGCGCGCGCCCTGCTCTCCAGGGAGGGCGTCGTGGTCCGGGCGGGGCTCTCCGAGGCGGCGGGGGTGGCGGCCGCCGCCAGGGACTTCGCCTTCGCGGAGACGGATCCCCTGCGCTTCCTCGACCCCGGCCGGGCGGAGGAGGCCCGCGAGGCCGTCCGCTCCCTCATGGCCCGGGGCGACTCGGCCGGCTCGGTCGTGGAGCTGGAGGCCGCGGGCGTCCCCCCCGGCTGGGGCGAACCCGTCTTCGGCAAGCTCGAGGCCCTCCTGGGAGGCGCCCTGTTCTCCCTGGGCGCCGTGAGGGCGGTGGAGTTCGGGGAGGGGATCAGGCTCTCCGGCCTGCCGGGCTCCGCCGCCAACGACCCCCTGGGCCCCGGCGGCCCCGAGGGGGATCTCCACGGGGGCGTCCTGGGGGGGATCTCCACGGGCAGGCCGATACGCGCCCGGATCTTCGTGCGCCCCACCCCCTCGGTGCGCCTCCCCCAGCGGACCGTCGACCTGGACGGCGCCCCCGCCACCATAGAGATCGGGGGCCGCCACGACCCCTGCATCGGGCCCAGGCTCGCCCCCGCGGCCGAGGCCATGGCCCTCCTCGTCCTGGCGGATCTGCACCTCGAGAGCGCGAAGAGGCCCCCCGGCTCCTGAGCCGCGGATCCGGCGCCTGGGCCGCGTATCCGGCGGCGCGGGAGGACGGCGGCGCGGCGCCCCCGTCCGCTCCCGCCTTCCCTGCGGCCCGGAGTCCCTCAGAGGGGCCTCCGGGCCGCAGGGAAGGCTTGACATCGCCCGGGGGGGTGCTTACCTTTGTCTAGCCGCTTGCGCGGCCCTTTCCCAGGCCGCCGGCCCCCGGCGGCCGCGGGGCGCGGCCCGCCGCCCCTTCCAGGCTTTGTTCAGGCCGTCAGGGGGGTTAGCCCGCTCCCCGCGCCTGGTTTGACGTGCCGCCCCGCCCCATGTATTATCGGTACGGGGGGACTGGCGCCCGCCTCCGGGCCGCCCCCCCCGCCCGGCACCGCCCCCTCCCAGTCAGAGGTTTTCCGGAAGACCCCCCGGGGCGATCCGGGGAGCCTCTTTTACCCTCGGGCCGCGGCGCGGCCGGCCACGCCACCCCGAGGGCGCAAAGGATCCCTTTCATGCCCATCGACAGAGAGCCCTGGCTTGAGCACGACCAGGATGACATCCCGGGCGCTGGGAGCGTGGTGGCCCTCCTCCACGCCCGCCCGGGCTGGCAGATCCACTCCGACTCCCGCGAGCAGAGGATCCTCATCGCCAAGCCCCAGCTCATGGATCGCTGGATCACGCGGAGGCTGGTCGACCGCTCGGCAGTGCGCCCCCTCGTCGTGGGGGACCGCCGCTTCAAGCTCTTCGTGAGCCCGAGCGGCGCCCTTCTCGCCCCCATCCCCTCACGGGGTGAGATCCCCCGCACCCCCGCGGTCGCGACCAGCCTCGCCGTGGCCTTCCGCCGCTCCCGGCGGCTCGACCCCGAGACGAGCTTCGCGCGCGGGATCTACTCGGCCTGCTTCTCCGCCATGCTCCCGGTGCCCGCGGTCCCCGCCGACGCCATCGACGACGAGCTCCACTTCGGGACCTGGCTCTGCGGGGGGCTGGCGGTGTCGACGCGGAGCTTCAGCCAGCTCGCCAACCTGGTGGACTTCCTCTCCCCCGAGCAGCTGGCCCGCGTGCTGCGCACCGCCGGCCTGGACGTGCCCGACCGCTACCGCCCGGACGCGGACTCCGCCCTCAGGAAGGGGGGCTCCTCCTCCCGGGGGGCGCGGCCGGCGGGCGGCCGGGGCGAGGGCGGCCGCGGGGACAGTTCTTCCGGGGAAGACAGGTACGGGCGCTCCCCGGGCCGGGACGGCCGCGAGGACAAGATCGAGCGCTGCCCCGGGGAGGGCAGGCGCCGCGGCGCCCGCGATTACGGGGACGACTCAGATCTCGCCCGCCGTCCCGACCGGGACGGGAGGCTCCCCCGGGGCGAGGCGAGGCGCCGGGATCCGCTCCCCCGCCGCGCGCGCGGCCCCGAGGCCGACCGCGTCTTCCGGCTCCCGGGCCGCAGGGCCCTGGAGAAGTTCTTCAACGAGCACATAGTCGAGATAATCCTCTCCCCCGACAAGTACAAGAGGCTCGGGGTGGACTTCCCCGCCGCCACCATCCTCCACGGCCCCCCGGGCAGCGGGAAGACCTACGCGGTCGACCGCCTGGTGGAGTTCATCGAGTGGCCGGTCAACCGCATCAACTCCTCCTCCGTGGCGAGCCCCTACATCCACGACACCTCCAAGAAGATCTCCCAGGTCTTCGACAAGGCCATCAAGAGCTCGCCCTCGATACTGGTCATCGACGAGATGGAGGCCTACCTCTCGAGCCGGCAGATGCTCGGCGCCCACCAGCACCAGGTCGAGGAGGTGGGGGAGTTCCTGCGGCGCATCCCCGAGGCCCTGGACCGCAAGGTCCTCATCATCGGCATGACCAACATGATGGACTCCATCGACCAGGCTATCCTGAGGCAGGGCCGCTTCGACTACAAGATCAAGATCGAGCTCCCCGACCGGGAGGAGGTCCAGGAGCTCCTGAAGTTCCTCTTCTCCACGCGGCCCTTCGAGAAGGATCTGGATCTGGCCCCGGCCGTGGACGCGCTCACCGGCAAGCCCCTGTCCGACGCGGCCTTCGTCGTGAGGGAAGCCTCCAGGCTCGCGGCCCGGGACGGCCGCGAGGCCGTGGACAGCGCGAGCCTCGCCCAGGCCATCCTGAACATCCCCCCCTCCAAGCTCAAGAAGGACATCGGCTTCATGGCCGTCTGAGCCCGCCGCGGCCAGGCCGCGCCCCACCCGGCGCCCGCGCCGCGTCCCCGTCATCCGCCGCCCCTGGCCCGCCCGGCCAGGGGCTTTTTTTTCCGCGCCGCGGCGGGGCCGCCCGCCCCGCGGTCGGGAGGCCCGGGAACCCGGGGCCGCCGGGCCGGGAACCCGGTGGCGGCGGGCGGCGCCCTTGCCGTACGGCGGCGGGGCGGCGGGTGACGCCCGGCCGGGCCGGGCGGGGGCGGCGGTTTACGCCCGGCCGGGCCGGGCGTCCCGCGGAACCGGCCGCCTCGGCAAGGCGGGACAAAATGCGTCATCATTTCATTACAACGCTTTCACTGGTATCTGCATAAGTCAGGCGATGCCGCAAGCTTCCCTGTCTCGCCCCTGCCCGCCGTGCTATAATGGCTTTTCCCCGAGCCGGGCCCGGCCCCGATCCTGCCCGTCCCTTCCGGGCCGCCCGGCGGCCCGCCCCAGGAAGCCTCCGCGAGTATGAAGAAAATACTAGTCTTGAACGGCCCCAACCTCAACACCCTCGGGAGGCGCGAGCCGGAGATCTACGGGACCCTCACCCTGGACGAGATCAACAACTCCCTCAAGCAGAGGGCCACCTCCATGGGGCTCATGCTGGACTTCCACCAGAGCAACCACGAGGGGGACCTGGTGGACCGCATCCAGAGGCTGGACGGGGATTTCGACGGAGCGGTCCTGAATGCCGGGGCCTACACCCACACCTCCCTGGCCATCCGCGACGCCGTGCTCGCGTCCTCCGTGCCGGTGGTGGAGGTGCACCTGACCGACCCCGCCTCCCGTGAGTGCTTCCGCCGGCGCTCCTATCTCTCGGGGGCAGCCAAGGGCGTCGTGAGCGGCTTCGGTGCCAGATCGTACGAGCTGGCCCTTTACTGGTTCGCAGTCTCCTGAACGCCGCGGCCCGCCGCCGGGGGCCCCCCGCGTTCCCCCGGGGCTCCGGGGTCCCTCCGCCCGGCCCCGCGCCTCCGGGCGGCCCCCCCCCTGCCGGGCGCGGACCCGCCGTCCGGCAGGGCCCCGGGCACCCCGTGCCGCCGGGCGCCGACCCCGCCGCCCTCCCGCTCCCCCGCCCGCGCGCCGGGGGCGCGCCTCCCCCCGGACCCCAGGAGGCCGGGCCCGCAACCCCAGCGCCGTGGCGCCTGTCCCGCCCAGCGCCGTTTCCGGGCCCTCCCCCCGGCCCCGCGCGGGGGGCCGGGGGGAGGGCCTCACGGCACACCACCTTGACCCTCGAGACCATCACCATACGGGGAGCGCGCGTCCACAACCTCAAGAACGTGGACGTGGACATCCCCCGGGGCTCCTTCACCGTGATAACCGGGCTCTCAGGGTCCGGGAAGTCCTCGCTCGCCTTCGACACCCTCTGCGCCGAGGCCCAGAGGAGGTTCGTGGAGTCGCTCTCGGCCTACGCGAGGCAGTTCCTCTCCCAGCTGGAGAAGCCGGACGTGGACCTCATAGAGGGGCTCTCGCCCGCCATCTCCATCGAGCAGAAGACCACCAGCCGCAACCCCCGCTCCACCGTGGGCACGGTCACCGAGATCCACGACTACCTGCGGCTCCTCTTCGCGCGCGTCGGGGAGCCCCACTGCCACATCTGCGGGCGGCCCATCAAGGCGCAGTCGCCGGTGACCATCGTCGACCAGATAAGCGCCCTCCCCGAGGGGACCCGGATCATCCTGCTCGCCCCCATCGTCGAGGACCGGAAGGGGGAGCACCAGAAGATCCTGGACGGCCTGCGCAAGGACGGCTTCTCCCGGGTGCGCATCGGCGGGAAGATCATGGAGCTTTCCGAGGAGATAAGCCTCGACAAGCGCCGCAAGCACAGGGTGGAGGCGGTGATCGACCGCCTGGCCGTGAAGCCCGGGGGCCTCAGGAGGCTCACCGACTCGGTGGAGCTCGCCCTGCGGAAGGGCGGCGGCGTCATGACCGCCGCCGTCGTGGATCCACTGGGGGAGGTCAGGGAGGAGCTCTTCTTCTCCGAGCGGGCGGCCTGCCTCCACTGCGGGGTCTCGTTCCCCGAGCTCACCCCCCAGCTCTTCAGCTTCAACAACCCCAAGGGGGCCTGCCCGGCCTGCGACGGCCTGGGGGCGGACGTCTTCTTCGACCCGGAGCTCATCGTGCCCAACCCCGCGCTCTCGCTCGCCGAGGGCGCGGTGCCGGCCATCCGCTGCATCGGGGGCTTCTACCTCTCGCAGCTGGAGGGCCTCGCCAGGCACTACAATTTCGACATGAACGCCCCCTTCGAGAAGCTCCCCGCCAAGGCCCGGAGCGTCATCTTCCACGGGAGCGGCACGGAGAGCATCAGGTTCTCCTACGAGAGGGACGGGAGGCGCTACCATTACACGCGGCCCTTCGAGGGCATCGTGAACTCCCTGTCCGAGCGCTGGAAGGCCACCGACAAGGAGCAGCACCGCGAGGAGATGGCCGCCTACATGAGCTTCCAGCCCTGCCCAGAGTGCAAGGGGGCGCGCCTGCGGCCGGAGGCGCTCGCGGTGAGGGTGGCGGGCATGGGCATCGAGGAGCTCTCCCGGCTCCCGGTGGGCCAGTGCCTGGACTTCTTCCGGGGCCTGAAGCTCTCCGCCAAGGAAGAGGCCATCGGCGCGCGGATCGTGAAGGAGATCCGCTCGCGGCTGGGGTTCCTGAACGACGTGGGCCTGGGCTACCTCTCCCTCGCCCGCTCCTCGGGGACGCTCTCGGGCGGCGAGAGCCAGCGCATCCGCCTCGCCACCCAGATAGGCTCCCGGCTCGTGGGGGTCATGTACATCCTGGACGAGCCATCCATCGGGCTGCACCAGCGGGACAACGCCCGGCTCCTGTCGGCACTCCTCCAGATGCGGGACCTGGGCAACACCGTCATCGTGGTGGAGCACGACGCGGAGACGATACTGGCGGCGGATCACGTGCTCGACCTGGGCCCCGGGGCGGGGGAGCACGGGGGCAGGCTGGTCTTCTCAGGGAGCCCCCGCGAGCTCGTGGCTGACCGCGGCTCGCTCACGGGGAGCTACCTCTCCGGGCGGCTGGAGGTGCCGGTCCCGAAGCGGCGCAGGCCCGCCGACAAGGGCTGGATCACCGTCCAGGGCGCCCGCGCCAACAACCTCAAGGACGTGACCGCGAGCTTCCCCGCGGGGGCCTTCACCTGCGTCACGGGCGTCTCGGGATCGGGGAAGTCCACCCTGGTGCTCGAGACCCTCTACAAGGCCCTCCACGTGCGCCTCAACCGCGGCCGCAACCGCCCCGGGGAGCACGCCACGGTGACGGGCCTCGAGCTGGTCGACAAGGTGATCGACATCGACCAGTCCCCCATCGGCCGCACCCCCCGCTCCAACCCCGCCACCTACACGGGGCTCTTCGCTCCCATCAGGGACCTCTTCTCGCGGCTCCCCGAGTCCCGGGCCCGGGGCTACGCCCCGGGCCGCTTCTCCTTCAACGTGAAGGGCGGCCGCTGCGAGGCCTGCCGGGGCGACGGGGTCATCTCCATCGAGATGCACTTCCTGCCGGACGTCCACGTCACCTGCGAGGCCTGCGGGGGCGCCCGCTACAACCGGGACACCCTGGAGGTCAAGTACAACGGGCTCTCCATCTCGGACGTGCTCAGCCTCACGGTCTCGGAGGCGGCGTCCTTCTTCCGGAACATCCCGGCCCTGAAGGACAAGCTCTCGACCCTCGCGGAGGTGGGCCTGGGCTACATCCGCCTGGGCCAGAGCGCCACGACCCTCTCCGGCGGCGAGGCCCAGCGCGTGAAGCTCAGCCGGGAGCTGAGCCGACGCGCGACCGGCCGCACCGTCTACATCCTGGACGAGCCCACCACCGGGCTCCACTTCGACGACGTGAGGAAGCTCCTGGACGTCCTGCAGACCCTGACCGACCAGGGCAACACCGTCATCGTCATCGAGCACAACCTGGACGTCATCAAGTGCGCCGACCACGTCATCGACATGGGCCCCGAGGGCGGGGACGCCGGCGGCGCCGTCGTGGCGACGGGCACCCCCGAGGAGCTGGCCCGCCACCCCTCCTCCTTCACCGGGGCATTCCTCAAGAAGGCGCTCGCGGGCTACGGCCTCCGGGGCGGCCACAAGGAGGGCGGCCTCCGGCGGGGGAGCCGGTGACGGCCCCCCGCAGGGCCCCATCCCGCCGTCCCGGATCCCTCCGCCCCCGCGCGGCCCCCCCCCCGGCGGCCGCGCGGGGCCCCTCGCGGCCG
>JAITEZ010000203.1 GCA_031281735.1 Deltaproteobacteria bacterium | reverse complement strand
GGCTCTGCTGACCGTGGCCGCCGACATGCCGGAAAGGCGGGAGACGAAGGCGATTCCCCCGTGTCCCAGCAACTCGGCGATGGTCCCGAAATATAGTCGCAATGCCCGCTCATCAAGTATTTGGCCTGCAGTTGCGAACCTTTTGGTTAAGATATCTGTTACTTGCCCTACTGGGAGGATTATATCGAGTTTTCCTATCATTGGATAAGTATAGATGACGAGAGACCTAAAGTCAACTTGTTTATTGATAAATAATACTAAAATATATATGATTTAAGAACGAAAGAGTTGATTAAAAACCAACAGTTATTTCCTAGTGGGCCCTAAGTTCTTTCGTAGGCGGTATCCCGGCGCCGGGAGCAAGTGTTCCAGGAGCTCAGCAGAGAGGCTGTCTTCCGGATCCGGGCAGCGGCCGTAAAACACGGGGAGCGGATCCAGAGGCTACCGGCTCCCCTGGCATGTGCACCGGTCCTCGGGGCGGCCCTCGCCCGGCGCAGGCCGGTTGTTGCAACCTCATATATCCGCCCCCTCGTTCCCGCCTCCATTAGGACGACCCTGCCGCCATGTCCCCGCCGCTACGTCGTTAGACACGTTCCGGTCGCGGCACCAGGCCCGTCCGTCCCGGACGAGGAACGCGGACGCCCCCCTCGCCCCGCGCGGCAGCCGCCGCCCAGGATCCAGCGTGGAGGCTTTCGCGTTTCCGCGAAAGGCAGGCGGGTATCCAGCCGCCGTCACCCCGCGCGTGGCGCACGCCGCTGCTAAACGCGGGAGAGTCGCCCCGCCGTTCAGCGGGCACGATCCGGGACGGGGGGTCAAGGACGCGCGGGATGCGGCGCCGACATGGGTGCCCGCTGAACTGGAGGTACGGCCCCGGCCTCGACGCAGGCGGGGGACTGGCGGGGGGAGCCTGCTAGGAGGAACTGCGGGCGGAGGCGGAACGATACGCGGTAGACGGAATGGCAAGCGGTTGCGGGTGGGATGCCAAGGGCCAGCCTGGGATTGCAGGCGGAGGGGGATGCAAGCGACAGGGGGACGCCCGGGGGTGGTTACGTCGCCGAAGCCCCGAGTCTTCGGCCGCTCGCGGGACAGGCTGCGCAGGCGGCAATCCGGACGGTGGAAATTAAACCGGAATGCGGTCTGAATTCGGGGCGCACTGGCAATGCCGGGAACCGCGTGCCGCCGGGCCGGTGAAGGGCACGGGAACGCCCACGGGACAAGGGATGCCGCAAGGATAGGGGGAAGTGCCGGGGGGGCATGTGCCGGGGGGGCACACGGGAGTGAGAGAGTGGGACGGGATTCGCCGGAGAACCGCCGGTCTGCAGAGTACCGCGACCGGGAGCGGACACGCTTGCGGCAGGATACGGCCGGCCGAAGGGGGCGGCTGCGCCCAGCGGGGCGCGCGGTGAAGGGAAGACGGCACGCGCGAGGCAGGGCCGGGTGACGCGGCCGTCACCGGACGCGCCGGAGGCGCGTTGCCTCCCGCCCAGTCAGGGCGGAGACCGCCGCATGTGGAGCACTGTAACGCGAGGCTGAAGACGGCCCCGGGACGGGCCTCCGGCGGAGGGGGCCGGCCAGCTCCGACCCCGGCGACGCGGGTCAGCCCCCGGCTTCCGCCGAACGGGATGCCGCGAGGCTTGCGGCTCTCCGACCGGCGGACGCTGCGGCACCCCGCGCCGGCCGCCGGGTTCAGAGAAAGGCCGCGATCACGACCAGGTAGATCAGGTATTTCACCACAGTCGTCCCCCCTTGGCGCTCGCAGAGGATCGCGGAGTGCCCCCGCCGGACAGGGGCCTGGCATCGCCTCCGCCCCTTTCATATCGGTAGGCAGGGCGGTAATCATAAGCGCCGCGCGAAGATTCGGCGCATTCCCCTTCCGCGGGCGAGTAACCTCCAGCCCGCCGTCAGTCACGCCTCGGGGCAAAAGTTACGCCGAGCCGCCTCACGGCGCGATGCATGCGGCGCCCTGCATGAGAGGCCCCGATGCCGGACGGAGACCGCCCACTGGACGGTCACGCAGGCCGGAGACGCGCGCCGCGCTGGCATGGACCCTGCGCGCGGAGGGGGGCGCGCGGAGCGCTACCGCGGAGCCCGGCAGGCACCGCGGGGACGGGGGGACGGCACCCGAGGGAGGCGGACGCGATGCCAACGGGGGGCGGGAGGCACAGGCGCGACGGGACGAAGCGCTCGGGGGACACGGGCCGGCCGGGGAGTCGGGAGGAACGGGGACGTGCTCGCACGCGCGGCACGAGCGTAACGCGACCTGGACGGACGCGCGGAGCCGGCGGCCGCAGGAGGGCGGCACGGTACGGATTACGGAGACATCGGAGGCGCAGGCTGGCTCCGGCTACGCGGCCGCGACGCGCGGAGGGGCGCGGGGCAACCAGCACGTCCGCAGGCGCCGCGGCCGCCAGAGGCGGAGCGCCGCGGGAGGCGGGGGCCCCGGCGGCGCTGCCGGCTGCCGCAGGACACCCGGGGCGATCCCGCCCTCAGCCGGAAAGCCCTTCGAAACGCGAAAGGCCCCCCTGGCGTGAGGGGGGCCTTTCGCGGGTTGCCGTGCCGCTGGCGGCCTCGGTCCGGCCAGACGTGCGGACTTCTCGGCGGACTACTCGGCGGTGGACTCGTCGGCGGACGCGTCGGCGGGGCCGTCCGCGGGTTCCGGCGCCGGGGCTTCGGCGGCATCGTCCTCAGCCGGGGCGTCCGGCGCGGGGGTGTCCCCAGCCGGAGTGTCGGCCACCGGGGCGTCCTCCGCCGGCGCCGTGGCCTCCGGCTCCCCGCCGGAGGCGTCGCCGGCCGCGGGCGCGGCGGAGTCTGTGGTGACATCGGCAGGTGGCGTCTCGGCGGGCGCCTCGGCATCGTCCGTCGGGGTGTCGGCGGGAGGCAACTCAGCGGGCGGGGTCGCGGGCGGGTCGGGCGCGGGCAGCGGCTGTG
>JAITEZ010000103.1 GCA_031281735.1 Deltaproteobacteria bacterium | reverse complement strand
AAAGGGCCTGGCCCGCCCAAAGGCGTGTGCCCACCCGGGCGTACGGTGACGACGGCCGCCGCGGTCCTCTAGGATCAGCGTTGGGGCGGCGCGGTTGTCCGGCGGCGGCGACCGGATACCCAGGTAGGCAGCGGCAGCGGAGCGGGGCTGGAGCGTTTTCACGCGCCGCCCGGTCAGGTTGCGTCCCGTCGGCTTCCCTGTGACGTGATGCACACCGGTATGCACCTTGTCGCGGAAAGGGGAGGCCGGGACGGAGGTCGCGGAAAGCAAAAGCGGCCTGAACCCTAGGATCCAGACCGCTTTGGGGGAAACGCGAAAGGCGCGTAAAGGACGAGAAAGGCCAAATGGTAGCGGGGCTTGGATTTGAACCAAGGTCCTTCGGGTTATGAGCCCGACGAGCTACCAGACTGCTCCACCCCGCGGCAACTCAGACTATTATAGCCGGCCGGGTCTGTTTGTCAAGGGCGGTTGAGCGGCGGCCGTAAGGCGGCCGCCGGGGCGGCTTTCCGCCAGCCGGTACTCTCCCTGCCAGCGGCCGGGAGAGTATCGGCTGGGAAGGGGAGGCGGGGCCGCCTTCTTGTCTTGGTTCCTGTTTCCGTCCTCCTCCTTGGCGGTCGCACGGCCGCGCCGGCGCTCCCGTTTCCGGCGGCCCTTTCACATCGCCCTTTCCTCGCGCGCCTGCCCCTGTCCCGCTGCCCGCCCGGCGCCACGTCCCGCTGCCCGCCCGGCGCCACCGTCAGCCGAAAGCCAACCTGATGATCGTCTCCAGGCGGTGGCGGTAAAGGTGGACGGCCAGCACCCTGGCGCGTGCGGCCTCACCCTGGAGGCTCCTCTCGCGGGGACGCGCGAGCCAATGCAGGACGAGTTCCGGGAGGGCCTCGGGGGAGGGGGCGAGCGTCAGCTCGTCTTCCGTGAAGAGGCCAGCCATGAGGGGACGGGGATCGCAGATCTGGAAGGCTCCGGCGGCGGCGATCTCGAAGGTCCTGGGGTTCACGAAGGCCGATCCCGGATCGAACCCCTCCCCCGTGCCGGAGTGGATGTTGAGGTTCACGTCGCCGGAGGAGTAGATCCGGGCCGTCTCCTCCGCCGAGACCCTTCTCCCCCCCTCGAAGAGGCGGGGCCTGAGCGCCTCCGGAGCAGCCTCCCAGCCGGATCCGAAGATCCGCAACCCCTCGCCGGGAAAGCCCCTGAGCCCGAGATCCCTTGCAAGACCGGCCAGGATCCCGATGCGGTTGGGGTAGCCAGCCCCCATGAAGGACACCCGGGCGCGGTACCTCGGTTCGGGCCTTCGGGGCCGGAAGAGGCCCGCGTCCGCGCAGGGGGGCAGATAGGCCGCCCGCCTCACCCCCCAGTCCCTGAGGGGCCCATCCATGAGCCCCTCCTGGATGTGCAGGAACAGATCCCAGGCCGGGGCTGTCCCCCTGGCGTAGCCGAACCTCCGGTAGTCCTCAGCGAACCAGAAGGCCGCGCAGGCTTCGGGGCAGGCGTCCTTCAGGGCCTCGATGCCCTCCAGATCCAGCGGAGCCTGGGCCACGGCGACTATCAGATGCGGCCGGAAGCCTTTGGCGATGTCCGCCAGGTGAGTGGCGCAACCCCGGAAGAGCCTGGCGGGGGAGGTCCCCGGAAGGGCCTTCCTGAAGCCCTCGGCCTCCCTGGCGAGGCCCTCCGGCCACGCCACGAACCTGGCCGTGGCCAGGGGGCCCTCGACGAGGGTCTCCCCGACGTCCGGATCTGAGGCCCCGCCGCCGCGGCCTGCGGCGGCGGCGTCCCCCGGCCGCGGGAGGGCGGCGTCCGCCCCCGCGTCCTCCCGCGAGCCGCCGCCGTCAGCCGGGGTGTCCGCGTTACGGCCGTTCCCAAGCTCACCAGCCGCCTTCACCAGGAAGCGCGCCATGGAGAGCGTCCCCCCGTAGAAGGGCGGCACCACGAGGATCCGCGCCTTCTCGCCGGGAAGGGGGCCCGGGGCGGCCCTGCCCAGCACCAGATCCGCGAAGGCACGGCAGAGGGCGGGGGCCCTGCGGCGCGAGGCCGGATGGACGAGCAGGAGCGGGGAGAGGGGGGGCTCGGCGCCTTCCGCCAGGGACCAGGGGGAGAGGAGCCTGAGCCTGCCCGAGGAGAGCGCGGGCGAGAGGTCGGCGAGCCCCAGGAAGGCCCGGGCGACCGAGGCAGCGGGTTCCAGGACGTGGAGCCTTCCGGTCCGGGCCAGGAGGAGGCGTGCCAGTTCGGGGCTCCCCAGCCCGAAAAGGGAGATCTCGGGGGCAGGGCCGGGGGGGAGGCGCTTCGCGATCAGGGCTTCTGCCCCGGCCCTGGGCTCGGCCCGCGAGTCCTGGAGGAGGGCGCCCGCCACGAGAGCCGTCCCGCCGTCGGCGGCGACCAGGACTTCCACCTCCGGCTGGCCTTCCCGGCAGAGGAGCCAGTCGGCGGTCGTCCGGTCGCCAGCGGCCAGGAGCGCCTCCCTGGCCCGGGCGAGGTTTCCGGCGGCCTCCGCCGCTGACGGCAGGGGGGCGCTCGGGAGCGCGGGGTCGGCGGGCGGGGCGGGGCTGCCGGGGCCGGTCGGCCCGCCGGCCCCGGCGGGGGGGGCGGGCGGGGGCGTGGGTGGCCCGGCCGTCAATGCAGCCTAAACCCCGCGGGCGCTTTCCGAGAGGCGCTGGAGAGGCGTCCCCCGGTTGTCATCGATGGTGTTGCCGTTCTCGATGAAGGAGTAGATCCTCTCCATGTCGAGCGTCCTGTCGAGGGTGTCGGCCAGCGCGTCGATGTCCTCCTCGCGGAGTTGCCAGTAGTCCACGAGGTTCACGTTCTCAAGCCCGGCCCAGCGCAGCAGGGCGGCCAGCCCCTCCTGGCTCTCGAAGACCCCGTGGAGGTAGGTGCCGGCGGCAGAGCCGTCCTCGGTGATGGAGCCGTCGGTGTCGCCGTTCTCCTTCACGAGGAGCGGGCGTTTCAGGCCCTCCCCGCGGGTGGCGCCTGCGTGGATCTCGTAGCCGCGCACCGGGGCGTCCTCCAGGGTGAGCCTGCCGCCGATGTTCAGGAGCTGCTTTTCCGGCTCGAGCACGGTCTCCAGATCCAGTATGCCCAGCCCGGGGCTGGAGCCGGGCTTGGACTCTATGCCGTCGGGGTCGTGAACCGCGCGGCCCAGCATCTGGTAGCCCCCGCAGATCCCCAGGACCTTGCCGCCGTAGCGCAGGTGCCTCCTGAGGCGCCTGTCCCAGCCTTCCCGGAGGAGGAAGTCCAGATCCGAGCGCACGGATTTCGAGCCTGCGAGGATGATGAGATCCGCTGGGGGCACGGGCTCCCCGGGCCTCACGAAGGTTACCTCGGCCTGGGGGTGGAGGCGCAGGGGGTCGAAGTCGGTGTGGTTGGAGATCCGGGGCGTGACGGGGATCACTATCTTGAGGGTCGTCGCGGCCTTCTCGCCCTGGCGGCGGTCGATGGCGTCCTCCGCCTCCAGGTGGAAGCCCACGATGTAGGGGACCACCCCCAGCACCGGCTTGCCCGTGTAGTTCTCGAGCCAGGCCAGCCCCGGGTCGAGGATTGAGGGGTCGCCACGGAACTTGTTTATCACGAAGCCCTTGATGCGGTTCTGCTCGCTGGGGGAGAGCACCATGCAGGTTCCCGCCAGGTGCGCGAAGACCCCCCCGCGGTCGATGTCGGCGACGAGGATGACCGGAGCGTCGATCTCCTCCGCGAAGCCCATGTTGGCGATGTCGCCCTCCCGGAGGTTGATCTCCGCGGGCGAGCCCGCCCCCTCGATGACCACGTAATCGTAGCGCGAGGTTAGCCTCCTCCACGAGTCCTTCACGGCGGCCAGGGCCGTGGGCTTGTAGTTGTGATAGGCCCTGGCCTCCATGTCGGTCAGGGCCCTCCCCTGGATGATGACCTGGGAGCCGGTGTCGGAGTTGGGTTTCAGCAGCACCGGGTTCATGTCGTTCTCGGGCTTGAGCCCGCAGGCCTGGGCCTGGACGGCCTGGGCACGTCCTATCTCGCCCGAGTCAGTCGTGACCGCGCTGTTGAGCGCCATGTTCTGGGGCTTGAAGGGGGCCACCGAGAGACCCCTGCGGCGCAGCAGGCGGCAGAGGCCGGTGACGATGGTGCTTTTCCCAGAATCCGAGGTGCAGCCTTGTACCATGATGCTTGGCATGGAGGGTTCTCTCAGTCTCGTTAGCGGGCAGGCCCGCTGTCAGGTTGGCGGCATGGCGGGAGGGGAGGTGCCCGGGGGGAGGCGGGAGCCGGACGGACGGCTCCGGTATCCAGGGCGGCTCGCCGGAGACGCGGGGCGGAGGCCCGGAACAGGTGTGCTGCCGGCGGGAGGCGCGGGAGCCTGTCCGGGTACATCCGGTCGGCGGCGCGCGGTCGCGGCAGGGCGCTCCGGGATTCCGGGGCGGAGTGCGGCGTGGCCGCAGTCGGCGCTCCCCGCAGGCGAGGGGGCGCCGGGTGCTGGGGGGGATTCGCGCGCAGGGTGGGGAACGCCCGGTCAGGGCGGGGGGATCCCTGCGACAGTCATGGGCCCGGCAGGGGGGGCGCCGGGCGGAGCCGTGAGTTCAGAGCCGGGGGGCCGGCGGCGCCGACGTCCGGGCGCCGGCTGGAGAGGCGGCTTCGCCGTGCCCGGGCGGCCGGACGGGATCAGGCGTCCTTGCCCTCCCCGTCCTTGCCGGCGGGAGTGTCATCCTTTTTCACGTCGGCGCCTTCCTTGAGGGAACTCCGGAAGTTGGCAAGGCCCTTGCCCAGCCCGCGGCCAAGCTCGGGCAGACGGCGGCCTCCGAAGATCACCACAACGAGGATCACGATTACCACTATTTCCCAGATGCTGAACTTTCCCATCGGCAACCTCAGGGCGGGTGTGTCTGCGGCGCCCGTGGCGCGCGGGTTGTGGCGGGGCGTACGATGTCACGTCACGCCCGCCGTTGCGGCGGTCGCCGGGGCGCGGCCCGCTAGGGGCCGGCGGGGGGGGCCGGGGCAGTCCGGGGTGGCCGGATCCGTCGGAGGGGGCTACTCGCGGGATTCTACCAAATCACGGTGGGAGAATTCCACAGGAACAGGCGAGGGAAGGCGGCTACAGGAGGCGGCGGGGTGGGGACCGGAACCGGCGGGGAGTGTCGGCGGCGGGAGAGGGCGGGAGGCTCGTGTCGTCCGGGGGGTGAGGGGATGTGACGGGGGAGTAGTGTCTCGGAGAGTATTGGTTGGGTTCGGAGAGGATTGGGTGGAGTTCAGAGTGTTTATTGAAGAGTTCCGGGAGAATATTGTAAGTTATAAATAAATATGTTAAAATTAATAATATATTATAATAATAAGTATATTAGAGAACGTATTAAGAATAAAAATATGGTATTAAGAGTTTTGAAATGATATTGTAGAGTTCGGCGAGGATATTGAGGAGTAAAGAGAAGGTAATGTGGAGTTCAGAGAGGAAAGGGTGGGGTTCGGGGAGTGTGTAGGGGAGGTTCAGGCAAGGGTTTTGCAGATTGGCGGATTAGCGCGCGGAGGGATCCGGACGGGGACGCCTCCGCGCACTGGAATCTGCGGGGACGGGGCCGGTCAGTCGTCCGCGAGACCCTCGTCCTCGGGCACCCCGAAGGAGTCGTCGTCGTCCATGCGGTTGAGGGGCGGGTCGAATTTCTTGATGTTTTCGTACGTGATGAGCCCCGCCGCTATCTCGCGGAGCGCCAGGACGATGTGCTTGTTCTTGTTGGGGACGAGCGGCCGGGCTCCTTTCTTGAGCTGCCGGGCCCTTTCGGCCGCCAGGTGGATGAGGGAGAACCTGTTGTCAACGTGCTTGAGGCAGTCGTCAATGGTCACTCTGGCCATGCGATCCTCCTTGCCGGTTCACGCGCGAGCCGCAGGGCGCCTGATGGCGGTGGTGGGGTTGATGGAGTCCTTCCGGCCGGTCGTCGGGCGGAGGGGCGGTATCCAGGGTTCCGTCAGCCGTTCAGGGAGTCCTTGATGGCCTTGGAGCACTTGAACTTGACGCCGTAAGAGGCGGGGATTTTGATGGGCTCGCGGGTGCGGGGGTTGATCCCGCTCCGTGCCGCTCGCTTGGAGACGGAGAAGGTTCCCAGCCCGGTCACGTTGATGGAGCCGGATCCCTTGACCTCCTCGCTCACGGCGTTGATGAAGCTCTGGAGCGCCTTGTTGGCCTGGGTCTGCGTGACCTGGGCTTCCTCCGCGATCCTGGCTACCAGTTCGGCTTTGGTCATAAGAGAAAAATCCTTCCTTGAGAGATCTTTGGCTTGGCCTCCGGGGATCCCGGAGGATCTGCGGCCCCGGCTTGCCCGGGGTTGCGGGGGCCGTGTCGCGTCGGGAGCGCGGCCTGTGAGATTCCGCTGGGGGTGGGTGACAGGACGGAAGCGGGATGTCCTGGCCGGGAGGCCAGGCGGAAGGCCCGGT
>JAITEZ010000408.1 GCA_031281735.1 Deltaproteobacteria bacterium | reverse complement strand
CCGGCCCCGCCACCCCGTGGAGCGGAAACCCCCGAGCCGCCAGCCCAGAACCGTCTCCCCTCGCGCGGGCGAACCCGGCGGGGGGATAGTTTTTTCCTGCGTCCCCGCCTCACCCCCCGCGCCGCGCCCCCCGGCACCGGCCCTCGCGGCCGGGGCCGGCCGGCCCCCTTCCCGGCCCCCCGCCGCTCTTCGGCCGCGGCGGAGCCCTTCCGCGGCCCCGCCGCCCCGGCAGGCACCCACACCGGAGGAACCCTAGGACAGCTATGGACTACATCAGACTATACCTCCTGCGCCACGGGGAGACCCAGGCAGGCGAAGGCTTCCCCCTGAACGGCTGGACGGACATAGGCCTCTCCGACCGCGGCAGGGCCCAGCTGGAGGACGCGGCCAGGACGCTGGCGGACGTGCCCTTCGACCGCGTGATCTCGAGCGATCTCTCCCGCGCCCGTTACGGCGGCGCCCTCCTGGCCGGGAACGCCAGCCGCGGGCACGAGATCGACCCCGCCTGGCGCGAGATGAACTTCGGGGACTGCGAGGGCATGCCCTACCTGCGGGTGAAGGAGGCCTACCCGGAGATCGACCTCGCCATCCGCAACATCGCGAACCAGGAGGTCAGCTTCCCCGGCGGGGAGTCCGTCCGGGACTTCTCGGCGCGGGTGGCGGAGGCCGTGTCCAGGCTCGTGCGGGATACCCGGGCGGGCCGGGTGGCCCTGGTCTCCCACTGCGGGACGGGGAGGGCCGTCCTCTCGAAGCTGTTCGGGATCCCCTACGCCGTGACCAGCAGCTTCCACCAGAGCCACGCGGGGCTGCACGTGGTGGACGTGTTCCCGGACGGCGGGCGCTACCTGCGGGCGCTCAACCTCTACCTGGGCCCGGAAGGCTACTCCTCCCCCGGGCCGGGGCTGGACTTCCTCAGGGAGATGTGACGGTCACGGGGAGGGGCGGCGTGGCGCCCCCCGGCGCCGGCCTTCCGGCCGGGGCCGCAGGGCGCCCGGGGAGGCGGGCATGTCCCCGGATCCGGGACGTCCGGAGGGGGAGGACGGAGGAGTATCGCCATGAGCGTCGACGGCGACGATGGAAGACCCAGGCAGGGCCCTGACAGCCCGGGCTCGGCCGGCTGGACCAGGCACAAGAGGATGTGCCTGTTCGGGGGGAGCGCCGGGCGTTTCAAACTCGAGTCCGGGGGGAGCATCGGCCCGGTGGAGATCGAGTACGAGGCCTACGGGAGCCTTGACCCGGACGGCTCCAACGCGGTGGTGGTCTGCCACGCCCTCACCGGGGACGCCCACGCCGCGGGCTGGGACGCCGAGCCGGAGGGCCCCCTGCGGGAGTACCGCCGGAAGAAGCCCGGCTGGTGGGACTCCATGATAGGCCCGGGCAAGGCCATAGACACGTCCAGGTTCTATGTCCTGTGCATCAACGTCCTGGGGAGCTGCTACGGCTCCTCCGGGCCGAGTTCCCTTGACCCCGACACGGGACGCCCGTGGGGCCTCGCCTTCCCGATAGTGACCGTCGGCGACTGGGCCCGCGTCCAGGTCGCGGTCATGGACCGGCTGGGCATCGGGCGGGCGCGGGCCGTCATCGGGGGATCCATGGGCGGCCAGATCGCCCTAGAGCTCGCCCTCGCCTTCCCCGAGCGGGTGGAGAGCCTGGCCGTCCTGTCGGCCGGGCACCGGCTCACCATACAGGGACTGGCCTTCAACGCCGTGGGCCGCAACGCCATCGTCTCCGACCCGGACTTCAACGGCGGGGACTACTACGACGGCCCCAGGCCCCTGAAGGGGCTCGCGGTCGCCCGCATGATGGCCCAGATCACCTACCTCTCCGAGGAGAGCATGGCGGGCAAGTTCGGGAGGCGCCTGCGCGGGAAGCGGACGCCGGACTTCACGCTCACGGGCATCGAGTTCGAGATGGAGTCGTACCTGAACCATCAGGCCGCCTCCTTCGTCGCCCGCTACGACCCCAACAGCTACCTCTACATGACCCGCGCCATGGACTACTACGATGCCGCCGAGCGCTGGGGTGGGGGCGACCTGAAGCTCGCCGTGGAGCGCATCCGGGCCAGGACGCTCGTGGTGTCCTTCAGCTCGGACTGGCTCTTCCCCCCGGAGCTCTGCCGCGAGATGGTGTCGGCCATGTGCGGGGTGCGCCTGCCGGTGAGCTACGTGAACATCCCCTCCCGCTACGGCCACGATGCCTTCCTGGTGGAGACCGGGGTGGTGGACCGTCTCATCCGGGGATTCCTGAGGGACCGGCCCCGCCGCCCCGGCCTGCGGGGCGCGGGGGGGCCGGCGGGCGGGCGGCCCCTCCCGGAATGCCACCCGTCGGGCGCCCTCGCGGGGGGGGCCCCGCCCGCCGCCCCCGCCTGCCCCGCGCCCCCCGCCGGGCCCGGCCCGGAGGCGAAGTGAAGCCATGCCCATCGTGATAGACAGGAACGGCGCGCCGCTCATGCCCTGCACGGAGAGGAAGGCCCGGGCGCTCCTCAGGAAGGGCCGGGCGACCCTGGTCTCCCGCAGCCCCTACACCGTCATGCTGACCGACCGGGAGGCGCCGGATCCGCGGGCCGCCGGGGCCCACCTCGCCCTGGACCGCGAGATCAGGGAGGAGTTCTCGCGGCTAAAGAGCCTCCACCGGAAGCTGGGCCTCTACCCCGGCACGGGTGCCGCCCCCGCCGCCGGCCGCGACTGGGCGCCCCCGGGAGGGGGCGGGATCCCGGACGGTGAGGGGGGGGGGCGGGAGGACTATGCACGGGCCAGCCGCTGGCAGGATCAGGTCATACTGGCGGGCATCGACCGCGGCGCCTACGTGCTGGATCTCGGGTGCGGCCGGGGTGAGCTCCTGGCGAGGCTCACGGAAGAGCTGGGCGTGCTGGCCCAGGGGGTGGAGGTGGATCCCGACGCGGCCATGACGGCCATGGAGGCGGGCGTCCCCGTCCTGAACATCGATCTCTCCCTCGTCCTGGGGGATTTCGGGGACCTGAGCTTCGACTACGTGATACTCGAGAGCACCCTCCAGACCCTCCAGAGACCCTCGGAAGTGCTTTCCGAGATGCTCAGGGTCGGCCGCCGGGGGGTGGTCTCCTTCCCCAACTTCGGCCACTGGCGGGTGAGGCTGGACCTGGCGTCCCGCGGGCGCATGCCCGTCACCCCGGGGCTCCCCTACGGCTGGCACGACACCCCCAACATCCACCTCTTCACCCTCGATGACATGCTGGACTTCTGCCGGGCCAGCGGAGTGAAGGTGGTCTCCGCCTGGGGGCTGTGCGACGGGGAGATAAGGGCCGTGGGCCCGCTGGACAACCTGGTGACCGAGGAGGCGATACTCTTTCTCGAGAAGGGCTCGGCGGACTCGGCCCCGCCTTCCGCCTGAAACGGGGGGGCGGGCCTCCCGCCCGTGGCCGGGGGGAGCCGCGGGGGCGGGGGATCCCGTGAAACCGGAAACGGTTTGCAATAGGTTGCCCCCGTGTGTTAATCTGCCGATTCCCGTCCGGCTTCTCGAGCGTCCGGACGGAGTCCCGAAGGAGTCCCCAGCAGCCATGTCCCGAGTATGCGATATCTGCGGCAAGTCCGCCCAGAACGGGCACAACGTGTCCCACGCCAACAACAAGACCAAGAAGCTCTGGCAGCCGAACCTCCAGACAGTGCGGCACCAGGACGGCGGCAGTGTCAGGAGGATCCGCGCCTGCGCCTCCTGCATCAAGCAGGGCCTGGTGCGCAAGCCCGCCCACCGCGATCTCTCCAAGATCGTGCGTCCTGCGGAAGAGGTCGCCTGAACCGCGCCTCCCGGCGCGTCACGCGTCCCTGCGGGGACACGGACTGAAAGCCCTCCGGAGTCTGTTGCGGGTTCCGGGGGGCTTTTACGTTCCCGCCTGCGGCTGCCAGCCCGTTCCCGCTACCCCCGCAACCCCGTACCCCCCCCCGTACCCGCGCAGCCGCAGTTCCCGGCCCCGGGCGGTGCCCGCCGAGATCTGCGGTTCCGCCTGGCCCGGGTGCCCCGCGAGCCTCCCCGCCCGGCTGTGGGGGGCGGCCTGAGGGCCCCGTCGCGGGCCGGCCGGAGCCGGCGTGCCTTGCGGCCCCGGACACGCGGCGGGAAGTGACGAGGTCGGCACGGCCCTGCCCGGAGGGGGCTTTTCACCGGGACGCGCGGGAAGCCCCGTCCTTCAGGGCGGGGAGGGACAGCACGAATATTCTGCAAAGAACGCGCTTCCGGGCGCGACCATGAATCCTCTGGATTCCTGCTTTCCTGAAGAAAACGCGAGACAAGCGGTAATGCTGATCCGCAGGGGATACAGGCTCAAGATCAGGAAGCCGCCGGCCGGGATCCTGGCCAGGGCCGCAAGAGGCGCCGGATGCCGGACTGGAGCGTCGCATGGAGGAGAGATAGCGACCCGTTACCCCACCTCGAGGAGTCTTTCCCCGGAAGAGGCAGGAAGGATACGGGTTCAAGAATCTTCTCGGGGATTTCCTGGATGCCTTCTACATCCGGGGAAGGGAGACGAAGACACTCATGCTCCGCGAGAGTCCCGCCGACATGCCGGAGCGCTGGCAGGAGCCGTTCGTGGCGGCGACGGCCGCCCTCCTTCCCGCCGTTTCGATCTCGAACCGCCGAGATGGACAGGGGAAGGCGATGCTTCCTGCCGGAAGACGAGACCATTATCCCCGCCTGCCTCGCCGGGCTGCCCGAAAGCCGCCGCCTCGCCAGGAAGGGGGACACCGCCGGAATTCCCCTCTCGCGACCTCATTGCCTCCTGGAACGTGCTCTACAGGGTGTAAATGAACGATGCCGTCAAGCGGGGTTTGCCATCGAGGCTTTTCCTGCTCTCGCTGGCGGGGGACTCGCTGAAAGGGGATCAGAGGCGAAGTCACCACGATCGCCGGCGTGGCCCCGCCCTTGCCCTGGATACGGACTAGACAGAACAACGCGGGATATCGACGCGAAACTCGAGCCATGCGGAAAGAAACGTGATAGCGCCAACGGAATGACCGTGGAAGAGGTCCGTAGCCTGGATGGCTGAACGGCGGTGCGGCGGGGTATATCGGGAAAAATCCGCCCGTGACTCGATACAAGAATGCCAGTGGGCCCGATATCGACGTTGTTTCGCCAGATTTCCTGCTGGCCGTGAAGATCTGAGCATCACGGCCTAATCACGAAGATGTAAAGGATACGGAATTTCCGTTACGCCTCTTGATGATCAGCTCAAAAGGAAAAGCCATCGACGTTTTCCCGAGATATTTCTTCCCTGATAAGGCGTTCTCTGACGAAGCTGAAGACAGCCTGAAGAGAGCTTTCACGGGCGTTGAATGCGGTAATCCGTCGCGCTGTCAAGATGAAGTGCCGGAGAAAACAGAGTTGCAAAAAGCTTCCGGAAATTCAGGATAAACACGTTGATCCGGGGCCAAACCGGCCTCGTGCTATAAGCAGGAGATTCAGGCCCTGACGGCAGAAAACAAGGCCCGCAAGCCCCTGACTTCAGTCAGGGTATGGGGCCTTTGAAATGGTTCTGGGTTCTTTCGAAGGCTTGTTCTTTTCTGCCCATGTTGCGTAATCCTCACCGGGACGCGCGGGAAGCCCCGTCCTTCAGGGCGGGTAGGATGTCAAGTCCACATCGGAAACGAGGGGCGCCTCTTGATGGAGCCCCCCGGGCGTGCCGGGTTGGAGTCGGGAGTGGCCGGGGCCGGCGATGGGGTGGCGGCGGGCGGGGCGGGTTCCGCATCGGGTCTCTGGTCTTCGTCCGGGGAAGTGGCGTCCGTGCTGAAGTCTATGGCACCGGAAAGGGGCGAATCGGAGCGGATGGCCCCTTCGGCGGGAACGGGGATGTCCGCCGGGGTTTCGGCTGCGGGCGCGGCCGGTCCGGAAGCCGCCGCGGGGGGCGCGGGCGAGCCGGCGGTGGAGTCCACCGCGCCGGGGAGGGGGGCGACGGGGCCGGCCGGAGGCGCGGCCGGTCCGGGAGCCGCCGCGGGGGGCGCGGGCGAGCCGGCGGTGGAGTCCACCGCGCCGGGGAGGGGGG
>JAITEZ010000321.1 GCA_031281735.1 Deltaproteobacteria bacterium | reverse complement strand
GTGCCTGGGCCGCCAGCGGGACGAGATGCGGCGGACGCGTCTTCATCCTTCCCGCCGGGATGCGCCACATCCGGTCCAGGAATTCGGACTCCGTCCGCTCGGCGTAAGGGAGTCCCCCGCCTGACGGAGACACAAGGCAGGACGCGGGGCGCGAAACGCGCCGGGACGGTTCCGGCGCACCTGCCTGTGTCGTCCAGGAGCCGTCCCGCCTTGACGGGCTCGATTGCGTCCTGGCGGCGGGTTACCTGCGGGGCGGGGATGGCCCCCGCAAGGTCACGGGCGGAATCCCCCACCGCATGACCGGCGGCAACCACGCATCTCAGTATCATGCCCGTGAGAACGGGCGCGCCGGACCGTCTCAAGCGTCCCCGCCGCCTCCGTTGGCCTCTCACGGCAACTCTCCAGGATGACGCCGGGCGGCACGCCGGCGGCGGGGATATCCCTGAGTCCAGGCAGGACGAAGGGCAAGCGGCCCCTTTCCTGGCCTTCCCCTCGGGGTGTTCTCTTCGAGGAAACGGCCGCACCATTCCTCCCCTCCGCCAGATCACCGAAGGAGAACCTGCCGCGCTTGCCTTCCGCACCGCCTGCCAGCCCGCTCCGGCAGCCGCCGGCAAGCCCCCCGGTCCGCCTGAGAGTAGCCTCCGGCCATCGTCCCGGGGTGACCGGCAACTCATCCTGCCCCGGTAGTATCTCAGACGCCAGGACTTGGCTCCGTTAGGGCACATTCCGGGAAAGAGCCCGCGACAGTCGAAAAGCGTCCGCGTCTTCCCGAAGGTATCAGGCTTTTGATTATCAGGTCGGAAAGCCACATCCCCGTTGCCTCAGGACCCCATAGTCCCTTTTTCCGGAGGGGAGGCAACGCAGCACTATATTTCAGTGCCTTTTCGGACTGGTCTCAGATGGTTCCAGGTGGTTTGCCCTGTCTTGTGCCGAGACTTTGTTGTTTATCTAACAGTTTGCAATTATTGTCTTTTTTTTTCTTTATTATCGATAATGGCCTGTGCTGAAAAAGCAAACTTGGTGGGCCAACCAGGACTCGAACCTGGAACCGACCGGTTATGAGCCGGGGGCTCTACCATTGAGCTATTGGCCCTTGAACACCAGAGAGGGCGCCGCCGGAATGTCCCGGCCTGCCGACGCCAGATCATGACTTGATATCATACGGCGATCCGGAAAGCAATAGACAGGAGTGCTTCGGGCATACGGCCCCTGTTCCGGGATCAATGCCTTGGGGTTGCGGGCTTCAGGTCTGCCGCGGTGGCTGGGCGGGAGTAGGCCCTGGGCCCGCCGGCCGAGAGCCCTCGTGGGCTCGTTGCCCCCGCCGGGAGCCCCTGCGGGCTGACCCGTGATCATTACGCGGGACTGGCAGTGTTCCCCCGCCTGGATCCCGTGTCATGCCTGGGACCTTCCTGTCCCACCCGGCCCTGACTCCGGCCCCGGCCCTGACCCCGGCCCTGGCCCTGTCCCTGGCCCTGGCCCTGTCCCTGGCCCTGTCCCTGGCCCCGCCCCTGTCCCTGGCCCGGTCAGGCCTGGCCTCTGGCCGGGTGCGACCCCAGGAGGAGGCCCCTCCGCTTTTGGACGCGTCCTGCCGGTTTCTCCGCCGTACGGGCATTCAGGTGCGCCTCCGGTTTCAGCGGCCGTTTTCCCCGCCGCGCCCCGCGGTCAGCCCTCCGCCGGGCAGGCCGGGACCGCTGGGAGGGGCAGGCAGGGCGGGGGTTTGCCCTCGGCCATGGAAAAAAGTACAATATACTGCTAGATTGTCCGGGACAGCCGGGACCAATACCTTTCATCCGGGGGCGTCCCCGCTTTTTTTTATAGGCCCCCCGGCGTCCGCCGCGGCTCCCACGAGCCGGCGTTTCCCGGCGCTCCGATCCCCACCAGCCCCTGTGCCGTCCGGCGGATCCCCTTGCCCAGGCCTGCGGGTGCGCCGGCGCCGCCGGCGCTTTTCCGCCCTGGAGGGCGGGCCGCCGGGCCTGCGGTCGCCCCGGCCCGCGGGGTGCCCGCGCCCCCGCACCTGCGCCCCCCGGCTTCCGTGGCCGCGGTCTCCCGCCACTCCCTCCCTCTCCCTGCCCAGGGGCCCCGCCCGGGGCCAGGGCCTCCCGGCGGCCCCGGCCTCCCCCCGCCTCTTCAGCCCCGGCACATCGCCCCGCAGCCCGGCCACGGGCTTCCGCCGCGCCCCGGTCCTCCCACGCCGTCGTCCCTGAGGCACGGGCGGCCCGGCGCCAACGACCGCCGACCGTCAAGGAGTGATCATGCAGATATACGCTTGGAAGGGAATCAACTTCAAAGGCAAGAGGCGGAGCGGGACCATGGAGGCCCAGGACACCCGCCAGGTGGAGGCCTTCCTGAAGCGCCTGAGGATCTCCGACTACACGATCAGGGAGGCGCCCAAGGACCTCTTCTCCGGGATCTCGGCCCTGGCGCCGAAGATCTCCGTGAAGGACATCATGCTCTTCACGAGGCAGTTCTCGACCATGATCGACGCCGGCCTCCCGCTGGTCCAGTGCCTGAAGATCATGGCCGACCAGTCAGAGAACCCCACCTTCAAGTCCATGGTCAGGGACATTAACAACTCCGTCCAGTCGGGGGCCACCCTCTCCGACGCCCTGCGCAAGTACCCCGCCCACTTCGACAGCCTCTACTGCAACCTGGTGGCGGCGGGGGAGACGGCCGGTATCCTCGACACCATCCTCAAGAGGCTCGCGGAGTACATCGAGAAGGCCGAGAAGCTCAAGAGGAAGGTCAAGGGCGCCATGGCCTACCCCCTCATAGTCGTGGGCGTGGGCGCGATCGTCATGCTGGTCATCCTGATCTTCGTCATCCCGACCTTCCAGGAGATGTTCGAGGGCATGGGCCGCGAACTTCCGGCGCTCACCCAGCTCGTCATCGACATATCGAACGTGGTCATCCACCAGTGGTACATCATCCTCCCCGCGGTGATAGCCTTAGCGATCGGCATCCGGAAGTTCCTCAAGACCGAGCTGGGCCGCTACCTCTTCGACCGCTACTCGCTGGTCGTCCCCATATTCGGGGATCTCACCCGCAAGGTGGCCGTCTCCAAGTTCACCCGCACCCTCGCGACCATGCTCCAGGCGGGCGTCCCCATCATCACGAGCCTGGAGATCGTCGCCGGCACCGCCGGCAACAAGGTGGTGGAGGAGGCCCTGAACGACTCCCGTGCCGCCATAGCCGAGGGCCGCCCCCTGGTGGATCCCCTCCTGGAGTCACAGGTCTTCCCCAACATGGTCACCTCCATGATCGCCGTCGGCGAGGAGGCAGGCGCCCTGGACGCCATGCTCCTGAAGATCGCGGACTTCTTCGATGAAGAGGTGGACGCCGCGGTCGAGACCGTCATGACCATGATCGAGCCCCTCATGATAGTCTTCCTGGGAGGCACGGTCGGCACGCTCATCATCGCCATGTACCTGCCCATCTTCGGCATGGGCGCGGGCATGAGCTGAGCCGCCCGCCCTTCCCCCCGTCCCGCCCCCCACCGCACCGCGCGGGGGGCTTCCGGGCAACCCGCGGGGCGGCCCGCCGGCGGCCGGGATCTGCGGGGGCCGCGGCCGGGCGCCCAGGGGCCCCTCCCCCCGGCGCCTTTCCGGGGTGCCCCGCGGCACGGGGGCCCCCGGCCGCTAGGCCGGATCCCGCCGGCCGCGCTCGGTCGGCACCCGGCCCCGGCGGTGCCGCCCCCCGCCCTTCTGCGGCGGGGTCGCGGTTCCTGTGCCGTCACCCTTCACCCGTCCCCAGTCCCCCTGGCCCGGCCGCCCTCGGGCGGGGGCCTCCCCCCCTCGCGGCCCCAGGACGGCTATGCAGTGGTTCCCTAGGAAAATCGAGAAGAGCCGCCAGAAATGGCTCTTCGTGTTCCGTCTCGGCACCAGCATCTTCGTGACCTTCATCGTGGTGCTCCTGCACCTGAACGGCAAGGCGCCCTATTTCCTGGGGGAGCGCGCCAACGCCGAGACCGTGGCCGTCATCATGAGCTTCGGGATGGCCATCGCCCACTACCTGGTCTGGCCCCGGCTCATGGGCCCGCCGGGTCAGATAGCCATCCAGCTCCTCTCGGACATCGCCATAGCCTCGTTCATGTGCGTCATCACCGGGGGGTGCGAGAGCGCCCTGGGCTTCCTCTTCATCATCACGGTGGTGAACAGCGCCTTCCTGGGTGGGCTCAAGGCGTCCTTCATCGCGGCGACGCTCGCCACCGGGGCCTGGGCGGGCATAGTGGATCTCCATTATTACGGGTACCTGCCGGGGCTCCCCCCCCTGGGCGAGCAGGTGAACTCGACGGAGCTCGCGATCAACATCCTGGTCAATACCGGGGCCTCCTACATGGTGGCCATCCTGGGAGGGCAGCTCTCCTCCCAGCTCGACATCTCGAGCCAGGCCCTGGTCTCCAGCCAGTCCATCCTGGACCGGCTCTCGGAACTGAACGACAACATCATCCACTCCATCGACTCGGGGCTCATCACCGTCGACAATATGGACAGGGTGCTCTCCATCAACCAGGCGGCCCGGGAGATCCTGCGCGTGTCCTCCGGGGAGGTGATAGGACGGCCCTGGCGCTTCTTCTTCCCGGAGCTGGACGGCCGGGTCGAGGTCCCGCTCAAGCACCCCCACGTCCGGGACGGGGCTGGGGGGGGGTTCCGTTTCGCCCACGTGAGGCCTGTCGACCGCGCCGAGCTCATACTCGAGATGAACATGCTCGCACTGGTGGACGAGGACAACGAGCCCTGGGGGGGGCTCCTGGTCTTCAAGGATCTGACCTTCATCAGCCAGATGGAGGCCGAGGTGCAGCGAAGCGAGCACCTCGCGGCCATAGGCGAGCTCGCGGCGGGGCTCGCCCACGAGATAAGGACGCCCCTGGCCTCCATGAAGGGCGCCTGGCACATGATGCTCGAGGCAGGTGCCTCGGGGCTCGGCCAGGTGGACCGCGAGAGGCTCATGCGCATAATCGGCCGAGAGATGGACCGCCTGGATCTGCTCGTCAACGACTTCCTGGCCTTCGCGCGGCCTTCCGCCGGGAACCCCCAGGCCTTCGACCTGGCCGAGCTCGTCGCGGGCCAGATCGAGATCCTGCTCGGCTGGAAGCGCGAGGAGGCGCGGATAACTCTCGACGCCTCCCCTGTCCCCCCCGTGTGGTTTGACCGGGGCCAGCTCTCCCAGGTCGTCTGGAACCTCCTCCAGAACGCCATCGAGGCGGCCGACCCCGCCCGCGGGGTGAAGGTGGAGGTGGGCATCGGCCTCGACGGCGCCCCCGAGGGCCACGCCCGGCTCTCGGTCTGCGACCACGGCAAGGGCATCTCCGAGAGCCACGTGAAGCACATCTTCGAGCCCTTCTACACCACCAAGGCCAACGGGACGGGGCTGGGGCTGGCCACGGCCTGGGCCATCCTCAAGAAGGGCTCCGGCAACATCTCGGTGAGATCCGTCCCCGGCGAGTTCACGGTCTTCACCATCCACCTGCCGCTCGCGGACTGGAAGGGCGTGCTGGCCGAGGGCCGGAGGGAGGCGGCGGAGGGCGTCCCCGCCTGAGTGCCCTGCCGGGCGGCCTGCGCGGGGATCGCGGCGGGACGGACCGAAGGGCCAGGCCGCCCGCGGATCCTGCTGCCGGGCGGCGGGCGCGGATCCTGCCACCGGGCCTGCAGGGCGCGCAGGAGTGCGCGGCCGTCCGCGCGGGGGGGGCCGTGCGCGGGTGACCTGTTCCCGCGGGGGGCAGCCGGGGGACGGCGCACTCGGTGCCGCCGGCTGCCGGGACGCGCCGTCAGGCCCCGTCCTCCGGGGCTCGGCCGCCGGGTTTCAGCTTTCAACCCGGCGGAATCTAGGTATAATGGCAGACATGGTCTCTAGTGGAATGCGGGATCAGGCCCGGGAAAGCCTCCGCCTGGATCC
>JAITEZ010000251.1 GCA_031281735.1 Deltaproteobacteria bacterium | reverse complement strand
CGTCCCCGGCGGCGTTCCCTTCGCCAGGTCCCGGGGGAGCGGGCGCGGGCTCCATCGCTCTCCATCGCTGCCTCTCAGGGGGCGGGGCCCCCGGCGCCGGCAGGGCCCTTCCCTGCCGGAAGACCGTGTCCAGCCGAGGCCGGGGCGGGACGCGCCGGCGCCATCCCCCGGGACCGCCCGCCTTGGCGCCGGGGATGCCTGCGTGGGCCGCCTCCGCTTCCGGGGGGGCGCATGCCCCCGCGGGCACAGGATCGGATGCTGGGCCCGCCAGGGCGGACCAGAATCGCCGCTGGCGGCCATGTGGCCCCGGGAAGGGGTTTTGGTGGGGGGGGGCGGGAAACGCGCCTGGGGGGGACGGAGGCGCCTCAGGGCCTATTTCCGGGCGCCTCCCCACCGGGGCGCCGGCCGAGCCCGCAGCATCGCCCCGGCGACGGGCGCACCCGCCCATGCCATCCGGTGCGGGATCCCGGCCCGCCGCCCGGCCGCCGCAGGCGCACCCCGCCGGCCCGCAGGCCGGGGCTGTCCCGGCCCTGCCCGGAGGGACGGGCATCCGGACGCAGCCCCCTCGCGATACCCTTGCGGGAGCGGCTTCCGGGCCGGAACTCCCCCCGCGCCCCCTGGCAGGGGAGGGTCACCCGGGGCGCCGCCCCCCCGGCTCGCCCTTCCGGGGCCGGCCCCGCAGGGAGATCCCGCCTGCCTACCCTCCCCGGGCAGGCTTGCCGGCTGGCGCCCTCCCTGCCGAGAGCGGAAGCTGACAGGAGTAAAGGCGGAAGAGCCGTCAACCCGGTCCATAACGGCCCATGCCACGTCATCCGGCCTCCTACCCGGAACACTCCGGCGACCGAGGGCGTCTCCCCGGAAGGCGGCCGACGCCATCCCCAGCCGGGGATGCCTGCCAGGCGGAAGCCGCGCCCGGAAGCGGCGGGGAAGGCCGAGTTCCGGCGGGGCGGGCCTTACGGCAGGCTTGCAAAACCCGGCCCGCAATCATATAATATATGTAATATCTTGACATATGCCGGATGCCGCCGATGCCTGCCCTTTGAAAGGAGGACTCCATGGCCGGACCGGACCTCTCAGCCCTCCCCGAGATCCTGGAAAGCCGCCCGGCGGATCCCTCGGAACTCCTGCCGCTCCTGACTATGATCCAGGGGCGCTGGCGCCATCTGCCCCAGGAGGCCCTGAGGGCCGTCGCGGCCCGCCTTAGTCTGCCCCTGGCCAGGGTCTTCGCGGTGGCGTCCTTCTACAGGTCCCTGTCCTTCCAACCCAAGGGCGAGCGGCTCGTACAGGTCTGCTGCGGCACGGCCTGCCACCTCAAGGGGGCCCGGGCGGTGGCGGCCTCCCTGGAGAAATCCCTCGCGGTCAGGATGGGCGCCACCCGCGAGGACGGCAGGGTCACCCTCGAGTCCGTGAACTGCGTCGGCGCCTGCGCGCTGGCCCCGGTGGTGATGCTGGACGGGACCGTTCACGGCAAGGTCTCCGGGCCCGGGGCGGCAGGCCTCCGGCTTTAGGCTCCCGTCCCCTGCCCCCCCCTCCCCGGCGCCGCCCCTGCCCGCCGGGGCCCCCACGTCCCCGGCGGCCCGCCCGGACGCCGCCCCGTCCGCCCACTCCCCGCCCTGTCAAAATCCTGGCGGGCGCGGCCGCGCACGCCGAAACGCCATTCGCCGCGCACGCGGCGGGGAGGGGTCCCATGAGGCTTGGAAGCACAGACGATCTCAGGGCCCTGCGCCGGGAGCTGGCGGCGAGGCCAGGGCCGAAACGCCGGCTGTGGGTCTGCGGCGGACCGGGGTGCCTCGCCTCGGGGGCCCAGGAGGTCTTCCGGGCGGTGGAGGAGGCCTGCCGCGCTCAGGGCCTGGGCGGAGCCTCGGGACTCCGTGCGGATCTGTCCGGCTGCCTGGGGCTCTGCGAGCGGGGCCCGCTGGCGGAGGTGGAGCCCGAGGGCTGGCTCTACGGGGGCCTGAGGCCGGAGGACGCCGGGGAGCTGGTCTCCGAGACCCTGATCGGCGGCAGGTTCGTGGAGCGGCTCGCGGCGGATCCCGGCTGCCGCGAGAAGGACTCCTCCCCCTTCTACCTCCCGCAGAAGCGGCACGTGATGGCGCGCTTCGGCCGCGCCAGGCCCGGCAGCCTCGAGGACTATCTCGCGACCGGGGGCTACGGGGCCCTGGAGCTGGCCCTCTCCGAGCTCGGCCCCGAGGAGACCTTCCGGAGGGTGGAGCGCTCGGGCCTGCGCGGCCGCGGCGGGGGCGGCTTCCCCGCCGGGCGCAAGTGGAGGGCGCTGAAGGAGTCCGGGGGGGGGACGCGCTACCTCATCGCCAACGGGGACGAGGGCGACCCCGGCGCCTTCATGAACCGGGCCCTGATGGAGGGGGACCCCCTCTCGGTCATAGAGGGCATGACCCTGGGGGCCTACGCCCTGGGGGCCGGGCGCGGCTTCATCTACGTGCGACACGAGTACCCCCTGAGCGTGGAGCGGCTCCGCGCCGCCGCTGCCGCGGCGGAGGGGGCCGGGCTGCTGGGCGCGGACATCCTGGGCCGGGGCTTCGACTTCCGGCTCGCGATCGTGGAGGGCGGCGGGGCCTTCGTCTGCGGCGAGTCGACGGCGCTCACCGCCTCCATAGAGGGCCGGGAGGGCCAGCCGCGGGTCAAGTACGTGAGGACCACCGAGGCGGGGCTCTGGGAGAGGCCCACGCTCCTGCAGAACGTCGAGAGCTGGGCCAACGTGCCGCAGATCGTCGCGAACGGCCCGGAATGGTTCCGCCGGACGGGCTCGGAGGCCAACCCGGGCACCAAGGTCTTCTCCCTCGTGGGCAAGGTGCGCCGCACGGGCCTGGTGGAGGTCCCCCTGGGCACCACCGTGGGGGCGCTCGTGAACGGCGCCGGGGGCGGGGTGCCCAGGGGGAGATCCTTCAAGGCCGTCCAGTCGGGCGGCCCCTCGGGGGGGTGCCTGCCGGAGTCTGCCCTGGATCTCCCGCTGGACTTCGATGCCCTCGCGGAGGCCGGGGCCATGATGGGCTCGGGCGGGCTCATCGTCATGGACGACCTGAGCTGCCTCGTCGACACCGCGCGCTACTTCACGGGCTTCCTCTGCGAGGAGTCCTGCGGCAAGTGCGCTCCCTGCCGCGAGGGGCTCCCGGCCCTCCGGGACGTGCTCACCGATCTGACCGAGGGCAGGGGGCGCCCCGGGGACTCGGCCTTCCTGGAGTCCCAGGCCCGCCTGCTCGCGGCCACCGCCCTCTGCGGCCTGGGCAAGAGCGCCGCGAACCCCGTCCTCTCGACCCTGCGCCACTTCCGCGAGGAGTACATGGAGCACGAGGAGGGCTACTGCCGCGCCGGGCGCTGCCGGGGCATGTACCTGCCGGAGGTGGACGGGGACCTCTGCCGCGCCTGCGGCGCCTGCCAGAAGGCCTGCCCGGCCTCGGCCATCGAGGGGGAGAGGAAGGAGAAGCGCCGGGTGCTGCCGGAGCGCTGCGAAACTTGCGGGGCCTGCCTCGCCGCCTGCCCCTTCGAGGCGGTGAAGGCGCGCAGGCCGAAGAAAGGAGCCCCGGATGCCCGGAGAGCCTGACTCGTGCGCGGCCGGCGGGGGCGTCCCCGCCGGCGCGGCCTTGCCCGGCGAGGCGGGCGCGGGTTCCCGCCCCCGCCTCGCGGAGCCCCTCGTCGAGGGGACCGTGGACGGGGTCAGGGTCGCCGTCCCGCGGGGGGCGACCATCCTGGAGGCCGCGCGCCTGTGCGCCATAGAGATCCCCACGCTGTGCCACCACGAGGGGCTCCCCCCCGAGGGGTCGTGCAGGCTGTGCCTCTCCGAGACGAGGGGCTCGCTCGCCGTCTCCTGCATGTACCCCCTGCGGGAGAGCGGCTTCGCCGCGCTGACGCGGAGCCCCGCCGTCCTGGAGGCCAGGCGCTACGTGCTCTCGCTGCTCGTCTGCCGCGCCCCCCGGGCACCCCGGATCAGGAAGCTCGCCGACGAGTACGGCGTCTCGCCCGATCCCCGCTTCATGAGGGACCCCGACGGCTGCATAAGGTGCGGCCGCTGCGTCAGGGCCTGCCGCGCGAGCGGCCCCGAGGCGATCGCGCTGTGCGGGAGGGGCTTCGCCCGGCTCGTGACGGGGCCCTTCGGCCGCCCCCCCGAGGCCTGCGTAGGATGCCTCGCCTGCGCCCTCGCCTGCCCCACCGGGAAGATCGCCTTCTCCGAGAGGGACGGCGTGAGGAGGATCTGGGAACGGGAGTTCGAGCTCGCCCCCTGCCCCGAGTGCGGGAAGCGGGCCTTCACCCGTGAGCAGTTAGCCTTCCTGGGGGGCGGTGCCTCGGCCCTGTGCCACTCCTGCCGCAGGAGGCTGATGGCCCGCGAGCTCGGGAAGGCCGCGGCCCTCGAGGCGCCGGGGGGACCGGCGCTCCTCAGGGCCCTGTAGCCCCCCGGCCGCCCCCGCCGGGACTGCCGCCGCCGCACCGCGCCCCCGGGCCCCAGCATCCGCGGGGCCTGGACGCGCCGCCCGGAACGTAACGCCGCGGGGGCCCCCCGGCCCCGCCGGACCCCCGCCCGGCCCGTGAAGGGCCGGGCGGCCCGCAAGCAGAGACCGTAGATGCCCCCGGCGCGGCCCGGCGCCCGGGCGGCGGGAACGCCGCGCGAAGCGGCCAGAGCCTTCGCGAAGGAGGATGCGATGAGCGAATTCCACAAGGCGGCCGAAGAGTGCTCCATCTGGAAGGATGAGGCCGGCCGCCTGATCGACAAGGCCAGGAAGGATGGGGTCTGTCTCGCCTGGGACCGCCTGGAGAGGCAGACACCCCAGTGCAACGTCTGCGAGATGGGGCTCTCCTGCTCCAAGTGCGTGATGGGCCCCTGCCGCATAATCCCCGGGCTCGACCGCGACAAGGGGGTCTGCGGGGCGGGGGCCGATCTCACCGTGGCCCGGAACTTCGGCCGCTTCGTGGCGGGGGGCTCCGCCGCCCACTCCGACCACGGCCGCGACCTGGTGGAGGTCCTGCGCGAGATAGGCGCGGGGGAGGCCCCGGGCTACGGGATCCGGGACGAGGCCAAGCTCAGGCGCATCGCCTCCGAGGTGGGGGTGGATCCCGAGGGAGAGGCCAGGGACGTGGCGGCGCGCCTGGCCGACCGCCTGGGCCGCGACTACTCCAGCTTCGGGCCGGGCCTCGCCTTCCTCTCCAGGGTTCCCAAGGCCCGCCGCGAGCTGTGGGACCGCCTCGGGATAACCCCGCGGGGCATCGACCGCGAGCCGGTCGAGATGCTCCACCGCACCCACATGGGGGTCGACTGCGACCCGGTCTCCCTGTGCCTCCACGCGGCGCGGGTGTCGCTCGCCGACGGCTGGGGGGGCTCCATGAGCGCCACCGAGATCTCGGACATCATCTTCGGGACCCCTGCCCCGGTCATGACCAGGGTGAACTTGGGGGCGATCAGGAGGGACATGGTGAACATCCTGGTCCACGGGCACAGCCCGGTGGTGTCGGAGATGATCCTCCTGGCCGCCTCCGACCCGGAGAACCTCAAGGCGGCGCGGGACGCGGGCGCCTCGGGCATCAACGTGGCGGGGCTCTGCTGCACGGGGAACGAGCTTCTCATGCGCCGGGGCGTGCCCCTGGCCGGCAACCACATGATGACCGAGCTCACCATCATGACCGGCGCGGTGGAGGCCATCGTGGCCGACTACCAGTGCATCATGCCGAGCCTGACGGACGTCGCGTCCTGCTTCCACACGAAGTTCATCACCACCTCCGAGAAGGGCCACTTCCCCGGGGCCGAGCGCTTCCACTTCACGCCGCAGAACGCCCGCGAGCTGGCGGGCAAGGCGGTCGGGATAGCCATCGAGGCCTTCAGGCGCCGGGACAAGTCCCGGGTGGACATCCCCTGCGAGCCCGTGGACATGCTCTCGGGCTTCTCCAACGAGGCCATACTGGGGGCCGTGGGCGGCACCCCGGGGCCCCTGGTCGACGCCATCAAGTCCGGCGCCCTCCGCGGCGCGGTGGGCATCGTCGGCTGCAACAACCCCAAGCTGCAGCAGGACCGCCAGCACGTGACGCTGGCCAAGGAGCTCATCCGCCGCGACGTGCTCGTGCTCGTGACAGGCTGCGCCACGGGCGCCATGGGCAAGGCCGGCCTGCTCATGCCAGGGGCGGCGGAGCTCGCCGGCCCGGGCCTCCGGGGCCTCTGCGAGGCCCTGAAGATCCCGCCCGTGCTGCACGTGGGCTCCTGCGTCGACAACTCCCGCATCATCCATCTCTGCGCCGTGCTCGCGGACGCCGTGGGGGTCGACATCGACATGCTGCCCGTCGCCGCCTCCGCCCCCGAGTGGTACTCCGAGAAGGCCGCGGCAATCGGGCTGTACGCCGTGGCCACGGGCATCACCACCCACCTGGGGCTCCCGCCCATGATCCTGGGTAGCCCCGCCGTGACCGGGCTGGCCGTGGAGGGGCTGAAGAAGGCCGTGGGGGCCGCCTTCATCGTGGAGCCGGACCCCCTGAAGGCTGCCGCGCTCCTGGACGCGCACATCGCCGCCAAGCGCGCTGGGCTCGGGCTCCCCCCGGGGAAGGAGGCGGACAGTGCCGACGCCGCTTAAGACCATCGCCGTGTCCCCCTCGCGCTGCATAGGCTGCCTCAACTGCGAGCTCGCCTGCGCCTCGCGCGACTGGGGCACCCTCTACCCCGCACCCTCGCGCATAGGCCTCGTCTTCTTCCGCGACGGCGCCAAGATCCCCCTCACCTGCTTCCAGTGCGACAACGCGCCCTGCCTCTCCGTGTGCCGCACGGGGGCGCTCTCCCGCGACGCCAGGGGCGTCGTGGCCTCCGATCCCGCCAGGTGCATCGGCTGCCGGGCCTGCTCCGCCGTCTGCCCCTTCGGGAACGTCGCCTACTCCCAGGCCGCCAGGGCCGCGGTGAAATGCGACCAGTGCGGCGGGGCCCCGCGCTGCGCCGCCGCCTGCCCCTCTGGCGCCATCAGGTACGTGGAGGATCAGGACGACGTGAGGGCCAAGCGGGAGGCCTTCGCGAGGAGCCTCAAGTCCGCGGCCGAGGCGATCTGACGGGCCTCAGGGCCCGGCGGGCCTGGCTCCCCGCCGCGGGGGGCGGCGCTCCCGCAGGCCAGGCGTGAGGCATCCGTGAAACGGGCCCCTGCCATCCCCGCGCCCGCCCGGGCTTCCCTCTGACCGGCGAACCCGGGGCGGCGCATCTGGGCCCGTGTCGGCCGCCGGCGGCCCGGCAGCGCCTCCGGCGGGCCCTGCCTGCGAGATCGCGCGAGCCCTGCCGGAGGATCCGCCGGCAGCGGACACGGGAGACCCGCGGCAAGAGAGGCGGATCGGCTGCCGCCGGGGCTCCCTCCTGCGCGGGACCCGATCCCCGCATGCAACGGCGATGCCGCGGCCCCCGCAGCGGACGGCCCCCGGGAGGGGAAAGCGCGGCCCGGCCCGGCGGCGCGCGGGCACCGTGCCGTCCTCCGGACGGCCGCGGCCACGGCAGGAGAACGAGCGGGCGGCGGGCACGCGGCCGCCTGCCCCATCCGCCCGGAGCCTACCTTCCCCTGCGGGAGCCCCGGTATTCCCAGGGAGGGATCGGGGACGGATCCGCCCAGAGCCCCGCCTTGCGGCCCCTGGCCGAACGCTCGGCCTCCCGTATCCGCTCGCAGGGGCCCCGCTCCTTGCAGTACCGCTCGTATGTCCAGGCGTAGCCCGCCTCGGCCATGCGGCTGTTCACGAGTTCGCCGTCCAGGGTCACCAGCGCCACGTGGCGGCTGTAGCGGTCAACGTCCAGCACGTCCAGCTCCACGGCCCTGCCGTGCACGAGGCCGTAAAGGTAGTCGCGGGCCTCATCCCCGAAGGCCTGGCGGTTCTCGGGACAGTCGATGCCGTAGAGGCGCACCCTGAGCCGCTCGAAGTCGGTGCTCTGGACGGTTATCGTGTCCCCGTCCTGCACGCTCACCACCTGCCCCCGGTAGAGATCGCCGGCCCCGGCGGGGCAGGCCGGGAGGAGGAGCGCGGAAGCCGCGAGGAGGGAAGCGGCGGCCGTGCGGCGCGCCGCCGCGAGGAGGCGCCGGGTGCGGACGCCGCCCGCGAGAGGATCCCTGGCGCGCCGGGCGGGACCGTCTGCGGCGGTACGGGGGGTTGTCATGGCCGGGATGATACGCCTCCCGCTCATGATGATCAACGCGAGAGAGGGCCACGCCCTCAGGTCATGCCGGGCGGCGACGCCATGTGTGGCGGCGCTTGCGGGCGGCCGTCCGGCATGATATCCCCTGCGGCCCGCCTTGACAGCCGGGGCAGGCTTTTCGGGAGGGGATCGCCCCCCCGCCGGCCGCACCCGAACCCCGGATCACGCAGCCTTTCCTGGTTCCCGCCGCCTTCCCCGCAACAGCGTTTCGGCAACCGCCCCCCTGTCCGTGGCCTTCCGGAGAACCCGCGCTTTACGAGGTTTCCCGGATCCTTCCGGGACTGTCCGGGTTTTCCAGGGATCATCCGGGTTTTCCCGGATTCGCCCGGAATCGCCGGGCGCTTCCGGGCGCCCCCGGGGCGCCGTCCCCGCAGATGCGGAAGCGTCGCCGCGGGCGGACGCGCGCAGGCCTTCCGGGCGGTTTCCCGGCCGGCCCGCGCCCCGCTGCCGGCAAGGCGTCCCCCCCCGTCCCGGCCGCCTCCGCGCCCTGGGCCGCCGCCTCCGCGCCCCCCCGGGCGCGGCCCCCCGGATCCGGACACGTCAGGGCCGGGGGCGGGGACACCGGCCCCGCCCGCCGACTTCCCGCGCCCTCCGGGACGGCCGCGGCTAGCGGCCTGACCCCTTGCCTGCGGGTACTTCAAAACGGTGGGGGGTTGCTCTATAATTCCTTCCCTGACTGCCAGGCTGACAGCCCGAACCCCGTCCCCGCCGCCGCAGGCGGGGGCGCAAGCGGCGGCCATAACCGAGCCCCAGGGGCCCCAGGCTGAGCCCAAGGAGAGAAAATGAAACGTGCCTTGACCATCATCCCCCCCCTTTCCCTCGCCATCGCCCTCTGCGTCGCGGCGCTCTCCGCTGCCCTGCCCCCCTCCGCGCAGGCACAGGAAAGGAAGCAACTCAACATCTTCATCTGGTCGGAGTACATCGACCCGTAACTCATCACCGAGTTCGAGAAGACCCGCGGGGTCACGGTGAGGATAGATTACTACGAGTCCAACGAGGAGATGATAGCCAAGCTCCAGCTCGGGAGACAGGGCGTCTACGACATCATCGTCCCCAGCACCTACTTCATCCCGACCCTCCTGAACCTCGATCTCATCCAGAAGCTGGACCACTCGAAGCTCACCAACATCGGGAACATCGACCCCCAGTTCAGCACCATCGAGGAGGATCCGGGCAACCTCCACGTGATCCCCTACCAGTGGGGCACCTCGGGGCTCGCGCACCGCGTCCAGGAGGGCAGGGAGACGCCCAGATCCTGGTCCCTCATCTTCGCGGACACGCCAGACAAGGGGAACTTCGTCATTTTCGACACGGCCCGCGACGCGCTGGGCAGCGCCCTGAAGACCCTCGGCTACAGCTACAACTCGACAGATCTCGCGCAGATCCGCGAGGCGGGCGAGCTGCTCACCCTCACCAAGCGGCACCCCGCATTCATGGGGTTCGACTCCGGCGTGGGCGGCCTCTCCAAGGTCATGGGCGGCGTGGCCCAGACGGCCCAGGTCTACTCCGGCGAGGCCATCAAGGCCGTCCGAGAGGATCCCAAGCTCGCCTACATCATCCCAGAGGAGGGATGCGAGTTCTGGCTCGACCTCCTGGCCGTACCCAAGGATGCCCCCAACGTGGAACTCGCCCACGAGTTCCTGAACTACATCCTGGAGCCGCAGGTGGGGGCCCGGCTGGCCACCTTCAACAACTACGCCACCCCCAACAAGGCGGCCCTGGAGTACATCCCCCCTGAGGATCTGGCCAACGAGGGGATCTACCCGCCCGAGTCCCTCCGCGCCAAGATGGAGTACATGAAGGATCTCGGCGAAGCGAACAGGCTCTACGACGAGACCTGGACCATCGTGAAGTCCCGCTGAGCACCCCCTTGCGCGGCGAGGGCAGGCGGGGCTTCCGGCCCGGGGACGCGGGGACGCGCCCGGACGTCATACTGGTGGCGCCCCAGAAGTCCGAGAACATAGGCGCCTGCGCCCGGGCCATGGCCAACACCGGCCTGGGCCGGCTGATACTCGTGCGCCCGCGCTTCTCCCGCCCGGAACTCATGGAGGCGGCGGCCACCCGCCTCGGCGAGCCGGTGCTCAGATCCATGCTGATCCGCGACACCCTCGCCGAGGCGGCGGGCCCCTACCCCCTAGTGGCCGGGACCACCGCCCGGGTGGGCGCCCAGAGGGGGGGGGCGACCCTCTCGCCCAGGCAGCTCGCCCCGGAGCTGTTGCGGCCCTCGCCGGACGGGGGCCCTCCCCCCCCCTCGGCCCTGGTGTTCGGGACGGAGCGGGACGGGCTCTCCACGGAGGATCTGAGGCTCTGCACCCACGTGGCCACCATACCCACGGTGCGGCCGGAACTCTCCTCCCTGAACCTGGCCCAGTCGGTGCTGATCATGGGCTACGAGTTCCTCCTGGCGGCGGGGGGCGAGCCCCAGAGGCCGGGGCCCATCTGCCCCGCCGCGGCGGAGGACTTCGAGCGGGCCGCGGGCGATCTCATGCGGGCCCTCTACGGGATAGGCTTCCTGCCGGAGCGCGATCCCGGCCGCTGGTTCATGAACGTCAAGAAGATCCTCCGCCGGGCCGGTCTCACCAGGGGGGAGTGCGACCTCGTGCAGGGGATCTGCCGCCAGATCCGCTGGGCCGTCAGGAACGGCGCCCCCCCCGGGCGGGACGTCCGGGACGGCCTGGTTATCCCCCCGCCGGAGGCGACCTGAAACGCGCAGTTGCGGGCGGGGGGGGGCCGCAGTCCGCCGGGAAGGGCGCGGCCGTCAGGCCCGGGGCGACGGCTCCACGCCCTTCCGCGAGACCCGTCCAGGCCGGCCCCGCGCCCCCCGCCGAATCGCCGCCATGGCTCCCGGGGGCGGCGTCGGCAACAAACCAGAAACCAGCGTGTCTGTTATTATCATCTTAATTATATAATTTTTTTTAACTTTAATGTTTTACATAAACCCAATGAATCATTGCTTCTTTCCCTGCGGTTCCCGCACGAAGATCCTTCAGCGAGCCACAGCCGTCCTCCGGGCATACGCGAGGAGCCTTTCCAAATCCTTTCTAGTCGCGCGCCAGCCCCCCGGCGGGCAGCCTTCGCGAAACGGCCGTGCCCGGCGGCGGGCGGCTCCCCGGCAGCCGTTTCACCGAGCCCCGCTGGAGGCCCATTCGCCGGCCCCCGCGGGATGGGTGCCGGACGCGAGAAAGGCGCCCTCCCCGGGTGCGGGAGGGCGCCCTCCTGTTGAGCCGTCCTGTTGAGCCGTCCTGGGCCGCTATTCGGTCACCACCTGGATCTTCCTGGGCTGGGCCGGGGCCTGCTTGGGCAGGTCCAGGGCGAGCACGCCGTCCTTGATCTTGGCCGTGATGCCCTCCTGATCGATGAGATCCGAGACCGTGAACTGGCGGTAGAAGTCGCCCACCTCGAACTCCTCCTTGAGGAGCTTGGCCGTGGTCTGCGGCTTGGGCGGCACCTTACCCAGTATGGTCAGGGTGTTCTCCTTGAGATCCACGGACAGCCCGGAGGCGTCCACCCCGGGCATCTCGGCCTCGATGTGGATTCCCCTTTCGTCCTCCCAGATGTCGATGGGCGGGTAGAAGAGGGGCCCGCCGCTCATGCTCTCAGCCCCTCCGGTGTCCACGGGGGACTTGTCCTGTACGTTGATGGTCTTGTCTTCGCTCTCTGGCATCGCGCTTGTCTCCTTCTCGTGCTGGATTCCGGCTCCCGGACGCCCGGGGCTACTCCGACTTCACGGCGACCTGGTGGGCCCTTGCCTCCGCCGACTTGGGGAGCTTGACGGTCAGGATGCCGTACTTGATCGAGGCTGACGACTTGTCGGGGTCGATCCGCACGGGGAGCGTGAGGCTCCTGGAGAAGGTGCCCTCCACCCTCTCCTTGCGGAAGAAGTTGGCCTCCTTCGGCCTCTCGTCGATACGCTTCTCGCCCTTGAGTGTCAAGGTGTCGCTCTTGATGGAGATCTCGAGATCCTCCACCTTGACTCCCGGGAGCTCCGCGATTAAAGTGATGCTGTCATCGTCCTCTTCCACGTTGATGAGGGGGAAGACCCCCGCTGAGTAGCTGTCGCGGACCCTGTCGATGCCGCCGCGCAGATGGCGCCAGGCCTGCTCCATCTGGTTGCGCATCCGGTTGAACTCCAGGAAGTCCAGCAACGCCGGCCCGGGCACTCTTCTAAAAAAGGACATAGCAGTTTCCTCCGAGCATGTGTCTTTATTATGCCGTCCGGGCTCCCGCTGAGCCCTTCACGTGAAACCTGTCTGGAGAGTTTGCCGCCTCCGCCCATAAAGCTAAACATTACTTCCCGGCTGTCAAGGGCCGGGCCCTGTTTTTTCCTCCCGCCGCCTCCCGCGCCGCTTTCC
>JAITEZ010000219.1 GCA_031281735.1 Deltaproteobacteria bacterium | reverse complement strand
GCGCAGGCGGATCGGGGGCGGTCCGCAGCCGACGGGTGCGCGGCGGCGCCGCCCGCCGCGACCTGCGGGCATGCGGGCGCCGGGACGGCCGCCGCAGGGCATGCGCGCCCCGCCCTGGGATCCTGATCGGGGCACAGGCCGCCGGCGGCGGTACCCCTGCTGAGGCGCAGTGAGACTGCCGGCGGGCGCCGCCCGATCCTGTCGGAACCTGCCTGGCTCCCGGCCCGGCGGAGCCAGAGGGCCGACGCGCGCGGAAGGGCCGCCACCCCCGTGGGCCAGTCCCCGGCGCAGCCGCCATTCCGAACATACCGCCCGGCGGCGGGCTGCCTAAAAGTCCGCAGGAGGCCCCCGTGCGGGGCACCGCGGCCCGGGGCGTCAGGAGTCCGCCCCGGAACCGGCGGGAGGGCCGGTCGGAAGCCCTGGTCCCGCCTCTGGAAAGGAGTCGAGCCCATGCCACCATTGGTCTACTTCTTTATCGCGCTCGCCTGCCTGCTGGCCGGCTACTTCGTCTACTCCAGGATCGTCGAGAGGCTCTTCGTCCCCAACTTCAACCGGCCCACCCCCGCCAACTCCATGTACGATGGGGTTGATTACCTGAAGCTGCCCACCTGGAAGGTCTTCCTCATCCAGCTCCTCAACATAGCGGGGGTTGGCCCCGTCTTCGGCCCCATCATGGGCGCCCTCTACGGCCCGGCCGCCCTCTTCTGGATAGTCATCGGCTCGCTCGTGGCCGGCGCCGTCCACGACTACTTCTCGGGCATGATGAGCCTGAGGTACGCCGGCCAGTCCATCCCCGACGTGGTGGGCTTCACGCTCGGCAAGGGCTTCAAGCAGTTCATGAGGGGCTTCTCGCTCCTGCTGCTTGTCCTCGTGGGCGTGGTCTTCGTCACCGCCCCCGCCACCATGCTCGCCGGCCTCACCCCCGACTGGATGAACCTCACCTTCTGGCTCGGGATAATATTCCTGTACTACTTCCTCGCCACCATCCTCCCCATCGACGTCATCATCGGCCGGCTCTACCCCATCTTCGCGCTGGTGCTCATCATCATGGCCATGGGCATCAGCGTGGGCCTCATGGTCAAGGGCTACACCTTCTACAACTGGGAGGGCATCAGAACCGAGGGCATCTTCGCTAACCTCCACCCAGCCGGCCTGCCCATGTGGCCCCTCATGTTCATCACCATCGCCTGCGGGGCGCTATCGGGCTTCCACGCGACGCAGTCCCCCCTGATGTCCCGCTGCCTCATCAGCGAGCGCGACGGCCGCTTCGTCTTCTACGGCGCGATGATCGCCGAGAGCGTCATCGCCCTCATCTGGGCCACCGCCGCCATGACCTACTTCGGATCCCCGGTGGAGCTGGACGCGATGATCAAGGCCGGCACGGCCTCCATGGTCGTGAACGAGGTGTCCATCGGCCTCCTGGGCTCCGTCGGCGGCGTGCTCGCCATCCTGGGCGTCGTGGTGCTCCCCATCACCTCCGGTGACACCGCCTTCCGGGCCGCCAGGCTGCTCGTGTCCGACTTCACCGGCCTCGAGCAGAAGAGTATCCGCAACCGCCTCTTCATCGCCCTCCCCCTCTTCGCGCTGGGCGTCGTCCTCTGCAACATCGACTTCGCGGTCATCTGGCGCTACTTCGGCTGGTCCAACCAGACGCTCGCCACGGTGGTGCTCTGGGCGGCCGCGGCCTACGTCGTGAAGCGCGGCACCAACCACTGGATCGTAACCGTTCCCGCCGTCTTCATGACGGCCACCTGCATCACCTACATCTGCGTCGAGAGCCAGCTCGGCTTCGGGCTCCCCTTCAACGTCTCCGCCGGCATCGGGATTGGGGCGGCCCTGGCCTCCCTCGCGTGGTTCCTCGCGAGCACCAAGAGGTTCAAGGAGAAAATCATCCTCGAGATCCCCGTCGGCGCCGCCTCCTAGCCCGCCGCCAGGGAACCTCCCGCGAACCCAGCCCCGGCGGCCGCCATCCGCGGCCGTCTGCGCCCGTCTTCCCGGCATGCCCCGCCTCCCCCTCCGGCCCGGGCGGCCCGGGCGGCCCGGCGGGAAGGCAATATCGCGGCGAGCGGGAAGAGGGCGCCGGGGCCGGCGAGGGAAAGAGCCGCCATTTCCCGCCGGGCGGAAAGCGCGGAAGGGGTGCGGCGCCCTCCGCCGGGCCCCCCCCCTTCAGGCCCGCCAGGCAGACTGTCCCTGCGGCTTTGCGGGCCGGGGTGGCGGGTATCGATGGCGGGTATAGGCGGCCCCGGGTCCGCCTGCCGGGAAAGTTAGCCCAGGCAAGGAAGCGGGGAGCCCTGCCGGAGGCGCGTCACGCCGCCGCGCAAGGAGCGGGCGGAGGACGCGGCGGCGGGAGCCTACCTGCCTTCCTGGCTGCGCGACTTGCGTTGCAGAGAGCGGTAGAGGCGCTTCAGGGCCTCCACGCTGGGGGTGTAGAGCCCGAGGACGCCCTGCGTGCTCTCCCAGCGCACGAGGGTGGCCTTGCAGATCTTCATCTTGTAGGAGAAGGCCTCCAGCGGCAAGGCGGTGAACCTCCGGAGGGCCCGTATGTCCTTGCCGGTCACGCACCGGAAGTCGAGGACTGGCAGCTCGGGCTTCCTGATCCTGTTGGATCTGGAGGCCACAATCTTCTTGGGGCCGTTCCTGGTGGCGGCACTGGACCGCGCCGGGGCCTTCGCCGCAGGCTTCGCCGCCGCCCGCGCCGGGGCCTTCGCCGCAGGCTTCGCCGCCGCCCGCGCCGGGGCCTTCGCCGCGGCCTTCGCCGCCGCCCGCGCCGGGGCCTTCGCGGCAGGCTTCGCCGCCGCCCGCGCCGGGGCCTTCGCGGCGGCCTCGGCCGGAATGGGTTCTCTGGCCTGGGCAGCGGACCTGGAGGGAGCCTTGGCGGCGGGCTTGACCGTGGCCCTGCCGGTCCTCTTGGAGACGTCCTTGGTGGTCGCGGAACCGGCGGCCGGCCTCTCGGCCGCCGGGCGGGCGGCCTTGGCCGGGATCCGCGCCGGGGCCTTGGCAACGGCCGCCGGGGCGGTGCGGACGGATGGCCGGTCTGGGGCAGTGGACACGTTTCTGACCTCGCTCACGGGTTCGATCCCGGCGGCTTTCCGGGGGCGTGCACATGTACGGGCGGGGTCGGCCAGGGAGGGGGCAAGCGGATCCCCGGTGCCGGTGACCATGAGGGCCGCCGGATCGGGGCGCAGCCGCTCGAACAGGCCCGAGAACTGATACTCGTCGGGGACGGGCGGCTTGCCGCGGCGGATCCGGCCCGATCCTGGCCTTTCCCCGGCGGGGGGCCCGTCCTCGCGGGCAGGCTCCGGCTCGCCTTCCACGGAGACGGTCACCCAAACGCTCTTCTTCCGCCTGCGGGCGGGGGCGCGGCGTAACCGGCGGCTGCGTGGCAGCGGGAAGTCGACCTCGCCCTCGAGGGGCGCGGGGGAGCCGTCCCGCGTGTCCTGGAGGCGGTCTCCGGGGGGGGCCGTGTCCGTGAGAAAGGAGGGGGCACCGAAGGGGTGGGTGAAGGAGACGACGTGGGCTGCGATGGCCTCGGCCACGTGGATGCCGGGGGCATCGGGCTCGGAGGGCTGGCAGGCCACGCGCGACTCCTGGCCGCCGCGGCGGCGCACCACCACCACCGGGGGCAGGCTCCCGTCCCCGGCCAGGGCCGGCAGGGGCGGCGGCGACAGAGGCTCGGGGACGCGTTCGGGGAGCGGATCCTCGTCGGCGGGGTTCGCGAGCTCGGCGGGATCCGCCCCCCTGAACTCGAAGAACAGCTGAGGCCGGAGATCTATCAGCGCGCAGGCCGCGCTGAGGACGGCCGCAGCGTGGACGCAGAAGGGGCCCTCCCCGCAGTCGCAGGAGGAGGCGATCTCGGCTGCCCCCGGCAACAGCGAGCGCGAGGCGCCCTTGAAGAAGCTGGCGACGGGAAGGGGAAGCCTGCCGACGAGAAGCTCGCTGAGGGTGAGCGCTCGGCCGTGGCAGAAGTCGATCGCCGCCTGCCAGACGGCGGGGGGCACGGGGGAAAGCGTCACCCGCGTCTCGTGGAGCCTGTCGCCCATGACGATGGCGCGCATGTCGCCGCCCGATGACTCGAAGTGCAGGACTGCGTTGTTGCGCAGGTAGCTCATGCCCTTGTGCATGCGCTTGGCGGTCAGCGGCAGAGCCTCGAAGTGCCTGCGCCAGAGCCTGGACCAGAACCCGCGGGCGTAGGGTGCGCCGTCGAGGAGCACCGGGCTCACCTCCGCTGAGCTGGAGAGCTCTTTCAGCTGGCGGGCGGCAGCCGCCCTGCGCTCGGCGACAGTCACGTACGGCTTGACTAGATCGGTCATCGGAATGCTTCTCCTCGCGGCCGGGGCGACCGCGGGCGCACGAGGCCTTGCAGGCAAGGCTTCTCGCCGCCATCGGCAGAGCGCGGCGCCGGGCCCGCGAAGGGGCGACGTGCGAGCGGCGAAGGTCGCGCTCCTGCGATGTCCTTAAGTGAGTCCCGTCGCAAAGGGCGAACCCCGCGAAAACTCTTACACACGAGCTGAAACAGCGGGATGACGCAAACGCTGGACGGCGCCGTCATCGCGTTTGCGGGCGGCGCACGCCCCGGGCGGGAAATGCCCTCCTCGGGAACTGCGGCAAGAGGCTGTCTCGCGCGGACCGGAGAAGCATTATCCTGCCGACTGATGAAAAAGATAGCACGATGCACGCGGGATTGCAACAGGAATCGCGAAATTTGGCGAATTCCTCCTGCCAAATTTTCTGCCGGGATCCCCGCGCGGACGGGCCGCTTCCACGTATTTTAACTCTAAAATCATCACAGTTATGCCGCAGATCAGCCCGGGCGGCGGCGCCGGGCGAAGCGGCGCGCCGCCGTCCGGGCCGGGACGGCGCGGGCAGATCCCCTTGCGGGCCATACAATTGAGTCTCAATTAACCTCAGCGCGATCCCCCCCGCAGGCCCGGCAGGACAAGCCGCGTGCGCAGGGGAATCAGGCGGCGCGCCGGCGGCCCTTCCTGGTGGCTTCCCGCCGTGCCGGACACCATAAGGAGCGCACGGCGCATCGCGGCGGGCTGGGGGGGACGGTTCGCGGCTGGCCTCCCTCAGCTGGACGTCTCCCCGGAGCGGTGGGCGCCGCAAGCGGACGACATCGGCCATCCCCCGCGGCGCGCGCCTCGCGGCCCCGTCCGGCGGGGGGGGCCGCAGGAACCTCGCCCGTCAAGACGGGCACCTTTCCCCGCGACGTTCCCCGCGGGGAAGCGGGGGGTTTGCCGGAGGAAGGCCTACCTGACACCCGGGAAGGGAGTGCGCCGCCGCAGTCCGGCGCGGCCCGTCCCAGTTGCACGGATGAGATCCTCGGGAAGTCCGGGAGGGGGTGGCGTCCGGGAAGCCCGGAGCCGCGCAGGGATTGGGGAACGGTCAAGCGCGACGCGGCTGACGGGTCAAGCGGGTCGCGGCATCGGGACGGACGAAGGCGGCGGGCCGGGGACGCGACCGTGGCCGGGGCGGTATCGCAGATCCGCCTTGCGCCGCATGGGATCGCGGCGTTCCCGGCGGGGCGGGGCTTCAGAGGCGCGGCACCCCGCGTCGGCTTCTGGGCCAGGCCGGGGCGTGACGGAATCAGGCTGTCGCGCTGCCGTCACTCCGCCCGGCCGCCGCGTCCCTCCTGGTGGGAGGCGCCGCCGGCGGCGCCGCCTTCACTCCCGCCGGTTCCCCCGCCGCGTCGGGCCGGGGGGCCCCGCCCCGACTCCGCCTCCCGAACGAACCCGCCCGTTCCAGCCCGGCCGTTTCCTTCATGATCGTTTCGGGGGCGGGCCGGAACCGATCCCACATGACCCCGCCCCTTCCCGCACGTCCCGGAGCGGCTGCCGCCCCTGTTCCTCCCCGCCGCCCCTCGGGCCCGTCCAGGGCCCGAGGGGCGCCTTTCCGGCAAGCCCGGGCCGGACGCGCGATCCTCCGCAGCCGCCGCCGGCAGAGCCCCGATATCAAAGGGACAGCGGCCGAACCCGGATGTCACGATCATGCGGGAAGCGATGCGGAAGGGCGTGGTTACCGCGCTTGCCGTTCGTCGAAGGCGGTTCCGGAGAAGGCCGGGACACCCGCCCGCAAGAGGGACGCGGCCCGACCGGTTCCGCCGCGGGACGCGCGGGGCGCGCGACCCAGGCCGGGCCCCCCGCATCCGATCACGGCAACGGCACCCGTTAAACCGTTTCGCAGACTGGGCCGCAGTTGTCCGGCACCCTCCCCTCACGGCACGGCAAGAACCGCGCGGTGCCTGCGAAAGCCCTTGACGGGCCGGCCCCGGCACCCCGAAGCCCGGCGAGGATCCACCCCCCTCAAGCCAGGGGCCGCCCGGCACGCGTAGCGACCTCCCGGCCGCGGCGCGGGGCACGGGTTTCCCCGCCACCCCCCCGGCCCGCGACCTGTAAGAGCGGGCGGCGAAGGGCCTGCCCCTCCGGTGTCCCCGGTCCCTCCCGGCACGGCCGGATCCGGGGACGTAGCGGGCAAAGCGCATGCCGCTTGCCGCCGCCCTGGCGTGGAGCATGATGCGGGATGCGTCTGACAGGCGCGGAAGCGGCGTCGGAGATGTCACGGGAGCGGCGGCCAGCCGTTCCGCGAGATCCGCCCCGATCCTCGCCGCAGCTGGCCCGCCCCTGCGGGCCGGGGCAGCAGGCGCCAGCATCCGCCGCACGGGCGAAAGCGCGGGCGGCGGTACTGCCCTGCCGCATGCCTCCCTCACCGCCCCGTCCCTCCCGCCGACCCCGTCTTTCCGGCCCCGCCGTCAAAGGGCCTTGCCGCGTCTCCCCTGCCAAGACCGTCCTGACCTGCCCGGCGCGGGACGGCCTGATCCGGGGATCTGCCCGGTCAGGGATCCGCCGGATCGGGATACCCCTTCGTCGCCCTGTCCGTAAAACGGTGTGAAATGCGGCCTGGCTGGCTCGATTTGCCGCGCGTGCGTCGCGAGACTTGCGGATGTCCCGCCGCATCCGTCGTCAGGCTCTGGAGGTAGGCACGCTGTTATCCCACCCGGCGCCTGGCGAGGGTTCCCAGGGGGCTACACGGTCAACCCGTACATCAGGCTCTCAAGGGCGGCGGTCGGCCGGGACGGGAGGGGAAGCCGCGGCGGACGGGAGCCCGTCCCCGCCTTCACCCGCGATGGCCGAGCAGGGGCGACAGGCACTACGCGCCGCATGCCTGAAGGCTCCATTAATCAGTGTGATATGCGCCCACCACCCGCTTTACGCGTTTGAGGCGGGGCAGCGCGCTCAAGGCGTCCCGGGCCCGCCAGATCGACGCCCGGTCTGACCCAGCGTATCCCGCGGTTCCCGTCTTCAGGGAGGCCCAGCAGACGGGGCCCTTCCCTCCTGATGTTCAGGGCGGCGTCCGGTCCCGATCCAGGACGTGCCCGCGCCGTCCGCAGACATGGGCCCGTTCCGAGAGGTCGGGCGCGTCCTTCACGCGGCCGCGACGGCGGCAGGTCTTGCCCGACGGGCAGGAGCTCCCGATCGCCGACAGCCTCCTGCCCCGTTCCCTCAGCTTGTGACCGGGCATCGGGACGAGCAACCCCCGGCCGTCATCGCCAACTCTCTTGCCGAGGTTCGAAGCCTGGGCGAGGCCGTGCGTGTCCAGATCCCCGGTTATCGCCGCATCGCAGGTCATGGCTGTCGACCGCAACGGCTTGCGGAGGGAACCCTCGAGTTTCCGGGCGGCCCTGCCGTGGGCCCTGGCCACTTTCTTGCGCTGTTTCGCCCCGTCCCTGCTCCCTTCCTGCAGAGCGACGGCCTCCCCCGCTCCCGGGCGAGCCTCTCCCGCCCCTTCCTGTACGCCAGGGCGCTACGGCCCGGTTCCCGCCCGAGTCCGCGTACGGCCCGGGCATGGGGAAGCCCAGACCCCTCACCTTCCCCGGATCCGCCGGAACCTCAGGGACGGAAGGTTCCGGGGACTCGAACAGGACGGGGGCGTGGTAATGCCCTTCCGGCTCACGGTCACGGACTTCAGGTTCCAGCCCGCGGGGATCTCCCGGTGGCGGACTACTCGCACCGGGCACAGCTCAGGAAGTATCAGATGTCCCGCGTCCGGGATGGCGATGTCTGTCCCGATGAGACTCGTGGCGTAGCCTGGCTGGTCCCCGTGCTTGCCCTTGTTATTCGGGAACCCGAGAAACGGCCGTGGTTCCGGAAGAGGCCCGCGAAAGCCTTCTCCTGGTCCAGCCGGACGTTGCACAGGGCCATGGCGTCCGCTTCCCGGAGCCAGGGGGACGCGGTTTTCAGATGGGACGGGGTGTTCTTCAGCGTGTCTCCGGCCAGGAGGTAACGGCTCCTCTTCTCAGTCGGCATCCGGTTCCAGGCGGAGCGGGTGCGGCCGAAGGTCCGATTCATGAGATCCGCCTGTTTCCGGTCCGGGTACATGCGGGACGCGAACGCCCTGTCCGCCATGTCAACGCCTCTGGCTCTCGGCATGTCGTCTCAAGGTCTCCAGCGGCACCCCGCCGTTCGGATACCAGGCGGCAGCTCCCATGCCGAAAACAGCCCGTCCGCGATGATTGTCTGACTTCCGGGATCATCTCCCGCGCCTTCCCGCGCCCCGGGATTTGCAGGTTTCCGGGAAGACGTCCAGACGAGTGCTCGGCGTCCCGGTCACTGACGCATGAACATGATCATGGTTCCTTCTAACAACGTCATGCCATGTTTATTGCCAGTTTCAACAAACAGATCTTTCAAATAAATGGATAAGCCGTCTGTTATAACTTTACACCTATATTTTACTGCTAATACTAAATTGTAATGCAACTAATAGACAGAATCTAAACCAGATGTCAGATGAATAAGTGTACCCTCCTTCCAAATATGGATTATAGTATCATATTCGCTGGAAATATGCCGCAATTCCTCACTCCGCCTGCGCTTCCCGCTTTCGCGGGCAAGATGCGGCGTTGGGGCGGGGGTATCCTCGCGGCCCTCAGTTGAGTCTCTTTTTCAAATGGTAATCCGTAGGATTGCATCATCGCTACTGCAGAATCCTGTAAGATTTCGACTCTTACACCGCAGACACATGACGCCATGAGACATTCGTTCCCTCAAGGCGGAAGGGGGGCGCTACACCCTGTCCGTGCGGACTCGCTCGCTGACTCCCGCGTGCGGGCCGTACCCGGAAGAATCACGTCCGGCTGCATGAGGAGAGCCCCAGTGACACGATCTGCCGGCCCTGACCCGTATCCCGGCCCCGCCGACACGTCAGATCTGCTCCGTCCGCCGGAAGCAGGACGGCCTGAACGCCGAGCGGCGCCTCGGGCGCCGCTCGGAGAGGATGTTCAGGGCGTTCGCCGCAGCGGGCTTGGACGGGGGGCCCGGCGGCGGGGCAGCTTTCCCCGTCGGCCAGGCGGTGGCCGGGGGGATCCCGGGTCAAAGGCGCGGCACGGGCGGTGACGATCGAGGGCGCGGCTGCGGGAAAGCGTCCCCGGGAAAGGTGGGGCGGGCACGGCTGCTCCGGCAGGGTCATGCCGAAGGATCCGGGAACCCAGGGGTTCCGCGATGGGTCGCCGGGGGCCGGCCCTCCTCACCCGTCACACAGGAGGGGACGGCTGCATCCCCGCATCGAGGCTCGGGCCGGTTAACCTCCCGGAACCCTCCCCGCTCCGAGGGCCTCCCGGCAGCGAGGGACAGCACGTGGCAAGTGGCGTCCGGGAGTTTCCCGGCGCTCGCGGAAGGGACCGTCCCCGCCGGCGGATCACGGAACGGCCGAATCGGGATGGGTTCCTGCACGCGGGGCTTTCCCAGTTAGCGACGGGATTTCCCTCCCCCGTGGTCGAGCCGGCGCGACTGATTCCGCTGACACCCGCCCCGGCACCGCCCGTCGATGCAGATTCGTGGCGACCGTGGGCGTGGCAGGGGATCCGGTCATGCCGATGCAGCGAGACGATCGGCTTGAACGGCCGCCGCCAGGACACGTCATGAAATGATCGCCCGGACGCCCAACCGCTATCCGGTTTCCCCCCCTGCGGCTCAGTTGTCCCGGCCGCCAACGCCCGTGTCACCGGGTGCCTTGCCTCCTCCGCCGCCTTCCGCCCCACCGCCCTTTACCGAAGCCTCGGCGGCCACACCGCCCTTTTCCGAAGCCTCGGCGGCCTCCCTGGCGGCGGAAGCCCTCTCCCGGCCGCGGATGAGGAAGAGGCTCAGCTCGTAAAGGAGGTAGAGGGGGATGGACATGAGAATCTGGCTTATCACGTCCGGGGGGGTGAGAAAGCCGGCCAGGATGACTATAAGGAGGATGGCGAAACGCCTGAACCGAGACAGCCTGGCGCTGTCCACCAGGCCCGCCGCCGCGAGGAACAGGAGCAGGAGCGGCAGCTGGAAGGCAGCCCCGAAGGCAATCATGAGGGTCATGACGAGGGAGAGGTAGCCGCTCACCGCCGGGAGCACCGTGACCTCGCCCCCGCCGAACCCCAGGAAGAAGCTGAAGCCAGCCGGGATCACCACGTAGTAGGCGAAGGCCGCCCCCGCCGCCATGAGAGCCACCCCTGCGGCGGTGAGACGCGCGGCCGCGCGGCGCTCGGAGCGGTAAAGGCCGGGCGCCACGAAGGCCCAAAGCTGATAAAGCCAGAATGGTGCGCTTATGAACACCCCTCCCCACAGGGCTATCTTCAGGTGGATGAGGAAAGTCTCCGGGAGGGCGGTGGCAATCAGCCCCTTGTCCGGCGGGAGGAGCGCCTTCAGGGGGGCGCTCAGGAAAGCGAGAATCCTCCCTGACAACTCGTAGGCCACGAATACCGCGGGGATCACGGCCACGAGCCCCCTTATGAGCCGCGAACGCAACTCCGAGAGGTGATCCAGGAAACTGAGCTCCTTTTCCCCCGTGGGCGAGGCTCCCGCAGCCGGGGCATCTCCCCCGGCCAGGCGGCCGCCCTCCGGGCCTTTCACTCCGTCGGCTTCAGACATCTGCGCCCTTCCTCGCGGCAGGGGGACCGCCAGCGCCCCCGCTTACCGTAGCCTCCGCCCCGGCCGGGGGCGGGGGGATCAGCGCGTCATCCCCTGCGGGCTTCCTCCCCGTCCCCTCGGCACCGGCGGCTGCGGCGGCCTCCGGAGGAGCGGCTCCAGGGCCGCCCGCCCAGGGGCCGCCCGCGCCCCTCTCCGGAAAGGCGTCCGCCCCCCCCGCGCCCGCAGGGCCGCTCCCGGCGGCCGCCGGGGGCTCCGCCTCCCGCCCCGCCGCAGCGGCGGCGGAAGGACCCTTCCCCCGGAGTTCCGCGTAGATCTCCTCCATGGGCGCGGCCATCCCCTCGGCGCCCGCGTCCCGGCGGATCCCCTCCCTCAGCACACCCAGGCCCAGGGGATCCTTCACATCCTTCAGGTCTTTGAGTTCCCCGATCCCGTCCAGCTTCTGGATCTCCTCGATCTCCTGGCGGAGGGAGTCCCGCAAACCCCACAGGAAGCGGCGAGCGTCCCGCCAGAACCGGGCTGCGGAGCGCATGACCCCCGGCAGGTTCTGGGGCTTGATGAGGATCACCGCCAGAAGGAGGATGAAGGCTATCTCGGTGTAGCCGAGCCCCGGCGCCATGGACTGTCCTCCCGTTCGTACTCCCTGTCCCCGAGAGGATCGGCGGGGGACGGGGTTAGGTGTCTTGGCGTTCCGCGCCGTCTCCGGAGCCGGGCGCGCGCGGGCGGAAGGGGGACCCGACGGCGGCCGGGGCCTATGCCCCCCTCCCCCCGGAGGGGGGTGCCGGGCTGCCCGGGCGGACGGGGGGGCCCTGAGGATCCAGTAGGTTCAGGATCCTCGCCGCGGCGCACGCTGCCCCGTACCCGTTGTCGATGTTCACCACCGCGATGCCGGGGGAGCAACTGAGGAGCATGCTCGCAAGCGCGGCCTCGCCCCCTCGGGCGATCCCGTAACCCACGGAGGTGGGCACGGCAACCACCGGCCTGGGCGTGAGGCCGCCTATCACCGAGGCCAGTGCCGCGTCCAGCCCCGCCACCACTATCACCACGCGATGGGAGTTGATGGCCTCGATCCTGCCGGAAAGCCGCCAGAGTCCCGCCACACCGCTGTCCTCGTAGAGATCGGCCCGGAAACCCAGGTAACCCAGGGTCCTGGCCGCCTCCCGTGCCACGGGGGCGTCCGAGGTCCCCGCCGAGACCACCGCCGCGTCCAGCGACGGATCCCGGGCGGGGAGGCTTTCGGCGAAGGCCGTGCGGGATACGGGGTCATAGTCGTAAGAGGATCGCAACCCCTCGGGGAGCGAGAGGAAAAACTCCGGGGAGAGCCTGGTGAAGAGGACGGGCTTACCGCCTCCCCTGCGGAACCTCTCGAGGAGATCCCGGAGGGCGCCTGGAGCCTTGCCCTCGGAGAACACTGCCTCGGGGAGGCCGATGCGGCCGGGCCGGTCATGATCGAAGAGTATCCCCTGGCTCTGGCAATCCATGGAGGATCCTGCTCCTTTCCGGCGGCGGGGCGGTGCCTGCCTGCGGCGGGGACGGCAGCCTGCGGCGCCGGCCCCTCTCCGGAAGCGGGAGCCCCGGGACGGGGATCCGCGCGGCCGGAACGATCCCGCCGCCGGAGACGCCAAGCGGGAGAGGCCGGGGGCGGTTCACGGACGGCAGGGTGAGGCGGCCCCCGTGAGACCGGAACCCCCGATCGGGCGCGGACGTCTGAAACGCGAGGGGGGGGCGGCGGGACGGGGGGAAGGAATGCTCGGTGCGCAGGGCCCGAGGGACAGGCATGGCGGGCGGGAGGGGCGGGCATCTGCCCGGCCGAGGGATGAGGGAGGCGAGGCCGTGTCCGGCGTGTCCCAGACGATTAACCCACCGCTCTCGCGATCATGACAGGAGAAGAAAACATGTTCAACAGAAAAACATATTCAACAAACAATACACGCTAACATGTCAAAAGGAATGTTGACATCCTCCCCGCTCTGAAGGACGGGGATTCCCGACCGGGCCCGGGGCATCGGCCCCGGGTCTACTCGCGGGGGCACCCGGCTCACGGGCTGGCCTCGGGCGCCCTGGCCACCCCGGGCATTGATGCGGCCCGCCCGGACGCCAGGGCGTTCATCGCGCCGGCCGTTCCGGCATCGTCCCCGTAGCCGCGTCTCAGGCATCTGAAACCGGCCCGCGTCCCGCAGTCGCCTTCCCCGTATGCCCGCAGCCGGGACATCCCCGGCTGGCGCCGCGGGGATCGACCCGGACAGGCCGGCCTCCCAAAGGCCGGCCTGTCCGGGCATCATCGGGAACGCGCCCCGGCCCATCGCGGGAACGCCCGGTCGAGACCGCTCCTGGCCGCCACGAAGGCGTGGCTCTTGCCGATCGCGGCCGGGGCCTTGTGATGGAAATCCTTGCGGATGTCGGAAATCCTGCGGCAGGCGACGGCCGTCCTGCGGCAAAGCCTCCGCAATCTCCCTCCCACGGGGATCCGGTGCCTCCCCTTCCTCCCCGCATGAGCCTTTCGGCCCTCTTTCCCGCAGACCGGGACTTCCCGGCCGCGACCCTCTGGACACGCCTCTTCCTTTCGAGGGGCCGACCGATCCATCCCGGCCGGTGCCCCGGGAGGGAGGCCGGGGGACGCGCCATCGCTGCCGGCGGTGTAAAACGCGATGCCCATGTCCAGTCCGATGGCATCCACCCTGGGCGGGCCGGGGTCAGGGACGTCCCCCTCGGTCTCAATGGAGACGAGGGATCCGCCCGTCTCGATCGGGACGGTGACGTCCCGGAGCGCGCCTGCAACGGGCCTGGAGTTCAGGCACTTCAGGCAGCCGGGCCTGGGGAGCCTTATGCGCGGGCGGGCACCGTCCAGGACTGTCCGGCCCGGCTCGGGATACCGGAACGGGTCGCCCCGGCCTTTCCGCCGGAACACAGGGTGCCCGCCCCGGCCCTCCCGCCGGTTCCTCAGGGCCCGATCCAGGCCGATCATGGCCTGCCGCAGGGCCCGGGACGGGGCCTGTCTCAGGAATCCCGGGCCGGGTCTTCCTTTCAGCGCGGGAATCGTGTTGATCAGCCGGTTCCCGGCCGGGAGTTTCCCCTTGTCATCCAGGCATCTCCTCAGAACGGCCACGCCTTCGTTGCAGACGAATCTCCGGCATCCGGCGAACCTGCCCATGAGGTTCAGGGACTCCCGGTCGGGTTTCGATGTTTTATATCTATATCCTTTTCCTAGTATCATATTGTTAATTTTACCAAATATATCTTATGCTATCCAATTTTATCATATCATTTTTAATTCAAAATCCAATATCCAGCGGCTTATATCCCACCCAGAAGGATGTGGTTTTACGCCGCCCACCGATAAACAGCGCCTCTGCTGCAGAAAGACAGTATCGCGGGCCGATCATCCAAGCGGGCCGCTGACGGCCAAGGGCCCCAGGCACCGCGAACGGCCACGGCGGACAAGGCGGGCACCGGATCCGCCTCCGACAGCCCGAGTCACCGGTGAACGTCAGCACGGCCGGGATACCTCACGCCTCTGGGGCTCGCTCGGCCGCGAAGGGCGGCGGGGATTTAGAAGTCCAGCCCGGGATAGAGGGGGAACTTGCGGCAGAAGGCGGTGACCTGCTCGCGGATCCTTCTGAGCCTGGTGTCATCGTCGATGCTCTGGAGGGCCGTGGTGACGAAATCCGCCACCTCGTCCATGTCGCACTCGCCCAGGCCCCGGGTGGTGAGCGCGGCCGTGCCGAGCCTGAGCCCCGAGGTCACGGTGTAGCGCTCGCGGTCGAAGGGGATGGAGTTCTTGTTGGCGGTGATGCCAGCCTTGTCCAGGGCCGCTTCCGCCTGTTGGCCGGTGATGTTCTTGGAGCGCAGGTCGATGAGCACCAGGTGGATGTCGGTGCCGCCGGTGACCAGCCGGTAGCCAGCGTCAACGAGCCGGGTGGCGAGCCGCGCCGCGTTCCGCAGGATCTGCCGCTGGTAGTCGATGAAGTCCGGCTCCAGGGCCTCGGCCAGGGCGGCTGCCTTGGCGGCTATGATGTGCATGAGGGGACCGCCCTGGAGCCCGGGGAAGACCTCGTCGTCAATCGCCTTGGCGAAGGTGCGCCTGCACAGCACGAACCCGCCGCGGGGCCCCCGGAGGGTCTTGTGGGTGGTGGAGGTCACTATCTCGGCATGGGGCACGGGGGAGGGGTAGAGCCCCGCCGCCACCATGCCCGCGTAGTGGGCCATGTCCACGATGAGGACGGCCCCCGCCCGGTCGGCCGCCTCCCGGAAGCGCTCGAAGTCTATGATCCGGGGGTACGAGCTGGCCCCGGCCACGATGACCTTGGGCCTGATCTCTTCCGCGAGGCGGGTGAGCTCGTCGTAGTCGATGATCTCGGTGTCCCGCCTGACCCCATAGAAGTACGCCTTGAACACCTTCCCGGAAAACGAGACCGGGGCCCCGTGGGTGAGATGGCCGCCGTGGGACATGTCCATGCCCAGGAGGGGGTCGCCGGGCTTCATGACGGCGAAGAAGGCCGCCATGTTGGCGGAGGACCCGCAGTGCGGCTGGACGTTGGCATGCTCGGCCCCGAAGAGCTTGCGGGCCCTGGCGACCGCCAGGCTCTCGAGACGGTCCGCGAACTCGCACCCCCCGTAGTAGCGCCGGTCCGGGTAGCCCTCGGCGTACTTGTTGGTGAATACGGAGGCGGCCGCGCGGAGCACGCGCTCGGAGACGAAGTTCTCGGAGGCGATCATCTCCAGGTTGTCGCGCTGGCGCCCCAGTTCGCCGGCGAGTATGGCCTCGAGCTGGTTGTCGGCGTGATAGTCTCTCTTGCTTGAAGACATCGCTTGGATCCGGCGCGGCACGCCCGTGGCGGGCCGCGGGGGCCAGAGGGCCCCGGTGTCAGTTGAACAGGGCCAGGCGCTCCTGATGGCGCCCGCCCTCGAAAGGGGTCTCCAGGAAGCACTCCACGATCTCGAGGGCGAGCCCGTGCCCCAGGACCCTGGCCCCCAGGGTGAGGATGTTGATGTCGTTGTGGGCGCGTGCCATCCGGGCCGTGTATTCGTTCGGGCAGTTGGCCGCCCGGATGCCGGCGGCCTTGTTGGCCACCATGCACATGCCGGCGCCGGTGCCGCAGATGAGGATGCCGCGCCCCGCCTCGCCGGAGAGCACGGCCGACACCACCTTCCGGGCTATGTCGGGGTAGTTGCAGGCCGCCGTGCCGATGGGCACGCCAAGATCCATGGTCTGGAGACCCTTGGCGGAGAGATAGAAAATCACCGCGCTCTTGAGTTCCGGACCGGCGTGATCCGAGCCGATGGCTATGACGCCGGACATGCTCTCTCCTTGGTGTCAGGGCCCCGGCCCGGCGGGGCGGGCGCGGTGCCGGCAAGGGGCGGACGGGTCAGCGGGCCGGTAACCCGCCGGGGGGCTGGATCCGGGGACGGAGATGGCCGGCCCGTGGGACGGGGCCGCCAGCGGAAGGTGGTGCCCCGGAGGCGGGGGAAGGCGGGGGGAACTGCGGGCGGACGTGGCGGAGCGGGACCGGGTGGGACTATTCCACGGGCGCGCCTCCGGACGCGCCCCCCCCGCCCGCCGCCCCGGCGGGATGGAAGGGGATCCAGGAGAAAGCCCCGTCCTGGCGGGTCACCTGGCCCACGCCCGGGAAAGGCAGATGGGCCCCGGCCACGAGATAGCCGGTGTCGGCGGCCTCGTTGAATACCCTCCGGCGGGTCTCCGCCGCAGCTGGACGGTCGACGTCGTAGGAGAGGGTCACCTCGGGGCGGGCGAACTGGACGAGATAGGCGTGGACGATGTCTCCCCAGGCGAGGAAGGGGCCGCGGGAACTCTCGAAGAGGAAGCCGGTGTGCCCGGGGGTGTGGCCCCACAGGCTGGAGGACTTGACCCCCGTGGCCATCCGCCCCCCCGGCTCGAAGGCCTGGTACCGGCCGGCGTCGCGGTAGGGGAGGGTCACCTTGCGGGCGAGCTCCGTCCCCGGGACATCGGTGCCGTCGGCGGGTATGAAGTATTCCTCATCGCGCCTGGGCGTGTGCAGCGTGGCCGCAGGGAAGGCCGTCCCGCCGTCCTTGTCCAGGAGGCCGCCGATGTGATCGCCGTGGAAATGGGTGATGAGGATGTCGGTTACCGTCCCCGGCTCGCGGCCGGCGGCACGGAGGAGCGGAACGATGCCAGGCCCGGCACCGACCCCGGTGTCAACCAGGAAGACCCGATCGCCCTTTTCCACCAGGAAGAAGTTGATCCAGGAAGCCAGCTCCCCCTCCGAGGGTGAGCCTCCGGCCTTCGCGAGGGCCGCGAAATCCTCCGCAGAGATGTCGAAGAAGATGGAATACGGCATGGTGCCCGTGCGGTCGGAGAACGCCGTGACGGTCAGGTCGCCGTACTCCAGTGTCTGCCAGCTCTCCCCGGAAACGGTGGGCTGGGCAAGGAGGGGGGAGGCGAGGGCGAGGTGCATGGCTGCGAGGGCGAAGGCCAGGGCGGGGAGAAGGATGGCGGGGGCGAGGAGGGTTGTTTTCAAGGTGCCATCTCCTTTGGGTCGGCATCCCCCGGCGGGGATGCCGACGGGCCGGGGGCCGTGGCGCCGACGGGCCTTGAGGGCAGCCGCCGGGGCGGCCCGGCAGTCGCCCGCGGCGGCCGGCGGAAAGGGCGGGGACGGTGCCGCCGGCGCCCCCCAGTGAGGGGCCGCCAGCGGGGGCGCTACCAGGCGTCCGGAGCCCCGAGGATGACGGACCCGTTGGTCCCCCCGAAACCGAAGGAGTTGCTCATGGCTGCCCTGAGCGCCTTCTTGCGGGCCACATTGGGCACATAATCCAGATCGCAGGCGGGGTCGGGGTTCTCGAGGTTCACGGTGGGCGGGAGGATCCCGTCGCGGATGGCGAGCGCCGTGAATGCGGCCTCCACGCCGCCCGCTGCCCCCAGGAGGTGCCCCGTCATGGATTTCGTGGAGCTCACGGGGATCCCCGTGGCCAGATCGCCGAAGACCGTCTTGACGGCGAGGGTCTCCATCTGATCGTTCAGGTCCGTCGAGGTGCCGTGCGCGTTTATGTAGCCGATATCCGAGGGTCTGATCCCGCGGGCGGAGGCGTCCCTGAGCGCGGCCGCCATGGAAAGGGCGGCTCCGCCGCCGTCGTCCCTGGGCGCCGTGATGTGGAAGGCGTCGCAACTCGCCCCGTACCCCAGGATCTCTGCGTATATGCGGGCGCCCCGCGCCTTGGCGCGGGACCATTCCTCGAGGACCAGTATCCCCGCGCCCTCCCCCACGACGAAGCCGTCGCGGTCGCGGTCGAAGGGCCGCGAGGCCCGCCCGGGGTCGTCATTGCGGGTGGAGAGGGCCTTGATGGCGTTGAACCCCGCTATCGCCAGTGGGGTGATGACCGACTCGGTCCCGCCGCAGACCGCCGCCTCCATGCCGTGATCGCGGACGAGCTCGAAGCCCAGGCCTATGGCGTGGGTGCCCGCCGCGCAGGCCGTGGCGCAGAGGTAGTTAGGGCCGGTGAGGCCCAGCTCTATCGCCACCTGCCCCGCCGACATGTTCCCTATCATCATGGGGATGAAGAAGGGGCTGATGCGGTCGGCCCGGCCCTCCATGATGACGGAGTGGCTGTCCTCCATCATCTTGAGGCCGCCCAGCCCGCATCCCATGGAGCAGGCGCACAGGGGGGCGAGGTCGTTGGTTATCTCCAGGCCCGCGTCGGCAACCGCCATCCGCGAGGCCGCCACCGCGTACTTGATGAAGGTGGCGAGCCTCTTGTCGGTCTTCCTGTCCATGTAGTCCAGGGGGTCGAAATCCTTGACCTCGGCCGCTATCCTGGTCTTCAGGCCTGACGCGTCGAAGCAGGTCACGGGGCCAACCCCGCCCCGCCCCGCCACGATGTTGCCCCAGGCCTTCTCAAGTCCCGTGCCCACGGGGGTCACGAGGCCTATCCCGGTTACGGCGCACCTTCTGGGTACGTCTGTCCTCAAGGCGCGCCCTCAGCTGGCGTTGCGGGAGATGAAGTCCACCGCGTCCTGGACGGTCTTGATGGACTGGGCCGCCTCATCGTCGATCTTGACATCGAACTCCTCCTCCATGCCGATCATTAGCTCCACGAGATCCAGGGAGTCGGCCTGGAGATCGTCCTGCAACGAGGACTCGGGGAGCACCTCAGAGGGCTCGACGGTGAGCTGATCCACGACAACCTTTTTCACGCGCTCGAATATATCGTCAGACATAGGGAATGAAATCTCCTCGGGATGGGTCGCCTAAAGGCGTCTGGCCCCCTTCCGCCCACGGGGCTGGAAAAAGGCGGGGCGGCGGCGGCTTGGCGTCCCCGGAGGCCCGGTGCGGGCCCGTGCGGGCTACATGTACATACCGCCGTTAACGTGGATGGTCTGGCCCGTGATATAGCCGGCGGCATCGGAGGCCAGGAAGGCCACGGCCGCGGCCACCTCCTCCGGCTCGCCCATGCGGCCCAGCGGTATCCGGTACAGGAGGGCCTCGGAGGCCTTGGCCGGGATGGCCCTCGTCATATCGGTGTCTATGAAGCCGGGGGCCACGGCGTTCACGGTCACGCCGCGGGAGGCGTACTCCAGGGCGAGGGTCCGCGTCAGCCCGGCCACCCCGGCCTTGGCGGCCGAGTAGTTGGCCTGGCCGGGGTTGCCGGTGAAGGCCACGACCGAGCTCATGTTTATGATGCGTCCCGAGCGGGCCTTGAGCATGTGGCGCGCGGCCGCCCGGCAAAGGCTGAAGACAGAGAAGAGATCCACCTCGACTATCCGCCGGAAGTCCTCGTCCGAGAGCCTCACGGAGATGCCGTCCCGGATGATCCCGGCGTTGTTGACGAGCACGTCCAGCCTGCCGCGAGCCTCCACGATTCCCCTGATCCTGGCCTCGGCCTCAACGGAGTCCTCGGCACACCAGCACTGGGCCTCGCAGAAGTCGGTTCCGGCGGCCCTCAGGCAGTCCAGGGTCTGCGACACGCCGGGGGACTCGGGGTTGGAGTGGGTCACGTACACCGCACGGCCGGGGCCTCCCAGAGCAACGGCGCAGGCGCGCCCGATGCCGCGGACGCCGCCCGTCACGAGTACCGTCTTGAGCCCGTCCCCGCTCACCGGAACCTCCGGGCCGCCGCAGGGGAGTGAAGGGGGGTCTGGAAGCCGGCAGCGCGGGAGGGCGGGGCCAACGCGGGGCCGGGAGACGCGGGCTGGCCGGGGCAGGGTGGTTCAGGCATGCTCATGCGCCGGGGGCGTCAGCCGTTGGCGGCCTTGGCCCTCTCCTCCTCCCGTTTGCTGGTCTTGACGGTCAGGATCACCCTCCCGCGGTACTGGCCGCATGTGGGGCAGGCGGTGTGCGGGCGCAGGAACTCGCCGCACTTTGGGCACTTGGAGAGAGTGGGCGAGATCGCCGTATAGTGGGTCCGGCGCTGCCTGCCCTTCATCTTGGATTGTCTTCTCTTGGGAACAGCCATAACTCTCTAGTCCTTAGGCAGATGGTGGGAGCCCTGATCCGCAGGAATCGGGCTGCGGCCCCACGCCGGGCGGGGGGCCGGGGAAAGCCGGTGAAGCGAGGGGGCCGGCTCTAATGGCGGGTGGCGGTGGCCCCCCGGCAGAGGCAGGGCCCATCGTTGAGGTTGGCCCCGCAACCGGGGCAGAGGCCGGCGCAGTCGGGGCGGCAGAGCGCCCGCACCGGCCAGGAGAGCCAGAAGAACTCGGCCACAAGAGGGGCGAGATCGAAGACGCCGTCCTTCACGCGGACGAGGCCGTCGGGATCCTCGTGTGCCTCGCGGCCGCCCGGTTCGCCCAGCTCCACAACCTCGTCCACAGTGTCCCCCACTTTACCGATGAAAGTGGAGAGGCAACGGGCGCAGATCATCTCGGTTTTGACCGAGAACTGACCCTTGACGATGAGCCGCCTGCCGGCGAGCTTGAGATCGAGCCGTCCCCGCAGGGAGGTCACGAGGTTGGGGGTGCCATCCGGATCGCCCTCTGCCGCAACGGTAAGATAGGGCATGAGCGTCGAGGTCGACAGCACGAACTCGAACTCAGTCCCCGCCTCAGGGAAGGAATCCAGAGCGAACCTCAGATTGTCCCGGACTGGCTCCATGGAAATCTGCGCCTCCGCCGCCGGCGGGCTGGGAAAAACCCCGTCTGGCTGGACAAATGGGTATTATCTGCCAGGCGAACGAGGATAGTCAAGGGGAAAAGCCGCGTCACTCAGCGGCGGGACCGTCCCCGCCATCAGCGGGTTCCGCCGCGGATGAGTCGGCGGGTGACCCGATGGCGGGTTGAGCGGGAGATCCTGCGGCGGGGACAGCGCCGGACCCGTCCGCAACGGTTCCCCCACCCTCGCCCCCGGTCTCGGGCGGCATCGATGCGTCGCCGTCGCCCGCGGCGGAGGGGGCCGTCCCGCCCGCGTCCACGGCGGGGGAAACGGCACCGTCCGGGCCCCCGTCCCCGGCGGCCGCCGGGGACGTGACGGGGGGGGCGGAGACGTCAGCCTCCGGCGCAGAGGCCTCATCAGAGACCGGGGGAGGCGAGCCCACATCGTCGGGCACGATGGAAGCCCCTGCGCCTCCCCTGGCCGCCATGGCCAGGGTGAAAGAGGTGGTCATGAAAATCACGGCCGCCACGGCAGTCACCTTGGCTATGAGGCCGGCGGGGCCCCGGGCCCCGAAGACCGAGGAGGAGGAACCGCCGAAGGCCGCCCCGAGGCCCGAGCCCTTGCCCGTCTGGAGCAGGACGCTGACCATGAGGATGAGGGCAGCGATCACGTGGATGATGGTGATGCCGGAATGCAGGAAGGAAGAGGTGGCCATGGATTGGGTAGTCCTGGGAGGGGGCGGGCCAGGAGAGGGCCTGGGCGCGGTTTGTGGGGGCCCGCGGCGGCCCGCGCGGGGTCGGTGGCACGCTCCCGGCGTGCGGCCGGCCGCGGGGACAGGGGCGGCGGGGCGGAACCCCGCTCAGGAGTCGAATTTCACTATCTGGGCGAAGGAGTCCGGCTTGAGGGCCGCGCCGCCCACGAGGGCCCCGTCGATGTCCGCCTCGGAGAGGAGGGACTTCACGTTGTCCGGTTTGACCGAACCGCCGTACAGCAGGCGGGTGGCGGAGGCGGTCTTCTCGCCCAGGAGGGTCGCGAGCTCGGCCCGGAGGAAGGCGTGCACCTCCTGGGCCTGGACGGCGGTGGCGGTCTTGCCGGTGCCGATGGCCCATACCGGCTCGTAGGCAACGACCAGGGGCGCTGCCCGCTCGGCATTGAGCCCCGCGAGGCTCCCCTTGAGCTGGGAGGCCAGGATCCTAAAGGTGTCGCCGGACTCGCGTTGGGCGAGCGTCTCGCCCACGCAGACCACGGGCACCAGGGATGCCTCCAGGACCGCCTGCAGCTTTTTCGCCACCCACTCGTCCGTGTCCCCGAAGAACTGCCTCCGCTCGCTGTGGCCCAGGATGACGAAGGAGGCGCCAGCCGCCTTGACCATGCCTGTCGAGATCTCGCCGGTGTATGCCCCCTCCCTCTCCCAGTGCACGTTCTGGGCGCCGATGAGTATACCCGTGCCGCTGGCGGCCCGGGCCGCCTCGGCGATGGCCGTGAAGGGCACCGCCACGGCCGCCTCGCGGCCGGTGATCCCGGCCAGGAGTGGCTTGGCGGCCTCGATGAAAGAGACTGCCTCGGCCCCGGTCTTGTACATCTTCCAGTTGCCGGCCAGGAAAGGCGTCCTTGGCATAATCGTCCTCCTTCGGCGGCGGGGCCGCGCTCGGCGGTCCGGCGGGATGGCCCCACGGCGGGGGCCGCCGGGGGCGGGAGAGGCACTGGCGGGTCTCCCGCTGACACCGGGCGCGGCATGGGCGGAAGGCCCAGAATGTAAAAAAATCAGCAAGGCCTGGAAAGGGATCCGGTCCGACTGAATTGCCCATGCTAGCGGATCCGGACCTGAAAAACAAGACTTGCCGGATCCGAAAAATAGTAATATTGATAGTTTCGCCGCTGTATTGAAACCACCTGAACCAGAACCCCGCGGCCTTTGCGGGCGAGCGAGACCCTGCGGCCTCCCCGGGGGACGCTGGCCGCCGCGGAGTGAGTACCCTCCCCGGCGCGGTGACGCGGGCCGTGGGTGCCGTTCGCCTTCCGCTCGCCGCGTGCCGGGAGGCTAGCCCCGCCCCGGCACTCGCCCCCTACCGGGAGGATCCGCTTCCCTCCTGAGGGGATCCCCGCCTCAGGGCGGCTCCCGCCCTGACATGCCCGGCAACGGGAAGGGAGGCGCCCCAGCGGCCGGGAGCTCCCGCCGCCGGGGGCCCCCGCAGGCGGCCCCCGGGCCGCCCGGACGGGCCCCGAGACGTACGCGGCGAACCCGCCCCCCTCCTTCGCCAAGGACTAGCAAATGAAGACCCGTTTCGCACCCAGCCCCACCGGCCACCTCCACATCGGGGGGGCGCGCACCGCCCTTTTCAACTGGCTCGCGGCCCGCCACGCGGGAGGTGAGTTCGTCCTCCGCATCGAGGACACCGATCTCCAGCGCTCGCGGCCCGAGTACACCCTCGACATCCTCTCCTCCCTGGAGTGGCTGGGTCTCGATTACGACGGCGAGCCCGTTTTCCAGACGCAGCGGGCGGAGACGTACCGCGAGTACGCCGACCGGCTGCTCGGCTCCGGCCACGCCTACTGGTGCCACTGCAGCCAGGAGCGCATCGACGAGACGCGGAGGATCGCCCTCGAGAACAAGGACAAGCCCCGATACGACGGGCGTTGCCGAGAACTGGGCCTGGGGCCTGCCCCGGG
>JAITEZ010000139.1 GCA_031281735.1 Deltaproteobacteria bacterium | reverse complement strand
AGCAGTCCCTGTTCCGGAGTCAGCCTGATACGAATGCTGTCATCTATCTTTTCGGAACTGCATACCTTGCCCTCGAAATAGCAACTCAGCTGCTTCAGCATCTTTTCCCTAAGCGACATCACGTGCCTCCTCATCCATGCCCGGAGGGGACATGCCCTTCGCGCGCGGGACCCCGGCCCGCTCACGCTATGTCGTAACAGCCAGAGACCTGCACCTCGGCGTCCAGGGGGACGCCCGCCGCCCACGGCGGCGGGGCCCTCAGTATCCCCAGCATCCCGGCGGCGGCCGCGTCCGCCTCGTCCCCGCGGCATACCGCCACCCACGAGTCGTGGACGTTCGATACCACGCGCCACCGCCTGTTTATCGCCAGCCCCTGCAGCCAGAGGATGTGGAACGAGTACGCCTGCACGAGGTTCGCGAACAGCAGGCCCCCGTAGAGGCGCCGCTCCGCCTGCCGCCCGCCCTCGTACAGGTCGTAGGCGTAGCCGTCCCCCGCCCTCCGCAGGTTCGGGTACAGGAGGAGGAACCCCGACGTCAGCAGGACCGCGCCCGCGCCGCCACCCGTCCGGAAGAGGGCCGCGCCCGGGGCGGGCCCCAGCCGCAGCACCGTCCCCGGGGGGGAGGAGGCCAGGCGGTCCAGGGACCTCCCGCACTCCGCCCGGCAGGCGGCGATCCGGGCGTGCCGCCTGTTGTACAGGGCGTGGATCTCCCGCGCCCGCGCCCGGTGCCCCGCGGCGTCCGGGGCGAGGGCAAGCCCCGCGCGGCTGAAGTACAGGGCCAGCAGGCCCGGCCCTATCCCGTACTGCGAGCTGAGCATCGTGACCTTGCCCACCGCCCGCATCGCCTTGTACCGGGGATCGCCCGCCGCGCAGCCCCCGGCTATCTCTTCCGCGGGGATGCCCTCTATCTCCGCGGCCATCCCCGCGTAGAGGTCCTCGCCCCCCCGGAACCCCTCGAGAAGCCTCTCCTCCCCCGCCACCCAGGCGCCGACCCGCGCCTCGATCTGCCGGGAGTCCCCCGCCACGATCACCATCCCCTCCGGGGCGCGGATCGCCTCCCGGAGCCCCAGGTCCCCGTCGCGCTTCGGGAGGTTCTGGAGGTTCACCCGGTCCGAGGACTCGCCCGAGCCCAGGGCCCCCGTGTACCGCCCGGTATGCGAGGCCCAGGGCATCAGCGGGACCGACAGCCGGGGGCCGCGGGAGGCTATGCCGAGGAGCGTCTCCGTCCGGGAGAGGAGGGCGTTGCCGTTGTTCCCCTGCCTCATGCGGCACAGGAGGGCCACGTCGGGATCCGGGCCGGAGGCCAGGGCCATGAACCCCGGGTCCCCCTTCGCCAGCGCGGGCACGTCCACGGGCTCCCTGATGGCGCGGAGCGCCCGGGCGAGGGCGGGCTTGTCGGCGGGGTCGAACGTGCCCTCCGCTATCCGCGCCATGAACCGGTCGCGGGCGGCCGCCGCCTCGCCCGCGGCCCTCTCCCGGGCAGCGCTGCGCTTCATCGGGACCTCCGCCCCGAGCCGCCTCAGCATCGCCGTGAAGCTGTCCCGGCCGCGCAGCGCCTTCAGGAAGGAGTCCCGGTCGGGGAAGTCGAAGAGCCTCCGCATCCGCTCGCGGTCGGCGTCCTGCCCCGCCAGGAGACGCTCCCGGTACGCCTCCAGCCGCGCCCGGTCAAGCTCCAGGAGCGGCCGGGTGTACATCCGGACGCTCATGTCCACCATCTCCAGGACCTCCGGCGTCACGCGCCGGTCGCGCAGCTGCGAGTTGAGGAGCTGCGCGGCGAGGAACGCGTCGTGCCGGCAGTAGATCTCGTACCTCTCCAGGCCCCCGGGGGTGAAGTCGGCGAGCCTCATGCCCTTCGCCGCCTCGCGGTCCTCCCCCTTCCTCCCCAGCCCGATCAGCCTGCACAGCGCCTTGAGGCTCCGCCCCGCGATCCGGCTGTGCCCCGTCCAGTTGGAGAGGGCGGCCGTGCAGAGCAGCATCCGGGGGTGCACGCCGAGCAGGCACTCCAGGATGTAGCCGTCGAACCACGCGTTGTGCGCCGCCCAGACGGCGTCCGGGTGCCGGCGGGCCTCCCCCGCCAGGGCCCGCCGGATCTCGTCCCGCGTCCCGTGGTAGGCGTCGCAGCCGGCGGGAAGGCGGTCGGGGGCGTTCCTCCAGACCGCCGCCGTGATGATCTCGAAGCGGGGATCCCGGCAGTACGCCTCGACGCTCATGCGCCCCAGGGAGTACTCATCGCTGTAATATGTCTCAAAATCGACTACTATATATCCGACAGGCGAACCCACGCGGCGTTACCCCAAGGTTACCGGAACTTTTCTCCGGGCTGACCTCGCGCCGACACTGGTAGGAGGGGCGGATCCCCCCCCAGGACGTGGGGGATCCCTGGGCCCGGCCTGGGGGCACGCTCCCTTTAGAAGGTAGGAGGAGAGAGAAGTGCCTATATCTCGTTTGCACTATCCTTAACTATGCTCTCAGATTCTTGATTCTCGGCAATACCAGATCCAGGAGCCGACTTTTGGCAGTGGGATCA
>JAITEZ010000131.1 GCA_031281735.1 Deltaproteobacteria bacterium | reverse complement strand
AGACGGACGGGGGAAGCCCCGGGCCGGGAGCCCTCCCCCGCCCCCCCCGGCGGCAGGCCGGCGGTTCCGGAGGGACGTCCCGGCGCGGCAGGCGAGGACGTTTTCTCGAGACGGACGGGGGAAGCCCCGGGCCGGGAGCCCTCCCCCGCCCCCCCCGGCGGCAGGCCGGTGGTTCCGGAGGGACGTCCCGGCGCGGCATGTCCCGCCGCGTCGGCACCCCGCGCGGCCAAGGCACCCTCGCCGGGAGGCGCCCCCGACCCTCCCTTGCCCGATCCAAAGCCGCCCCGCCCGGCTCCTGCCGGGGAGGGCGGGGAGTCCGGGACGGCCTCCCCCGGCGGCGGGAGGAGTCTACGCGGGTAGGCAAGGCTGATCCTCACGTCGCCCGGACAGCCCGCGACCCCGGGGCGCGAACCCCGCTCCTGGACGGCGCGGGTCACGTCCAGGACGCCGAGGAAGCCGGAGTCCTCGAAGCTCGCTGCGGAGAGATCGGCAACCTCCCGGAAGGTCGGGATCCGGTCCGACCGGCCGGCGAGGGCGGCATCCACGACCGCCAGATCCCCGCGGGAGAGGCAGTTGGCGAAAGGAGTCCGCTCCTCCGTCCAGGGCCCGGAAAACGCCAGCGGGACCAGCCAGGCACCGACGAAGAGCCTCCTCTCGCAGAAGACCAGGAGGGGGTTGAGGCCGAACTCGGCCAGGAGCGATGCCAGGAGGACCGCCATGTCGAGGACGCCCCCCGCGAGCCGGGCCGCGAGGACGGAGGGGCTCAGGACGGTGCCGCCGGAGTAGTGCCGCGGCCCGTCCGGATCCTTCAGCGAGACCTGCAGCCGGCTCGCCTCTTCCCATACGGCCTCCAGCGTCTCCCAGGCCCACGACGGTCCCCCGCCGTACCCGGAAGGGGGATTCCCCCCGCCGAGGCGGGAGGCGAGGCTGTCCCTGACCGCCGCGGCGGGGCCGGGGGGCGCGGAGGCGCGGACATGGAAGACCAGGCTCTCCTGGAAGCCCCCGAGGCCCGTCCAGTGCCAGAAGGGGTACAGGAGCACCGCGAACTCCCGGGCGCACAGGACGGCATCGGGGACGCCGAGGGTGACCCGGACGGTCGCCTCGCGGGGCTCCCGCAGGGACGCCAGGTAAACCCAGTCATATTCCGGCGGGCGGAAGGCCTCGGCGGGCAGGCAGGAGAGGCGGGGGCGGATCGGCTGGAAGGTCAGCGGGAACGGGGCGAAGAACGGCGGATCCGCCTCCACGCCCCCCGCGAGCCCCTGCAGCGTCTCGTCTGAGACGTTCTCAACGGATAGCTCGTGTATGAGCGGATAGCAGTCGCAGACGGGCACCGATGCCGCCGGGGAGACTGTCGCGCGCAAAACCGCAGGGAAGTCCCGCGACCGGCGCTGTCGTTCGTCTGGCGGCATCGGGATACCTTTCAGGGCGGGGCAGGCTGCGCCGGGCTGCGGGAGGACGGCCTCCCCGGCCGCGGACGGGGCCAGAGGCCGGGGCCGGGCAGCCGGGGCGGGCCGGCACGGAGGGGGGGGCTTTTGCCGGAAGGGAGGGAGGGCCAGCGGGCCGGGCGGGGACGGCGGCCCCGCACGCCGCGGGGGGCGGTGCGGCGGCGGGGAACGCCAAGGGCCCGGGATCCGGGGCCCCGGCGATACGCCGGGAAGCCTGCGCCTGGCGCGGAAGAAGGTCAGGGGCCCTGACGGGGGCGCGTCACGTGCCGCCGCCGCAGGCAAGGCGACAGCAGGCGTACCGCCTGGGCCGGGGGGGCAACCGGGAGGGGAATCTGCGGTCAGGATGCATCGGAGTTAATGACAGGGGCTCCGCATTTCGCCGGACGTGACCGTCTCGTCGGCAACCGGCGGTCAATACGAAAACCCCTAGCCGAAGTTCCTGCGTGTCCGTCTGGACGGCGCTGTAATGGCCTGAGGCTCCATCACGGGAATACTGGGTCGCTTTGCTGGCTTTCCTAAGAAGGCGCGACATATTCGGGGTTCTCATGTCCTCGGCTCTCATATAGTCCAAGAGAACAGTCCAAGGGCGAATAGCCCCAAAAAAAATGATTGCATTGGCGGACGAGAGACAAACTGATCTTCGGTCCGTTTGGCATTTGGCGCCAGCACCGCTTTGGGTCGTAGGTCCTGCCGAAGCGCGCTTCGTCTTGGAACATAAGATAAACAGGATAGCGATTCACGTTCTTTTCTAAGGCCATATCCATATGTATCTTGAGTGCTTCTTTTTGAACTCACCATGAAGCGCCAAGTCTCCTTTGGGATGTCTGGCTCCTGGGAGCACTTTCCGCCAGTTGTGTCTTTTCAACACTCTATAGAACGTTGACTTCGGCGTCTCTTTGCCTACACGCGTATTGTACTCAGCGTGAAGCTCTGCCATAGACATCAATTCTCCAGCTGTGGCTTGTTCCTGGTACTCCTTAAGAAATCCAGCTTCTTCATCGAAGGTCATCAGGTGATTGTTGCCACCACCCCACTCTCCTTTCCTTATGGTTTCAGGTTTCCTTATTCTATCCAAATCTCCAAACACTGTTCTGAGCCCAATGCCAAAGAATTGCGCGGCTTCTTCAGCCGTATGACCTAACTCGGCTATGAAGAGAAAAACGAGGGCCGCTCTGTATTCTCGATCGTTATCATGGTTATCTCTTAACTCCCTGGCTCGTGATATCTGCCTCTGCGTATATGTTGCGTTTCTGGCCATGGAATTCCCCCATGGCAATCAACCTACCATGATGAAATCTTAAATGCAACTTATCATTAGACATGTTCCAGGACGGCAGAACGTAGCTGTGCGGCACTGGGATAGTCCACCCAGCCCGCACGAGTATCCCCGAATCGCACCCTGATGCGGATACGCGGCGTTGCGAACCAAGGGCAGTGGAGCCGACGATTCCCCCCAACGCCGGCAGGGCCTGCTCCCAGCCGAAGACCGGGTCTAGCCGAGGCCGCCGCCGGATGAGCCGGGGACGTCCCCGGCCCGGGCCTCCCCCTCGCGCCGCAGCCTCGCCATCTCCCTGAGCTCGGCGTCCAGCTCGTCCAGGCGGGCGTTGGCTTCGGCGAGGCCCGAGGGCTTCCACCACTCCATGCTCCAGACGCGCAGGATCCTCCAGCCGAGGCCCGCGAGCACCTCGCCCCGGAGGATCTCGCGGTCGACGGCCGTGGCGGCGTCCCGGTACGACTCCCCGTCGCACTCGATGCCCGCGAGATACTGCCCGGGGCGGCCGGGATCGGCCACGGCGAGATCCATCTTCAGGCCCGAGGCGCCCAGGGCCGCTTCCGTCTCCCAGCCGCGCCGGGCGAGGCCTTCCGCCACGAAGGCCGCGAAGTCCGAGGCGGGGCCGCCGCCCGCGCCGCCCGCGGCCGCCCCCCCCGCCAGGGCGTAGGCCATGAAATCCCGCAGATCGACCACGCCGCGGGGGGTGGCGGGGCCCGTCGCGATGGCCTCCGGGAGGAAGGAGGCCAGGACCCTCACCGCGCGGCGGGCCCGCGTGATGGCGACGTTCAGGCGGCGCTCTCCGCCCGCCTTGTTGAGGGGCCCGAAGTTCAGGGACATCTTCCCCTCAGCGTCGGGGCCGTAGCCCACGGAGAACAGGATCACGCCGCGCTCGTCGCCCTGGATGTTCTCGAGGTTCTTGACGATGACCGGCTCCTCGAGGGCCGGGTCGAAGAAGCGATCGATGGCTGGATCGGCCGACCGCTCGCGCTCGAGCAGATCCTCTATGAGCTCCTGCTGCGCCTGGTTGAAGGTCACGATCCCCACCGAGAAGCCCGGGCCCGCCGCCTCGGGGGAGCGCAGGAGGGCCACCGTCTCCGCCACCGCCGCCTCGGCCTCGATCCGGTTGGTCTTGCCGCCGCCCCGGCCGTAGACGCCGTCCACCTTCCGGAAGGACACCGCGCGGCCCGAGGAGTCCGGGGACGGGAAGGTCACGAGCCCCCCCCCGTAGTAGCGCGAGTTGGAAAAGGAGATGAGGCTCTCCGAGCGGGAGCGGTAATGCCAGGCGAGGCTCACCCGTGGGAGACCCGCGGCCAGGCAGTCGTCCAGGATGCTCTCCAGGGGCTCCGGGTCGTCCCCGACCTCGCCGTCGGGGGCCTCCTGGGGCTCCAGGCGCCGGGCGAAGTACTCCGTGGGAGGGAGCTGCTTCGGATCCCCCACCACCACGGCCCTCCTCCCCCGGGCCAGCGCCCCCACGGCATCGGCGGAGGGGATCTGGGAGGCCTCGTCGAAGATCACCAGGTCGAAGGGGGGCGAGTCCGCGGGCAGGTACTGCGCCACGGACTGCGGGCTCATCAGGAGGCACGGGGTGAGCCTCCTCACCAGCTCGGGGAGCCCGGAGAGGAGCCTCCGGATCGGCAGGTGCCTCCTCTTCTTGCTGTGCTCCCTCAGCAGGAGGTTCATCTCCTGCCTGGGCACGCCGTCCGCGAACCCCGGCGCCCGCCTCAGGCCCCTGACGTGGTCGACCGCCCCGGCGAGCTTGGACTCGTAGCTCCGGCGCAGGAGATCCAGCAGGTACCCGCGGTCCTCGCGGGCCATGGCGAAGGTCCCGGGATCCTCGCCCACCGCGTGGAAGGCGAACCGCGCCCGGAAGCTGCGCTCGAGGGAGCGCGACTCCCCGCCCTCGGGCACGCGGCCGCCCTCCAGGGCTTCCGCGAAGGGCCCGAGGCCCAGGGACTCCGCCTCCGCGCGGAGGGCGAGATACTGCACGCAGGAGGCGAGGGAGTCGCGGAAGGCCAGCGCGTCCCCGGCCGCCCGCGCCGCCGCCGCGAACTCGAGGGCTCCCGCGTCCCCCCCCCAGCCCAGGAGCCCCATGAGGGCCCGCGCCTCCCGCGCGAACTCCCCCGCCAGCGCCTCGGCTTCCCTGACCCTCTCCCCCCAGGAGGCTTCCCGCGCCCCGGCACCGCCCGCCGCGCCCGCGGCCTCCGGGGCCGCGGAACCGCCCCGCAGGAGCGCCTCCGCGGACTTCCTCATCTCCGCGCCCCAGCCGCCCTGCCCGCCGGCCTCCCGGAGGATGCCGGCGAGGCTGTCCGCGTCCGCGAGGGTCTCCCT
>JAITEZ010000126.1 GCA_031281735.1 Deltaproteobacteria bacterium | reverse complement strand
CAGCGCCGCCGGGGCGTGGAGCTGTCCATCATGGACACGGACGCCTACCCCAGGCTGAAGAGCGGGCTGTGGGCCCTGGCCCTCGGGCCCTACGACAGCAAGCGCGAGGCCGAGGCGGCGGCGGCGGGGATCCGGCCCAAGGTCAGGGACCTCATGGTCCGCAGGGGCCTGTGACGGCCCCGGCAGCCGTTCCGGCGGCGGGCGGGGGGCCGGGCAAGTGAAGGAGGGGTCTCGTGGCCGATGATACGGCTTTCCGCGGCGGGCCGGCGCCCGGGGAGGGCGCCGCGCCGCGCGGGCCGGGCCTGTCCCCGGACGGGGCGGGAGCCGCCCCGGGGGGGGCGGGGGGCGCACCGGGTCCCGCCGGCGCCGGCGCGCCCGGGGGAGGGGAGGCGGGATCCGCCGCCGGGGGGCCCGGCGCGGAAGCCGCCGAGACCCGGGCCAAGAGCCGCTGCGCCATGCTCTCGATCGCCTCCAACTCCGCCCTCATCGCGCTCAAGCTCGCGGCGGGAGCGGCCACGGGCTCCATCGCGGTGGTGTCGGAGGCGGCGCACTCCTTCCTCGACCTGCTGGCGGCCCTCATGACCTTCGCGGCGGTGAGGGTGTCCGGCGCCCCGCCGGACCACGACCACCCTTTCGGGCACGGCAGGGCGGAGAACATAGCCGCCCTGTTCGAGGCCCTCCTCATCATCGCCGGCGGGCTCTACATAGTCCGGGAGTCCGTCCACGCCCTGGGGGAGGGGGGATCGCTCGACTCGCCGGGGGCGGGGGCGGCGGTGATGCTCGCCTCCTCGCTGGTGAACCTCCTGGTCTCCCGGCACCTCTTCAGGACCGGCAGGAGGTACGCCTCCCCGGCGCTGGTCACGGACGCCTGGCACCTCATGACGGACGTCTACACGTCCCTGGGCATCCTCGCGGCGCTCCTGGCCATACAGGTCGGCCTCCTGGCGGACCCCTCCCTGGATCTGGGCTTCATCGACCCGGCGGCCGCCATGTGCGTGTCGTTCTTCATCATCAAGACCGGCTGGAACCTCGCGCGCGACGCCCTGGCCACCCTCGCCGACCACTCCCTCCCGGACGAGGACCTGCGGGCCATCGCGGGCGTCATCCGCTCCCGGAGCCCCGGCATCCTGGGCTACCGGCGGCTGAGGACCCGGCGCTCCGGGCCCTTCCGGATCATGGCGGTGGATCTCGTGGTGGACGGGGCGCTCCCGGTCTCCGAGGCCCACGCCATGGGGGTGGAGGTGTCCCGGGCCATCGCCGGCCTCTTCCCCCGCTCCGAGCTGATCTTCCATCTGGAGCCCGCCGGCCACCCCGGCCACGGGGCGGGCGGGGGGGCCCCCGCCGGGGGCCGCTTTCCGGAGGAGTGCTTTCCGGAGGAGGAGGGGCCGGGGGACGCTTCCGGCGAGGCCCGGAGCGGCGGGGCCGCGGCCGGAACCGGGGGCGGCGGGGGGGCAGGCGGCGCCGAGGGCGGCGGCGGGGGGGCAGGCGGCGCCGGCTCCGGGGCCGCCCCCGTCCGGAAGGGGGGTGGGTGAATGCCGGTCCTCGCCCTCGAGAGTTCCTGCGACGAGACGGCGGCGGCCGTGACCGACGGCCCCCTGGTGCTCGCCGAGGCCGTGCGGAGCCAGGTCGACCTCCACCGTCGCTACGGCGGCGTGGTGCCCGAGATAGCCAGCCGGGCGCACCTGGAGGCCGTGGACGCCCTCGCCTCCGAGGTCCTGGAGCGGTCCGGCAAGCGCCTTTCCGATCTGGACGGCATCGCCGTCACCCAGGGGCCGGGTCTCGTGGGGGCGCTCCTGGTGGCCCTGAGTTTCGCCAAGGGGCTCTCCCTCGCCGCCGGCCTGCCCGCCACGGGCGTCAACCACGTGAAGGCCCACGCGCTCGCGCCGTTCCTGATCGCCCGGACGGGGGGGACGGCGCGCGCCCCCGGGGGGGGCGGCGGCCCGGGCGCCCCTGCCGCGCCCGGCGAGCCGGGGTTCCCGCTGGTGGCCCTCGTGGCCTCGGGGGGCCACACGAGCCTCTTCCTCATGGAGGATCTCCTGACCTTCCGCACGCTGGGGCGCACCCTGGACGACGCGGCGGGGGAGGCCTTCGACAAGTCTGCCAAGCTCATGGGCCTGGGCTACCCGGGCGGGGCCGTCATCGAGAGGATGGCGGAGCGGGGCGATCCGGAGGCCTACCGCATCAGCCGTCCCATGCTCAGGGACGGCCTGGACTTCTCCTTCAGCGGGCTCAAGACCCGGGTGGCGGACCTCTACCGCGCCCACGGGCTCGACCGCGCGCCGGACGGTGCGCGGGAGCTTTGCGATCTCGCGGCCTCCTTCCAGGCCGCGGCGGTGGAGGTCATGGCCGCGAAGCTCGAGGCCGCGGTCAGGGCGACGGGCGCGAAAGGCGCCGTGCTCGCGGGGGGCGTCGCCGCGAACGGCGCCCTGCGGAGGGCGGCCGCGGCCGCCTGCGGGCGGCTGGGCGTGGCGCTGCACGTGCCCAGGCCCTCCTGGTGCGCCGACAACGCCGCCATGATAGGCTACCTGGGCGCCCTCCAGCTCGCCCGCGGCGAGAACCCCCTCGCCCCGGAGTCGGAGGCCAGGACCAGGTGGCCTGCGGAGTGCCCCCCGTGAAAGGCCCGAGAGGCGAGCTCCGGGGCCTGGGCCTCGCGCCCGCCAGGCGCCGGAGCCAGAATTTCCTGAAGGACTCCGGGGCGGCGGCGCGGATGGCGGCCCTCGTGCTCGCCGAGGCGGGGGGGCGGGAGGAGGCGGCCGCCGGAGGCGGGGATCTCCCGGAGGCCTCGGCCGCCGGACGCGGGCCCCTGGTGCTTGAGGTGGGCCCGGGGCTCGGCGCCCTCACCAGGCCGCTCCTGGCCCTGGGGCTCGCCGTCTGCGCCGTGGAGCTGGACAGGGGGCTCTGCGCGGGGCTCGCCGGGTGGCCCGAGGCCTCCTCGGGGGCCCTGGAGCTTCTCAACAAGGACATCCTCAAGGTCGACGCGCCAGCCGATCTCCCGCCGGGCATTGCCTGCGTCTGCGGGAACCTCCCCTACGGCATCTCCACGCCGTTCCTGTTCTGGTTCCTGGAGGCCTTCGGCGGGCGTCTGCCGGGGGTCTTCATGCTCCAGCGCGAGGTGGCCGCGCGGCTGGCCGCCCCCCCGGGCGGAAAGGAGTACGGGAGGCTCGCGGTGGGCCTGGGATCCTGGTTCTCCGCGAGGGAGGCCTTCTCCCTCGGGCCGGGCGCCTTCCACCCCAGGCCCAGGGTGGAAAGCTCCGTGGCGGTGCTGCGGCCTCTGGCGGCAAGGCCCGCCGTGACGCCGGCCGCGCTGGGGGCCGTGACCAGGGCGTGCTTCCACTCGCGCCGCAAGACCCTCTTCAACAACCTCGCCGCCGCCTACCCCCGGGAGGCCGTGGGGCCCGCCCTGGCGGCGGCGGGGATGGAAGGGGGAAGGAGGCCCGAGGAGTTCCCGCCGGAGGCTTACCAGCGCCTGACGGCCGCGCTCGCGGGGCCGGCCGGCGCCCCGGGCGGCGGGGGGGGTGAGGGGGGCGCCTGAGTCCCCGGAGGGCGGGGGGGCTCCCGGCCCGTCCGGAAAGGCTGGCATGATGGCATCGGTAACCGTGGAAACGTCCGCGGGGCCCGTGGCGGGCTCTGCCTCGGGAGGGATAGCGGTCTTCAAGGGCATACCCTATGCGGAGGCGCCGGCGGGGGCGCTCAGGTTCGCGCCGCCCGAGCCGCGCAGGCCCTGGAGGGAGCCCCGGGACTGCACGGCCTTCGGCCCCATGGCCCACCAGGCCTTCCGGAAAGGGGACATCATGGCCCCGCCCGCGGGGACCGCCGCGATGTCCGAGGACTGCCTGTCGGTCAACGTCTGGGCGCCGGAGGATGCCCTCGGGGGGGGCGCGCTCCCCGTGTACGTCTTCATCCACGGGGGGGGCTTCGCCGCCGGGTCGGCCTCCCAGCCCCTGTTCGGCGCCTTCCCGCCGGGAGGCGCCCCCCGGCCCCTCTACGACGGGGCGGCCTTCGCCAGGAGGGGCGTCGTCCTCGTGACCCTCAACTACCGGCTGGGGGCGCCGGGCTTCCTCTGCCTGGAGGCCATCGCGGCCAGGCACGGGGTTTCCCCCGGCAACAGGGGGCTCCTGGATCAGCTGGAGGCGCTGCGGTGGGTGGCCCGCGAGATAGCCGCCTTCGGGGGCGATCCGGGGGCCGTGACCCTCGGCGGCGAGTCCGCCGGGGCCGTCTGCGCCTCGGCGCTCGCCGTCTCCCCGCCCGCGCGGGGGCTCTTCCGGGGCGCGGTCATGCAGAGCGGGACGGTCCTCTCCCTCCCCGGCTTCCCGGTGGCCAAGGGCGATCCCGAGACGGCCTGCGCCCTGGGCGAGGCGTTCCTGCGGCTCCTGGGGCTCCCGCGGGGGGCCGCCGGGCTCGCGGCCCTCGAGAGAGCGGATCCGGCGGTCCTCGCGCGGCTCACGGCCCTGGACTTCGACTTCCGGAGACCCTGCCCCCTGGCCTTCTCGCCCGTCGCGGACGGCACGGTCGTCCCGGCGGATCCTCACGCGGCCCTGGCCCGGGGCGGGCTGAACTGCCGGAGGATCCTCGTGGGCTTCAACCGGGACGAGGGGAGCCTCTTCCTCCCCAGGGAGACCGCGCAGGGGACGCTCGCCACCATGGAGCACTGCTTCCTGGGCCCCGCGGGCCTGGCGGCCTTCGCCGCGGCCTGCCCGCCCGGCCCCGGCGACGGCCGGGCCCCCTGGCGCCGCACCCGCCGGGCGCTCGCCTACGCGCTCTTCACCGCCGGGGCGCGGCGGTTCGCCGATCTCGCCTCGCGCTCCGCCACCGTGTACGCCTACCGCTTCGACCACGCCCCGCCCCTCGCCCGCCTCGCGGGCCTGGGCGCCTGTCACGCCCTGGAGCTCCCCTTCGTCTTCGGGAGCCACCGGGATCCCGGGCTGCTCTCCGGCCGCGGCTCCGCCCGGCTCGCCTCCCTCATGAACTCCCTCTGGGCCTCCTTCGCGGCGGCGGGGGGGGAGGGCAGGGGGCGCCCCGCCGCCGCTGGCCCCCCCCCGCCGCTGGAGGGAGGGACGGGCGGGGCGGGGTTCTCATGGCCGGCCTATGACGAGCGGGGCCTGGCGGCGGCGGTTTTCGCGCGGGTGAGCAGGGCGGCGCGGCTTCCCGACGCGGAGGGTCTCGCCGTCATGGCCGAGGCCTTCTTCGGGGCGATCCCGGGCCGAACTGGGAGGGCCGGGCCTTCCGGATAGCGCCGGGCCTTCCGGATAGCGCCGGGCCCGTGCGGCCTGCCCGGAGGCGCGGCGGACGCGAGGGACAGCCGCCGGGGCGGCGCTTGACAGGCCGGGGTGGTATTAATAATATTTAATAATTGCTTAAAATATGTATAGGTAAGTCGCCTCGGTTCCCGGTGGGATCCGGTAGGCGATAAAGGAGAATCCCCTGCCCGTTGGACATTATCACCTTGTTGGTATTTATTTTATTAAATAATTTATAAAGTTAGAAAACAATGGTTAAATTTAATCTGCGTGTGCCTCTGGGCTTTTATGACCTGCATGATCATCATGGGGTAACATCAGAGGCCTTTTGAGCTTGAGTCGATATGCCACCGGTCCGGCAAGTCCCCGGATCGGCAAGTCACGGGATCGGAAAACCCTGAAGCAACCAATCCCAGAAGGAATGTTATTGACATGGGCAGGTGATGTAGATAATATCCGTGTTATAGGGTTTCCAGGAAGCAGCCTGCCGACCGGGGAAGACCATGGCGAGACCCTGGCGTCACGCGCCGGGGAGGGGGGAAGAAATGCTCTGGGCCATAGGCGACATACACGGCATGCTGAATCCGCTGGAGCGCATTCTCGACGCCATCGGCGAGTGCCACCGCACCGAGGAGCCGGTGGAGAAGATAGTCTTCCTGGGCGACTACATCGATCACGGCAGGCATTCCAGGCAGGTCCTGGACAGGCTCCTGTCGCTCGGGTACCCGGCCGTGTTCCTGGCGGGCAACCACGAGGATCTCTTTCGCCGCTACGGTCCGGAACGCGGCGACGAGGACGGCTTCTTCCGCCGGAACTTCTTCGAGAACGGCGGCGGGAACACCCTGGGCTCCTTCGAGTGGGAAGAGGGGGACTGGGACCTGTTCTGGGAGGTCATGGAAGGGGAGGTGGAGGGGCGGGCGGCCCTGGAAGGGGAATACGCCAAGGTCGGCCGGTACGCCGCGTTCTTCCGCGATCTCGCCTACTCCCATCGCGAGACGTTCGGCGGCGGGGCGTCCGCCACAGGCTTCAGCTTCTTCCACGGTCTCCCCCGCCTCGATCAGCCGCTCGAGATGCAGAGGGCCCGGGATTTCAGCGGGTTCGAGGCCTACCGCCGCGCCAGATGGCGCTACCTAGGATCCTCCGAGCTCGATGCCGAGGGGCAGTACGGCATCGGCGAATCCTGCGACAGGCGGCGCAGGGAAGACGGCGACGACTGCGAGCCGCCCCGTTCCGGCTCGGAGTGGATCGCCATCGACGACACTTTCCTCTGGGGGAGGGGCTACAGCTACCGCTTCCCCTACGAGGGCGAGGTGATAGTCCACGGCCACACGCCCACCCCGCGGTACGGCGGCTACTACAGCGGCCGCCGGGTCGCCCCGCACTGCGAGAGGCAGTTCCGGGCCTACGACGGGGCGGCGCACCTGCCCTTCCTGTTCTCCCGGGCCGAGGGCGCGGGATACGAGGGGCCCGGCGAGGGAGGCGGGCCGTCCGGCGGCGCGCCGGTGTTCCGCTACTCCTGCGGCCGGGGCGGGGCGGTGGAGGCCATCAACATAGACACCGCCTGCGTCTATCGCGGCGGGGCGCTCACGGCCCTGGGGATCTCCGGCGAGCGGCTCGCCAGGGGCGAGCTCCTGATCCTAACCGCGCCCACCGTGCCCCAAGACGGGCCGCAACGTTCCCTGAGCTTGTCCGGCGTGTGGGGCAAGGACAAGAGAAAGGACGGGAAAAAGGACGGGAAAAAGGACAGTCCCCGCCCCGCGGTGCTGAAGCGGACCGTCCAGGCCTCCCGGTTCGGGGCCGACATGACGGACGCGGACCGCAACCGCCCCTTCCCGTTCGAGATCTGCGCCCCGCGCTGACGCCCCGCGCTGACGCCCCGCCCGAGACGCGCGCCCCGCGCCGTCCTCCGGCAGGACGCGGCCCCGCGCCGCCCCTGCCGTCCGTCCGGTTCCGGCCGGCACGGCCCGGAGAGGCCTCGGGGAACCTTCGCGACCGCCAGGAGCCGGGCTGGCCGGTCCCTGGACGGGGCCGGGTCTATCGACCCGGGGCCGCGGCCACGGGCCCCGAGGCCCCGAGGCCTGCAGACGCGCAGGGCGCGGGGAGCCCTGCCCGAGGCACCGGCCGCCGGGAGCTTGCGCGCCCCGCCGCTGGCCGCCCCGCCGCTCAGGCGGGATCCGGGTTCCCGTACTTCTTGATGTAGCCGCGGGGGGTGATCATGGCCCCGCGGTACACGAAGGTCGTCGGGTTGCCCACCACCACCAGGGTCTGCATGTCCACCTCGGCGGGAGCCAGGGCCTCCAGGGTGGTCACCCGGGCCTCCTCGCCCGCCCTGCCGCAACGGGAGGCCAGCCCCACCGGGGTGGCTCCCGGCAGGTTCCGGAGCAGGAGATCCCTGGCGGCGCCCAGCTGCCAGTCGCGG
>JAITEZ010000095.1 GCA_031281735.1 Deltaproteobacteria bacterium | reverse complement strand
CGTCCCGCGGCATGCCCGCCAGCGAGAGGATCATGGGAACCACGGCCAGTCCGTAGACCATGGAGAGGAAGGTTGTGGCGCCGGGCGCCCCCTCCCCGCGCGGGGGGGGAAGGTGTGCGCTTACGCTGAACAAGGGGGTGCCTCCTCGGGACTGGGGCCCGGGGAGCCGTGACGAGGCGACCCCGCCCGGACCCCGGCTAGCGGGTCCAAGAGGGGTCTTTGCCGTCGACCGCCCGTAACGATCCCCGCGCGGGGATCCGCATCCCGGATGTTCTGGCTCGGGTTCACCCGCGCCTGCGGAAGCCTTCCCGGGCCTCTCTCCAGGCCCGGTGGCCGGGGATCGCTCCCCACCCCGTCAGGCACGTCCCCCTCACAGCGGCGGGTCCGCCAAGGATTCTCACCTTGTTCCCCGGAAGGGTGCCGTGCTCGCCTGTCTTCTCTCCCGCGCGCTCCCCCGCGCCGGCCGCGGGGCCGCAGGTGCGGCCCCGACGGGGCGCCCGCGTCGGCGTAGCGCGCGGGGCGGCCCGCGCCTGCGGCGGTAGCGGCGGGGAGGGGCCGCCCTCAGCCGGCCAGTATCTCCTTGGCCAGGAAAAGGGCGCCCACCACCCATACGGTGGTGGTAAGCTCCCGGCGCCTGCCGGATATGAGCTTCATGACGATGAGAAGGATCCAGCCCACGGCCAGGCCGTCGGAGAGCCGCATGGTGAAGGCGATGATGACCACTATCACGAAGGCCGGGAAGGACTCGGTAACGTCGTCGAAGTCCAGCTTCACCAGGGACTTCATCATCAGGAGGCCCACTATCACGAGGGCCGCCGTCACCGCGGCGGCGGGGATCATCAGGAAGAACTTCGACAGGAAGAGGCACAGCGCGAAGAGGACGGCCACCGAGAGGGCCGTGAGGCCCGTGCGGCCGCCCTGGGCGATGCCCGAGCCGGACTCGGCGTAGGTGGTGTTGGGGGAGGTGCCCAGGGCCGCGCCCACCACCACGCCCATGGAGTCGGCGATGAAGGCCCTGCCCAGCTTGTGGCGGTAGAGATCGGCGTCCTTGCCCATGACCGTGAAGAGCCCCAGGAAGCCCGCGAGCCCGTCGAAGACCTCCATGAAGAGGAGGGTGAGCACCACCCCCCAGAAGGCCCCGGAGGCGAGGACGGAGAAGTCGAACTGGAAGGCCACGGAAGAGAGCGAGGGCGGCAGCGCCACGACGCCCCCGGAGAGGCTCGCGGTGTCGGTTACGCCCAGCGGGATGCCGATGATGGTCGTGGCCACTATCCCCAGGAGGAGCGCGAAGCGGACCCTGACAGCCATGAGCGCCCCGGACAGGAAGATGCCGATCACCGCGAGAAGGCCCGGCCCGGAGGTTATGGCCCCGAGGGAGTACATGCCGGCCTGGTCCACGATGATGATCCCGGCGTTCTTGAGCCCGATGTGGGCTATCATGAGGCCTATGCCCGCGGCCACGGCGTGCTGGATGCACGTCGGGACCTCGCGCAGCACCTTCTCCCGCAGGGGCGAGAGCGAGAGGATGACGAAGAGGGCGCCCGAGACGAGCACGCCCGTGAGCGCCTGCTGCCAGGAGAAGCCCATCTGGGTGGCCACCACCACGAAGAACGTGTTGAGCCCCATGCCGGGGGCCACGGCGAAGGGGAGGTTCGCGACGAAGGCCATCACCAGGGTGGCGAAGATGGTGGCCAGGGCCGTCGCGGTGAAGAGTGCGTCGTGGGGCATGCCCGCGAAGGAGAGGATGAGCGGGTTGACCGCCAGGACATAGACCATGGAGAGGAAAGTCGTGGCGCCCGCCGCCATCTCCAGGGACGGGGTGGACTTGTGCTGGGCGACTTTGAACAAGGGGAGCCTCCTTGATTTCCCGGTGTCGGGACCGGGGGGCGGCAAAAAAAACCCCCGCCCGGACCTCAGGTTCCTAAAGTCCAAGAGGGGTCTTTGCCGTCGACCGCCTGCGGCCCCCTGGCGCTCCAGGCGCCGGGTCTCTCCGGAAAGTGTTCTGGCTCCAGGTATCAACCGGGCGCACGGGAGCCTTCCCAGGCCCGTCGCAGGGCCCAGTGGCCGGGGCATGGCCCCAATCCGCGCGCCCGTCCCCCTTTACAGCGGCGGGTCCGCCAAGGATTCGCACCTTGTTCCCTTCCGGATACGTCAAGCATTTTATGTCCCGTCTCCCTCGTCTGTCAAGGACATCCGCATGCCCTCTGGGGGCCGAACCCCCCGCGAAAAGCCCTCTCCGGGCGCTGCCCGGCCCCGCGTGGCAGCGGGGAGGGAAGACAGTCTCGCCCCGAGTCAGCCGCGTACAGCCGCGTCGCCTGAGTCGGGCCGCCGGAGCCTTCCGGGCCCCCTTTCCGGCTGCCGCGCGGGGGCGGGGGCGGCGGATTCCCGCCCCGGTCAGTCCGGAGCGAGTGCTCAGTCCGGAGCGTGTGCCATGGCCCTGGGAAGGGCCGGCCCAAGGACACGGCGGTCCGTGAGCGCAGGAAGGGCCGGGAAGGCCGGCAGGGCCTTGGAGGCCTCCCGGGGCGCGGACAGGGCGGCCGGTCCCGCCAGGGTTCCCCTTCCAGCCTGAGGACGGCGGGACCGGGCACGTCAGGAGCGGCCGGAAGCATCCGCACCCCGGCGGCGGGCCCGAGCCTGCCACGGGCACCGTCGCGGGGAACGGGTCAGGCCAGCCGGGCGTCTGAGGGATGCCCCCCGGCCGCGCGGATGGCCCTCCGGAAGGCGCGGGGCCGGGAAGCCAGCGCGCCCGAAAGGCCCGCCTGCGGCTCCAGGGGAGGCTCCCGCCTTCGCCCGGCAGGCAGTGGCCTGACTCCACCTGCGCGGCTCGCGCCCGGACGCCGGGACTTCTCCCCGGCCCGCCCGAGGCCTCTCACTTGACTCCTGGCCCGGTCGCCCTGGCAAGATCGCGGGGCAGGCCGCCGGCGCACGGGTGCCCGCCCGGGGCTTCCCGGCTTCCTGCACCGACGCAGCGTCCTGGACGCGCCGCCGAGGCTCGCGGGGGCCCTGAGGCCGCAATTGCGGGCAAGCCTCCACCCCCGCCCGTTAATCCTGGACGGCCGGCCGCGCGGGAGCCCGCCGCGGCGGGGGGGGCGCCGGCCGATCCGGGGGACAGAGGCGCCACCGCGAAGGCGGCATGCGCGGAAGCCCTCAAGAGCCCATTGACGAATGATGCGGCCAAGTCATAATGGCAGTACCCATACAAGACGAGGGCTTCCCGGCCAACCCGCATCCCTTCACGGCCGGTTTTTTCACTGCCTCTGGCAGGCGGACAGATACCGCAGGGCCGGGTGATGCCGGCCACCGCCCCCTCGCTCCGCGTCCGCCCCCGGCGCCGCCGTGAGCGATCGGGACGACCGGACCGCCCGCCAGGAAGCCGCGCCCAACCCCGCGCCGGATGCGCGGCGGCACCCGCCCGAGGATCGCCATGAAACACGCTCCGAAGAGAACCCTCAGCAATGCCCTGAAACTGCTTCTCCACCCCTCGGCACCCCTGTGGGGGGAGCTGTTCGCCGCTGACAAGGGCGGCGGCATGCTGCGCGGGAAACCGCGCGGATTCGTCCTGGCCGACCCCGGGCTCAACCTCTGGCAGGGGATACGGGACGACGCCATCCTGTACTTCAACGGGGCGGGGAAGGGATCCGCGGCGGCGGGATGGCCGCGCCCGGGGCCCGGGAAAGGGGACGGGGGGAGCGGCCGCCCTCCCGCGATCCACTTCTGGCACGCGCCCGGCGAGGCGCTCCTCCGGGCGAGGGTCGCGGGTCTGGACTGCCTGCTCCCGTCCGGGCACGTGCTTTCGTCGCAGGTCTCCTGCATCAACCACCTGTTCCCGCTGGTTTCCGACGGACAGGCCGCCGGCGCGGTGCTGAGGGCCCTGAGCCGGGACTGGGACGATCCCATCGACGAGGCCCTCCCGGTGGATATACACGAGCGCGGCAACTACGTCGAGTTCGAGGTCGTGGGTGGGGGAAGCTACCTGAACGAGGCTGGCCCGTCCGGGCTGCTGACCCGCGGCGCGCGCTGCACCTCTCTCGACGCGGTGATGAAGGGGCGCACCCGCGGGGGCGGGACGGCGCTGTTCCTGATCGAATGGAAATATGTCGAGAGATACCGCGAGAAGCCCAAGTGGGACGGGGAGTCGGAGTCCGTCAGGAGGGCGCGGTATCACGCCCTCCTGACGGCCGACGATGCCCCCTTCGACTTCTCCGGCACGGGCAGGGACGCCCGCCTCCTCAGCCGTCTCTTCACGAACCCGTATTACGAGCTCATGCGCCAGACACTTCTCGGCCACCGCATGACGCGCGATCCCGGCAGCAACGGCGGGGCGACGTCCTTCCGCCATGCCGTGATCGTCCCTGACGCCAACCGCTGGCTGCTGGCTAGCAGCGGCCCCCTGGCCGGAGCGGGAGGGGATCTGGCCGGGAACTGGAACGCGATCGCGAAGACGCCCGCGGTATTCATCGACCCGGAAAGGATGCTGGAACCAGCGTCCTCCCTGGATCCGGACAGGCATGCCGGCTGGATCAGCTACCTGCGGAAACGCTACTGGGATCCGTGCCGTTCCGCGGCGCAGTAGATCCATCGCCCGACTGCGGTGCCCCGCACCGCCGCGGCCGGGCCGGCATCCCGGCGCGCCGCCTGGCAGGGCCCGATCGATACCCTCCGCCCCCCCGCCGCTCCCTGGCGGGGGCTTCCCGCAGCCGCCGCCAGTCCGCCCCGGGCGTGCTTTTCGCTCCGCCCTGAACCCCGCCGTATTCGCGCGATGGTGACGGCTTCGTCCGGGAAGGCTGCCCCCCGGTCGTCTCCGGGCATCCCTGCGGAGGGGATCACGGGGGAAGGGGAAATCCTCGCGGGACGGCCCGGCGGCACCACCCCCCCGCGTCACGCGGCCCATCCCGCGCAGGCCATTTCCGCCGGGCCAGTCCAGGCCAGCAGTCCTCCTCAGGTAAAGTAAAATATTATTATTTAATATTATTTTATATTTATTGCATCTTTTATTTTATTCATTTCATGCTATCTAAAATCTGTCAAGACTGAGGCTTGTCAGCAGGCGGCCCAAACCCCATCCCTGATTCCGCTGCAGTAACCCCCCGCTCCAGGACAATCTGAGTGGTTTTTCCGTGAGAGGACTGATGAAGCTCAATATTAGGAAACTTTAGAAAGATGTGTACACTTCTAATCGCGCACGACTCTCCTGTCGCTGGCCTCTTTCTTGGCGGTATGCCCTGTCATCCCGACTGTTTCCCGGTTTTCTCTCTTCCCCCTCACTGTCATGTTTCTTTCAGGGCGGACGATCCGGCTGTACGGGAACCCGCCCCTGCGGGAGCCTCATGACGACCAGCGGAATCTCCTGCGCTCAATAACGAGGTCACAGACCTTCATGTTCATGCCAGGCGTCTTGAGGAAGTCCGCGCGGGAGACCCTGAGGGGAGCCCCGGAACCTCAGGCGGCCTGCTCCCTGCACCCTTTGCCCTCGCTCATGGTGCCCTCGATGCCGTCGCGCCGCCCGGCCTTCGCGGCGTTCCCGGGAGTCCCGTCCGGGGCGCGGTTCCTCGCGGCCCCGTGTCTGGAAGGCCGTGCCTCAACGAGGCGCCCCGCCTTGTGGGTCTCACGGGGCACTGGCCCTTGCAGGGGCAGGCCCCGCAGCCGTCCCCGCCAAGATGCCGCGTTGCAGGAGTCGCGGCGCCGGCTCACGGACGTCCGGGCGGGCGCCCGTCCGCGGGGGCACCCGGTCAGGGCTCCCATATCATCGGTCTTGAAGTCCGCGGGCGAGAACCCGTGCCCGCCCGCCTCCTCCACTGCTCCCGGGGGATCCTTCAGGCCGCCGTGCCGCGAGGTGACGATCCCGTCGCCGATCGCCCCTGCGGGCGCCCGGGGGTGTAAGGGCTGTCCCCGGGGACGGCTTTCGCGCTGATATTCATCTTCCCCAGGCATTCAACGAGGCGTCCGATGGCATGGAACCGCTCTCTTGCGCGCCTTCGGTCTTGACAACCATCGCGGGATTCAGCGCGGGGGCATCGGCCCGCCCTTCCTGGCGGGGTTGCGCGCCTCCGGGGCCTGGAGCTTGCGGCCCTTCATCCTCTTGCCCCGCTGCAGGCCGCTCCGGTGCCATGCGGGCCCTGGAGACTGTCAGCGGCGGCGTCCTCGGGATCCTAGAGCCGGAACGGGGGCCCGCCCCCCTCTACGCCCGTGACCGCGTCGCGCTGTTCCCGCACGGGGCTCGCCAGAAGCCTGAAATGACTGCCGTCATTGAGGCGCGGATCTTGCCGTAACCGCCCTTCGAGGGCCGCGGCGTCCGCGGCCATGGCCCATGGCATGAGGTGCCTCCTCTCCGGGCCGGCCTGGCCGCAAGGGTCGCAACCGTCCCTACGGGATCCGCCGTGCCTGTCCCTGATCCCCCGGCCATCCCGGCGATCCACCGCGGGCTCCCTTCATGGACTCCCTCAGGAAGAGGGAGACGGTCTCCTGGAAGACCGCCCCCGGGGAGGATCTTGATACCGGGCAGACGTGGGTGGAGTCGATGCGGACGACGGAAGCGTCCACCTTGAAGAACCTCAGGAAGGCGGGCGAGATTTGCCCGTGGGCGGCTTCCGGCCCTCCCGCCTCCTGGAACCCCTACCGGAACGTTTAGCATGTCATATCGCTGATCCTGACAAGGTCGTCAGGCGCGCAGTCCGGCAGCCCCGCGGGTATTTGACGGGGGCATCGCCTTTGAGGGCAAGGGGTGCCTGCTTCATCGTCCAGCCATCCATCTCCTGAAGGATGTCAAGGACTATGAGGGTGTTGTTGTCCTTCGGGTGTCTCCCGTTCCATTCGCGGTAACCCCTGGACACGGGCATCGACAGGCCTGGGATCAGGGGGTGCACGGACTGCCTTGGGATACCGTACACGGAGTTCTCGTAATCGGCTTTCTGCCCCTTCATCGAGGGGTGGTCGAGGGTGTGCAGACCGGGGAGAATGTCGATTCGCATCTCTGTGAAGTATGCTGACATGGCCTTGAACCTCCATGGCACTCAGGCTTTGGAGGCATAGCAACAGTTTCAGTGTTTAAAATCACCTGTTTGGTCCCTAAAATTATATTATTATTTTTATATTATGATATATATTACTGATATATAAATTTAATATATATTTATATTAGTATTATATTGCTATAATATTAATTTATATTTAAATATATACTTATATTGATATTTAAACAAATATAAATAAGTCTCAAATGCTCTTTTTACAAAAAAACGCTAAAAAATTGAAAATAGGAGGGGGGGTTTTTACAGTGGAATCATGGAGGACTCCACGCCCCTCCTCTCACTGCGCAGCGCCTCCCGGCGTCCAGGCAGGCGCCGGGAGGGCCTCCCGTAGGCGGCGGAGGCCAGCCTCCCCCGGGGGGCGTGGCCAGGATTAAAGGCCGTCCGTAATCTGCCGACAAGATCCGAAGAGACCCTGCGGGGCGCCCGCAGGATCCTACAACGGGGCCAGGGAAGGCGACAGGCGGCCAGGGACGGCCGCGAGGGCCCCGCCCGCCGATCCGGAGGCGGCCCCCGCCCCCAAAGTCCGAGCCTGCGGGCCGTGCCGGGGGCCAGCCCCCCGGCACGGCATGCTGGCATACGCTGCCACTTGACAACCGCGGCCCGTGTGTTATGATTTAATAAATCGTATCTTCAAGGGCAGGCCGTCGCCCTGCCGATGAGGCGGGCGTTACGGCCTTT
>JAITEZ010000064.1 GCA_031281735.1 Deltaproteobacteria bacterium | reverse complement strand
CCCCCGACCGGCGGGCGCCCTTCGCGGTCAGTCCCCCGGAGCCCGGCCCTGCCTCCGCAGGCTCCCTCCAGGGCGTCCCCGACCTGGGGGCGCCCTTCGCGGTCATTCCCCCGGAGCCCGGCCCTGCCGCCGCGGGCACCCTCCAGGGCGCCCCTGACCGGCAGGCGCCTCGGGCGGTAGCGCCCCGGTGGCTCGAGCCGGCCCCCGAGATCCAGTCTCTCGGAACCGGGCCACTGGCGGCCGGATCCCCGCCGGCGGCCGTCCCCACCGCGCCGGAGGATCACCCCGCCGCCCCTCCGGAAGGCGGCTCCCGGAACCCGGCGCCCGCCGCTTCCGGGTTCCGGGAGGACCGGCCCGGGACCGCGTCCCTGGCGCCGGAGGCCTCCGGGCCCTACCTGTCCGATCCGGCGTCCCTCCCCGGCGGCGCCCCCTGGATCCCCTCCTCCCTGGGGCCGGATCCCCTCGGCTTCCAGGACGCCGCCCCCTTCCCCTGGGCGGGTGGGCTCCCCGCGGGCCGGGACGGCTTCCTGCCCGTGGCGGAGGAGCTTCTGCGGCTCGCGGGGCTCGCGCCCCCGGGCGGCACCGCCGCCCCGCCCGCCGTCTCGCCGGAGGTCCTTCCCGAGGACGCGCCGGAGGGGGCCCGGCCCGCTCCGGCGGGCGGGGGAGCCTCCGCGGGGGAGGCGCCTCCCGGGACGGGTGACCCGTCCCGGGCCGGTGTGGCGGGGGCCCTTTCCGGAGCCCAGGCCGGCGCGGCGCCCCTCGTGGCCTCCGGCTTCGGGGCCCGGTCCGTGCGGCCGGCCCCGTACGTGGGCGGGGTGCCCGTGGAGAGAATCCGCAAGGATTTCCCCATACTGTCCGAGAAGGTGGACGGGGGCCGCGATCTCGTCTGGTTCGACAACGCCGCCACCACCCAGAAGCCCCGGGCGGTGACCGATCGCCTGGTTCGCTACTACGAGCACGAGAACTCCAACGTGCACAGGGGTGCCCACGCCCTGGCCGCGCGGGCGACGGAGGCCTACGAGGAGGCGCGGCGCAAGGCGGCCCGCTTCATCGGGGCCAGGAGCGCGAACAACATCGTCTTCACGCGCGGCACGACCGAGGCCATAAACCTCGTGGCCCACGCCTTCCTGAAGCCCCGGCTCGCGCCGGGGGACGAGATAATCCTCACGGAGCTAGAGCACCACGCGAACATAGTCCCCTGGCAGGCGGTGGCCCGGGAGACCGGGGCGCTCTTACGGGTCGTCCCCACCGATCCCTCGGGGCAGGTACTCCTCCACGAGTACCTGCGCCTCTTCACCCCCCGCACGCGCTTCGTCTCCGTCACCCACGTCTCCAACGCCCTGGGCACCGTGGTCCCGGTCTCGGCGGTGGCCGCCGCCGCCAGGGCCAGGGGGGTCCCGATCCTCGTGGACGGCGCCCAGTCGATCTCCCACATCCCCGTGGACGTGGCGGCCCTCGGGGTCGACTTCTTCGTCTTCTCCGGCCACAAGATCTACGGGCCCACGGGCATCGGCGCGGTCTACGGGACCGACGAGGCGCTGGCCTCCGCCGAGCCCTACCAGACCGGCGGCAACATGATAGCGGACGTGACCTTCGAGCGGACGCTGTACAGGCCCGCCCCCCAGAAGTTCGAGGCGGGCACCGCCAACATCGCGGGCGCGGTGGGCCTGGGCGCCGCCCTCGACTACGTCTCCGGACTGGGCATCCACAACATAGCCGCCTACGAGGAGTCGCTCCTGAGGTACGCGACCGGGCTCCTGGCGGAGATCCCGGGCGTGACCCTCGTCGGCACCGCCGCCTGCAAGGCCTCGGTACTCTCCTTCACGGTGGAGGGCCGCACCCTGGAGGAGGTTGGCTCGCGGCTCTCCGCGGCCGGCATCGCCGTGCGGGCCGGGCACCACTGCGCCCAGCCCATCGTGCGGCGCTTCGGCCTCGAGGGGACAGTGCGCGCCTCCCTCGCCTTCTACAACACGCCCGAGGAGGTGGACTTCTTCGCCTCCGTGGTCCGGGAGGCCGCCTCGGGCCCCAGCCATCCCTGAGACGCGGCCGGCCCCGCTTCCGGAGGCCGCCCGGCGGGCCCGCCCCCGCGATCCCGCCCGGCGGGACGCCGGGGGCGGCGGCCGCCGGCGCGGCCAGGGCGGGGATGACCCGGCCCGCCCTGCGGGCGCGGAGGCGCGGGCGCCCATGAGGCGCCGGCCCGCCCGGCGGGGCCCGCCGGGGAGAGAGACAGACATGCAAGTGAGCGACGGCATCAAGGATCTGGTCGCGGCCATCACGGCGAGCTACGCGGAGATACCAGGACTGATCAAGATCGAGGCCGAGGATCAGATCAACAGGGACGCCATACTGTCCGTCATGGATCTCCTGCGGAGCCTCGTGTTCGCGGGCTTCTTCTCCCAGAAGCCGCTCAAGGCGGGGTACATCGAGTACCACGTGGGAGAGCTCCTGGAGGATCTGACCTTCAAGCTCCAGAAGCAGATAGGCCAGGCCCTCCGCCAGAGGGGCGATGTCCCCGCGGACGTGCAGGCCGAGGCCTCGCGGATCACCCGGAGCTTCCTGGAGCGCATCCCCGATCTGCGCCGGGTCCTGGAGACTGACGTGGACGCCGCCTTCGACGGCGACCCGGCGGCCTTCAACAAGGACGAGATAATCCTCTCCTACCCGGGGGTCTACGCCATACTGGTGAACCGCGCCGCCCACGAGCTGTACCTGCTGGGGGTGCCTCTCATCCCCCGCATGATGACCGAGCACGCCCACGGGCTCACCGGCATAGACATACACCCCGGCGCCTCCATCGGACACCATTTCTTTATCGACCACGGGACGGGGATCGTCATCGGCGAGACGACGGTCATCGGCAACCACGTCAAGATCTACCAGGGCGTGACCCTGGGTGCGCTCTCCACCCGCGGCGGCCGGCTGCTGGACGGCGTGAAGCGCCACCCCACCATCGAGGATCACGTGACCATCTACTCGGGCGCCTCCATCCTGGGCGGCTCCACGGTGATAGGGGAGGGCGTGGTCATAGGCTCCAACGCCTTCATCACCAAGAGCATCCCCGAGCGCACCAAGGTGAGCGTCAAGAACACCGAGCTCCAGCTCCTCTCCGACAAGAAGTCGGCCGAGGCGCTCCAGGAGGAGTTCTGGTACTACACAATCTGACGGGCAGCCCCGGCCGGCCCCGCCTCCGCTTCCCGGCCGCCCCGGCCGTCCCGGAAGGGGCCCCGGGAGGACCTGCCGGGCGGGGCGCCCGGCCCCGGCCTCGTGCCCCTGGCTAACCGCCCCTCCGGGAACGCCCCTCTTCAGCCTCCCCCTCTGGCGCCGCCTCCTCGCGCTCCCCTCCCCCGGCTCCCCCGGGGACAACCCCTCCCCTGGCCTCCCCCTCCCCTGGCATTCACCCTCTCCGGGCACCCCCTCCCCTGGCCTCCCCCTCCGCGTGTCACGCCTGGCCCGCCGCGGGGGCAGGCCGGCAGGCGTTGCAATAGCTGGTGGTGTGTTGTGCTATAATCGGCCCCATCTGTTGTGCGAGGGAGTCCCGGCGCTCCAGACGGCCGTCCCGCCGGAGGGGGCGGCGTCATGACTAGTGTCAGGTTCGCGGGCACGCCGGAACCCGGCGCCCCGCCTTCCGGTACCCCCGGCACGGGCGCGCCGCGGCCTGTCGGCCGGGCCCGGGGCATCCGGGTTGACAGGCCCGTGCAGGAGGATAAGCTGCCGTTGAGGCGTCCGGGAGCGGCGGGGGCCGTCCCCTGCGAGAGCGCGGCATCGCGGCGTGCCTCCGCGGGCACGGACGCGCTATTCCCGCCCCGCCTCCCCGGCTCGCGGGGCAGTCCCTTCGCCCTCGCCTTACCGTATTCGGTTTGGGGGATCTCTTGATCTCCCGTCCCAATCCTCGTATCTTGCCTGTGCTTTCCCCCCGTTCCTACCCGGCCCGCCTGCCATCCCCCCGGTGATCCCATGATTCCCCCCGACCCGGCCTGCCTGGCACCCGTCTTCGCCGCCCTCGCGGCGCTGGCCGCCCTGCGCGGGATGCCACTCCGCGCCTACCCCGGGGGCGCCGGGGGGGAGGACGGCCCCCCCGCGGAGCCCGGCGGGGAGGGAGGCGAGGGGCCCGCAGGGCACCGGGACGGGGATGCCGAGGGGCCGCCCGCCGCCGGGCCGGGCCGCGGCGAGGCCGGGGCAGGGTGCCCGCCGGGATCCGCTCCCGGGGCGGGCGGTTCCCCGGAGGGGCCCGTCTCCATCTCGCTCCCCCGCCCGGCCTGGGCGTTCGGGCGCATGACCCGCGAGCTGGAGACCCAGCGGGTGGAGGCCGAGGCCCTCTCCGACGCCCGCCTGCACGCGAGGGCCGCCGAGGCCTGGGGCCGCCTCGACCTGGCTGCCTCCAAGGCCTACGGGGACGCCGATCCGCGTGCGCTCGCCGCCTTGAGCCGGCGGGCCCGCGCCCTCGTGGGGGACGGGCGCTTGGCGGCCGCCCTCGCGGCGGCGGGCGAGGCCCTGGAGGGCCTGGAGGCGGCGGTGGGCCCCGAGTCCGAGGAGGCCTTGTACGCCTCCGAGACGGAGATCCTGGCCCGGGAAGGCCTCCGGGGCGACGGGCCGGGCCGGGCGGGCGGGGGCCCCGACCCGCGCAGGCGCCCCGCCCAGGGCAGGCGCGGCCCCGGCCCCGCCCGCGGAGGGGGGGGCGGTAGCTTCCGCGATCCCGATAGCCGGGATCGCGGCCGGGGCGGGCCCGGCCGCTCCGCAGGCCCCGCCCGCGACAGCGGCCGGGACGGCGGCGGCCGGGATGGCGACGGCGGCCGGGACGGCGACGGCGACCGGGACTGTGACGGCGGCCGGGACGGCGACGGCGGCCGGGACGGCGGCGGGCTCGACCGCGACGACGGCCGCCGCGGCGGCGGACGTGCCGGTGGGGACGGGTGCCGGGACGGCGGCGATCCCTTCCGGGATTTCGGCGGCGGGCGCCGCGGCGGGGGCAGGGATGGCCTCTCCGCCGGCGGCTCCGGGCCGGAGCCCGGCATCAGCCGGACCGTCAGGCGCCTGAGCCGCGAGCTCAGGCGCCTGACGGAGGATCTGGGCCCCTCGCACCGGGATACCCTGGAGACCGAGGATCGGCTCGCGGACGCGCTGCTGGAGGCGGGCGACGCGGAGGCGGCCGAGAGGCACTTCCGGAAGGCCTGGGAGGGGCGGGAGCGCGTCCTGGGCCCGGACGACCCCGACACGCTCACGAGCAAGGCCGGGCTCGCTGACGCCCTCTTCGAGCTGGGGGCCTTCAGGCAGGCCCTGCGGCTTTTCAGCCAGATCCGCGACTACCGCCGCGGCGAGCTGGGGCCGGATCACGTGGAGACCCTCGAGGCCGAGCACGGGGTGGCCGCCGTCCTCTACGAGATGGGCCGCTACCAGGCCGCCGGGAGGTGCTTCCGGAAGGCCCTCGAGGGCCGGGCGCGCACCCTGGGCCAGGACGATCCCGACACGCTCCTGAGCAAGCTCGGGCTCGCCGACTGCCGCCTGGCCCTGGGGAGGCCCAGGCCCGCGGCGGCGCTGTTCCGGGAGATCCTGGACTCCCGCAAGAGGACCCTGCGGCCCGGCCACCGCGACATCCTGGCCGCCGAGCACGATCTGGCGGCGGCCCTCTTCGAGGCGGGCGACTTCAGGTCCGCCGGGCGGCGTTTCGCGAGGGCCCGGGAGGGCCGCGAGAGGCTCTTCGGCCCCGACCACCCGGACACCCTCGGGAGCAAGGCCGGGTTGGCCGACTCCATCTCCCGGCTGGGCAGGCCCATGGAGGCGGCGGGGCTCTACCGGGAGATCCTGGAGTCGCGGATGCGCCATGACGGGCCCGGCGCCCCGGAGACGGCCGCAGCCGAGGACGATCTCGCCCAGGCCCTCGCGGACGCGGGCGAGCACGAGGAGGCCGCCGGGCATTTCCTGCGGGCCTGGAAGGCCCTCAGGAGGATCCTGGGGCCGCGGCACCCCGACACGCTGTACTCGGGGGAGGGCCTGGCCGAGACGCTCATGGAACTCAAGGACTGGGGCGGGGCGGCGGGCCTCTTCCGCGAGCTGGTCGACGCCCATTCCCGGCGCCCCAGCGCCGACCGGGACGGGCTTTTCGCCGCGCAGGACGGTCTGGGCAGGGCCCTCCACGGCCAGGGCCACTGGCAGGAGGCCAGGAGGCTGCTGGAGGCGGCCCTGAAAGGCCGCGACGGCCTCCTGGGCAGCGACCACCCGGCGTCGCTATCCTCCCGCGAGTCGCTGGCGGATCTCCTCGCGGACATGGGGGATCACAAGGGCGAGCGGCCCCTGCGGAAGGACATCCTCGGCTGGCGGCTCTCCGCCCTGGGCCCGGACGATCCCGAGACGCTGTCAGCCAAGCGCGAGCTGTCCCGGACCCTCACGGATCTGGGCGAGCACGAGGAGGCCCTGCTGCTCGCCCGGGAGGCCCTGGCCTCCGCCGATCAGGCCGCCCCGGGGGGCCGCGAGGCGCTGGAGTCCCTGGCCTTCCTGGGCCGCGCCCTGGAGCGGTCGGGCGATCTCCCCGGCGCGCTGGACGCCCTCGCCGCCGCCCACGAGGGGTTGGCCGCCTGCCTGGGCCCCGATGCCGAGAAGACCCTGGAGGCGGCCGCCTCCCTCGCCTCCGTCCACTTCAGCCTGGGCGAGGCCGACAGGGCGGCGGATCTGGCCGGCGGGATCCGCGAGGCGTACGCGAGGGCGTTCGGCGCCACCCACACCTCCACCCTGGCCGCGGCGGTCTTCCTGGCCGACATCCTGGCGGTCAGGGGCGGCCGGGGCGACCTCGAGGCAGTGCGCGACCTCTACGAGCAGGTGTACGCGGTCCGCGAGGCGGCCCTGGGGGAGGGCCACCGCGAGACCGCCGAGGCAGCGTCCGGGCTGGCCTGCGCCCTTTACGACCTGGGCGGGGAGGAGGATCTGCTCCGGGCCCGCGACCTCCACGAGCGTTCCCTCGCGACCCTGGAGAGCATCGGGGGGCCCTCCAGCCGGGACGCCCTGGAGGAGGCGCTCTGCCTCGCCGAGACCCTGGTGCGACTGAAGGGCCCGGAAAGCCTCGACCGGGCGGCGGCCCTGTACCAGCGCGTGCTCCACGCCCGCGAGCGGGACCTGGGGCCCGACCACGCCCTGACCCTGGAGGCCGCGGCGGGCCTCGCCACCTCCCTCCAGCTCCGCAAGGCCTCGGAGGAGGATCTCGCCAGGGCCCAGGCCCTCCAGGAGCGCGTGCTCGCCGGGTGCCAGAAGTCCCTGGGCCGCGATCACCCCCTGGCGGCCGAGGCCGCCGAGGCCCTGGCCCGGTGCATCTGGGAGAGGGACAGCCCCGATTACGCCACCGCCCTGACGCTCCAGCGCCAGGCCCACGAGGCCCTGTCCCGCGCAATGGGCCCCGATCATCCCCGGACGCTGGACTCCCTGCAGAACGTGGGGGAGGCGCTCTGGCGCCTGGGCGAGCTGCCGGAGTCCCGCAAGACGTTCGCCAGGGTGGCGGAGGCGCGGGCGCGGATCCTGGGGCCCCAGCACCCTGACACCAAGAGCTCGCTGGACTGGCTCCGGCTCCTCGACGGGAGGGAGTGACGGGGACGGAGGGGGGGCGCGGGCGGTCGGCGCAGGCCGCGCCTCTCAGGCCCCCCCCGCCCCCGCCCGCGCCCGGCGGCCCCGGGCCCGCGCCGCACACGAGGAGGCTCGCCCCATGACTGTCCCGGACCTCAAGGATCTCGCCCTGCTGGCCTCGTCCGCGGCCTGCGCCCTGCCGTTCCTCCGCGCCGCGGCCCTGCGCGCCGCAGGGGGGCGGGGCGGCCCCGGGCCGCATGATCCGGGGGAAGCCGGGGCCTGCGGGGCCTCCCCCGGGGAGGCGGCGGACGCCCCTCCCCCGGAGGCGCGGGAAGCACCCCCGCCGGAGGCGGCGGGGGAAGGCGGGGGCGGGTGCGCGGGCGGGCCGGAAAGGCCCGGGCCGGACAGGGAGCCCCCCTCCGCCCCGCTCCGCAGGGAGCTCAGGCGCCTCCGCGCCAGGCTCGGCGGCGACAGCCCGGAGACGCTGGACGCCGAGCGCGCCCTCGCCCGGCAGCTCTCCGAGGAGGGCAGGAGGGAGGGCGCCGTCCGGCACTTCCGGCGGGCGGCCTCAGGGCGCGAGAAGACGCTGGGCCCCGGCGACCCCGCCGTCCTGCGGGCCAGGGACGAGCTGGCGGCGGCTCTCCTGGCCCATTCCCGGGACCGGGAGGCCGCCGAGATACGCCGGGGGATCCTGGAGGCCTGCCTGCGGGGGCCCGGCCCCGGGTCGGCGGAGGCCCTGGTGGCGGCCTCCCGCCTGGGGACCGCCCTCGCGGCGTCCGCGCCCGCCGGGGAGGCCCTGTCCCTCCTGCGCGGGGCGGCGGAGGGCCTGGAGAGGCTCCTGGGGCCCGTGGCGCCGCAGGCGGTCGCGGCGGCGGCCGCGCTCGCGGCCGCCCTGGCCGCCGCGACCCCGGGGCACCGCGCCGGCCGCGAGGCGCTCGGGGAGGCCGCGGCCATCTCCCGGAGGCTGGCGGGGTTCCGCCCCTGGGCTCTGTGGGGGGAGTACCCCGACGTG
>JAITEZ010000012.1 GCA_031281735.1 Deltaproteobacteria bacterium | reverse complement strand
CGTCCCGCCCGCCGCACCCCGACATTCCCGGACCGCCGGGGCGGCCACCGGCGCCTGAGGGCGTCTGGCCGGGATTGCCTGAGGCCGCCTTTCCGGCGGGCGAGCGCCCCCGCCGGCCTGGGGCGGCTTCCCTGCGGCTGCCTGCCGGGCGCTTTCCGGGACGGGAGGGGGCCGGTCAAGGGCCGGAGCGGGGCAACTCCCCCCCGCAGGGGGTTCCGGGGCATCCACGCGTCCCCCAGGGGCATCCCTCCGCCGCAGGAGGAGGAGAGGCGGCAGGAGATCCGCCGGGACGGGTGCTACGGCTCCGATTGCCCGGCAGACACTCAACTCTAAATACATTCGATCCAATATGGCCTTTCTCTTGCGAATTGGTTACAAAATTTGCGATAATATCCCCGTGTTCCCTTGACAGGGAAGCGTCCTCCCCCTCCTTGCCGGCCCGTTGCACAGGGGAGGCTTCTGACGCGCCGATGCCGAGCCAGCGGTGCCGCCGAGGCCCTCCCCGCCCGCGGGGCCCGGACGGGCTCTCCCCTTCCCGCCGCCATCACGCCTTCCGATGCCCGGCGCGCGCCGCCCGGAGACGATGCCTCCCAACAACCCGGCCTGAGCCTGTTCGGGCGGCCGCCCGGACGCCGTCCCGGGGCCGTCCTCCGGGCCCGGCGCGTCCCGGCCCTGCGGGAGCGGGCCGCCATCCCTCCCCCTTTCCTGCCTGGCCCTCTCCCCGGCCGCGGACCGCAGGACGCGCCGAACGGGCCCGAGCCCGCGGAGAACCTTCGCGATGGATTACGACAGGCCGATATTCTGGCAGCAGGGCACCTTCCTGGAGCCGCAGCACTTCCAGCTCCTGGAGTACCAGAGAAGGGCGGATCTGAGTTTCATCCTGGAGGCCCTCCACCCCTGGCCATGGGGCTTCTCGGATCTGCGCATCAACGAGGACGCCCTGGCCTCCTTCACCCTGGAGATCCTCGAGATGGATCTCCTCCTCCCCGGCGGGTACCGGCTCACCGTGCCCGGCAACGCCCAGGTCCCGCCAGCCTCCTTCCGGAAGGCCTGGACCAATCCGGACGAGCTGCTGGAGGTGTGTCTCGCGGCCCCGGCCTTCTCGCCGGAGAGCCCCAACGTGGAGTTCCCCCAGACGGAAGGCCAGGCGGCTGGCGAGGGGGTCGGGTCGCATGCCGTCAGGCGCCTCTTCTCGCCCGCGCCGGCGGAGACGGTCCCGGATCTCCTGGGGGGCGGGCCACCGGCGCAGGTGGAAACGCTGGTCTTCAACGCCTTCCTGCTGTTCGGCGAGGAGATCCAGGAGGCCAAGGGGCTCACCCTCATACCCATCGCCAGGCTCATGCGCCTCGGCGAGAAGGTGAGGCGCACCCCCTTCGCCCCGGCGGCCCTGAGGCTCTACGCCGACTCGCCCCTGCGCGAGCTGGCCCTGGACGTGATGGAACTCCTCAAGGCCAAGGGCCGCGAGCTCGAGGAGTACAAGATTACCCCCGCCCAGTCGCGTCTCGAGACCCTGGCCTCCAACAGCCTGGCCCTCGTCTCGGCCCTGGGGATAGTCCTACGCCACACCGCGCGTCTCCACCACCTTCTCAACGGCCCCGCGGCCCATCCCTACGCGGTCTTCTCGGCCATCAAGGAGCTCGCGGCGGAGCTGACGATATTCGCGCCGGGGCTCTCGGCCCTGGGGGAGCCGCTCTCGGGGGAGGGGGTGGCGCTCCCCCCCTACGATCACAAGGATCCGCTCCCCTCGTTCAGGGAGACCCGCGCCCTCATCGGGCGGCTCCTGGACACCATGAGCCCCGGGCCGGACATCTTCGCAGTCTTCCAGCAGGACGGCAGGAACTTCTCTCTGACCCTCCCGCCGCTCCCTGAGGGGGGTTGCATCTTCTGGATCTCGGCGCGCACCGATCTGCCTCCCGAGGAGGCCAAGGCGAGCCTGTCGGGCTTCGCCAAGCTCGCCTCCCCCGAGCGGGCCCGGAACCTCATCTCCTACAACCTCCCGGGCGTCACCCTGACCCCCCTGCGGGAGGTGCCCGTGGGGCTCCCCAAGCGGCCCGACACGGTGTATTTCGCGGTGAGGCAGAAGGATCCGCTCTGGGACGAGGCCCTGAAGTCCGGCCGGCTCCAGCTTTTCTGGGATGCCGCCCCCGAGAAGGCGGAGCTGGCCCTCGTTGGCTCGCGGCTGTGAGGGGGCTGGCCCGCCGGGCGGATACCGGGAGCCGCGGGCCCCGGCGTGGCCCGCCGCTGGAGGCCGATCCCTGCCGCGGACGGCGCGGGCTGCGGCGCCGGGGGCCGCGCGCCGTCCCTGCCCGGGCGGCTCCGGGCGGGATCCCCCTGCCCCAGGTGGAGCGCCACTAGGGGGGCCGCCGGCCCCGGCCCGGGGAGGGGGTGCCCTTCGCGGCGGGCCGCCGGGACGCGCGGCGGATCCGGGGTGCGGAGGCGGGAATCATGCTAGAGTCCGCGGCGGGGAGGCTTGGTAGATCCGTCATGAGGGAGGCCCCGTGAGGTTCGCGTCGAGATTCTTCAGGATCTTCCGGCTGGTGCTCGAGGCAGCAGGCGACGAGAGGCGCTGGCCGGACTGGCCCTCCGTCACCAGGGAGCTCAGGAGCCTGCTCGCCGAGGAGAGGAACCTCCCGCTCCCGCCGGGCTTCGGGCCGGCCGAGCGCCGGGAGGCCCTCTGGCCGGTGTTCGCCTGGATAGACGAGACCTTCCTCACCTCCGGCAGGCGGGACGCAGCCCAGTGGTATGACCACAGCCTCCAGCGCTCGCTCCTGGACACCAACCGCGGCGGGGAGCTCTTCTACCGGAGGCTCAAGGCGCTTCTCGCCCTCCGGCACGAGCACCTTCCCGGCGGCGGCGAGGGATCCCTCTCGGCCCTGCGCCTGGAGAGGGAGATGGAGCGCGGTCCCGTGCCGGGCCAGGCCCCTCCCCTCCCCCGCGATCCCTTCGGTCTCACGGGCGGCGGGCCGCAGCCTCCGCCGGCCGCCACCTCCGATTACGGGATGACGGATCCCGCCGACTATCTCCCGGAGTACTTCTACCTGGAGGAGGAGCCGGACGGACGCGCGGAGCTCATCACCGCCGCGGACATAGAGGCCCTCTGGCTGAGTCCCGGGGACGGGCCAGAGCCGCTGGAAAGCGTCCTGGACACTTACGCCATGTGCCTCATCCTGGGCTTCAAGGGGCAGTTCTCCCCGAGGATCCGGGGTCAGGGCGCCTCTCCTCCCGCGACCCTCGAGGGGGAGGGCGCAGGCGACGGGCCGGTGCAGGCGGCCGAACTCCTCGGGGGGCCCGCCGGCTCGGCCGAGGCCGAGCCCCAGGATCATTCCGTCCGCTCCCAGGACTCGGCCGAGGATCGCGAGGTGCTCAAGGCCGCCGCCCGCCGCCAGATGCACTCCTGGAGCTCCAAGGGCGTGAAGGCCACGGCCAAGCGCGGGAGGCGGGGCTTCTTCGGGTGGCTCGCGGACTTCTGGAGGGACTACGACTGGGTCTTCTACCACATCGTGATCCCCTTGCTGGCCATGGCCGCCTTCTACTTCCACGGGGTGGCGATCATCGAGAGCCTGCCTTTCTGACGAGGCGGCGGGAGGCCGTCCCCGGGAGGTGCCCTGCCGGGCCCGCCCCCGGCCGGGTGAAGGCCGTCCCGCCGCCCCGGGTCCAGGGCGGTGCCGGGGGCGCCAGCGGGGACGGGCAAGCTCATCAGGGCGCACCGCGAAGCGGGGCGGAAGGGACCGAGAGGGACGGAGAGGCAGGCGCGTGCTCAAAAAGCTACTTTTCCTGATTTTCCTCCTGTTCCTCTCGGCGGTCTCCGCCACCGCCATACTCGTCTTCTGCTGGTACAGGCAGTGGTCGCCCGCCTGGGCGCTGATTGGGCCGGGGGTCTTCCTGGGGCTCCCCCTCCTGTGGGTGATCGCGAAGCTCGTGGGGGGCCTCTTCGTCCGCCGGGGCTGGTCTCGCCGGGTGGGATCGCTGGGGCTCCCGGCGGCGGGCCCCCGGGGGCGGGACTTCAGCATCCTGCGGGAGGAGTGGCAGCGGGGCATCCTGGCCATGCGCCCCCGCGGCCGCAAGCGCCAGCGGGCGGAGAGGCTGGGCGGCCGCCCCCTCTTCCTGGTGACGGGCCCGCCCGGCTCCGCCATGACCCAGGCCCTCCGGGAGTCGGGACTCGCCCTGAGCTCCGGGGATCTGCCGGGATCCTCGGGCCGGGGAGAGGGCTGCGACTGGTACTTCTACGAGAAGGCCGCCTACGTGGCGGTCCACGGCCTTTACGCGGCCCCGGCGGGCGGCGAGGGCTCCCCGGGCCCGGCAGGCGGGGTCGGCCGCGACCCTGAGGCCGCCCGGCGAGTGCTGGTGGAGCTCCTGGCCGCGACGGGCCGCCGCATACCACTCCAGGGGATCATGATAGCCATCCCCGCGGCGCTCCTGCGGCCCGAGCGCGAGAAGGAGCTGAAGGACCTGGGGCTGGAGACCTGGAGCATCCTGAACGAGGTCGCCTCCGAGCTGGACTTCCGGCCGCCGATCTATCTCCTGGTGACCCTCCTGGATGAGGACGCCGGCTGGGCTGCGGTGCTCGAACGGGTCGAGAGGAAGGGTGCCCCGGCCGGGGCGCTGGTCAACTACTCCGACCGGAGGACCGTGGGGGGGCGGGTCGCGGCGAAGCGGGCGGCGGACGCCCTGGAGGGCGAGATCCTGGGGCTACTGGACGAGATTCTCGAGGAGGAGCCCGGCGTCATCGGCCCCTGCCTCACCGCCGTGGCGGAGACGGAGTCCCTGAGGCACCCTCTCGAGGTGTTCTGCGAGGCGCTCTCGAACCCTTCGCCGATCACGCCGCCTCACCGCATCCAGGGGATCTTCGCGGCGCGGATCCCCAGGTACGAGGGCTATCGGGAGGACGCGTCCGGGGACGCCGCAGGCGATCCCCTCGCGGATCCCGCGAGGGCCGGGCGGGCGGCCGCCCCCCACCACGAAGTCGCTCCGAAGGGCCGCGAGTGGCGGCCGCCCTCCGGGGACGGGGGGGGCCAGCCGGCGGCCGCGGACGTCCATGCCGGGATCCCCGGGAGCCTGCCGGGGGCGGGGGGGGGCCTCCCCGGCCGGCCGGCCGTCACTCTGGCGGCTACGGACGTCCATGCAGTGATCCCCGGGCGCCCGCCGGGGGCGGGGGGGGGGCTCCCCGGCCGGCCGGCCGGCCCTCCGGCTGCCGGGGACGTCCATGCCGGGCTCCCCGGTAGCCTTCCGGAGGCGCCGTCCGGGGAAGGGGCGGATCCCGCCTCCAGTGGGCCGCCCGTCCGGGGGCGCGCGGCCCTTCCCGCCGCGTCCCGCTCCCTGTCCCCGGTCGCGGTCGAGGGATCCCTGGGGATGCAGAAGCTCCTGGGGCGGATCATCCCCGAGGGCGGGCGGCTGACAGAGCCCCTGAACCTGACCTGGGGCCCGCGGCAGAAGGCCTTTCTCAAGGCCCTCGGCCTGCTCTACCTGATCCTCCTCGCCCTCGCGGTGCTCACGGCCATGAACGTGCGCTACCAGCGGGGCGCCTCCGAGTACGCGGGCAGGTCGCTACTCGTGTACGTCCCCACGGACGTTAGGACGTTCCCGCACGGGTCGTCCCTCGAGAAGTCCGATGAGGCCCGCTGGCTCATCACGCGCCTCGATGCCTACCGGGAGGCGGCGATGCCGCGCGGCATCGGCCCGGACAGGGCGGGCGAGTACCTGAAGGAGCTTGAGGCGAGCTTCCGCACGGACTTCGAGCGGGCCGTCGAGGTGCTGGCGGCCGCGCTGGAAGCCCAGATGGGCCGGTCCCTGGCGGGGCCGGAACCTGCGGCCGCCCCGGAGCCGCCGCGTGCCGCCGCCGGAGGGTTGCCCCCCTCCCGGCGCGGGGCGGGCGGGAGGGAGGCGGGGGCCGGGAAGGGGTCGACGCCCCGCGGCGACCCCGAGCTCTTCGGGGTGACCTTCCGGCAGCTCCTGTGGCTCTACTCCGCCATAAACGGCGAGGTCAGGTCCGGGGAGAGCCCGCAGGAGTCCTTCCCCATCCTCCCCCAGGGCTTCACGGGGGAGTCCGGCCACTACTGGCGGTTGCGGCTGGCAAGCCTCCTGGGCTATTACCTGGACATGTCGAAGGCCGATCCGAAGTCGCCTCCCGACAAGCTCTCGCACCTTCTCGCGGCGGCCGTGGTGCGGGCCACCGACGGCAGGTCGTCTGCCGGCCTGGGCTGGCTCACCGACTGGTGCGCCGGACTCCCCGAAGCGCGGGAGATGAACCTCCAGGCCTTCTGGAGCCGCTACGAGACCGGGCTGGACGTCAGCCGCCTCCTCTCCGAGGGGCAGCCGCTGGAGGTGTCCGGAGCCTACTCCCGCGAGGGCCGCCATCAGATCCTGATGGCCCTGGAACTCATCCGGCAGGCCCGGAAGGATGCGGGCCTCCCGCGCGACGCGGCGGCGGACGAGAGCGCCGAGAAGGAGTACATCCAGGCCTACGAGAAGGAGTACCTGGACTCCTGGAGGGCCTACAAGGGATCCTTCGAGTCAGTTGCGCGGGGCATCCTCAATGCGGCGTCAACCTCCGACTTCACCAACCAGCGCAACGTGGGGGGTGTCTCCCCATTCACGCTCACCGCCACCATACTCTACGACAACCTCGCCGATTTCGCGGGGCGGGACGGGGCCGAGCCCTGGCTACTGAACGTCGCCCTCGACCAGGCCGTGGCCGCATGGGGCGCCTCCAAGCGGAGCGGATCCCTCAGGGCGGTCCTCACGCGCCCGTCGCTGCCCGGCGGCAGGGACGGGGGACACGGCTCGGCGAAGGGCGGTCTCATCAACCGTGCGTCCTTCGTGGAGAAGGTCTACTCCGCCGAGGCGAGCTACGCGCGCTACATGAACATGGTCCAGCCGATCCTGGACGACCTCAGTCTCGGTCCCGACGACGCGCTGCGTCTCGCCTCGCGGCAGTTCGCCGGGCCCGGGCAGGCCCTCCCGGCAGGGACGGCCGGGGCCCCGGCCGCCGGCGGGAAGGGCGCCGGGGCGGCCGCCCCAGGCGGTGACGGGCTGGCAAGCCAGCTCGTCCAGGGGGCCGCCCAGCTGCTCTCCCGGGCAGGCGCGGGGCCCCGGCCGGCGGCCGCCGGCGGGCGGGGGGACTCCCGCTACCATGACGCCAACGAGGCCCTCGATTCCTTCAAGGCGCTCCTCTACCCCGAGCCGGGCGGGGGCCCCCCCGATGATCTTTTCTACAATCTCCGGTCGGGCCAGCTCGAGGCCATGAAGGTGCTCCTCGTTCGCGGGGCGGCGGAAGCCATGGACTCCAAATGGCAGAACGAGGTGGTGCAACCCGTGCGCTTCATGGACTGGGTGGAAGCCCGCAACATCCTCTACGGTCCACAGGGGCTCATCCAGAGATTCGTGAAAACCTGGGCCAGTCCCTTCCTGGAGGGCTCCTGCGACGACACCTGCCATGCCAGGTCTTGGGAGGGGAGGGCTTTCCCCTTCACAGACGACTTCCTCAAACTCGCGGCGGTGTCAGCCATGGAGGACACGGGAGCTGCCCGGGGCGGGTCCGGCGTTCCCGGAGCCGCCGGGGCCGCCGGGGCCGCAGGCCAGGGCGGGGCTCCCGTAGCCGCCCTGGGCGCGGGCCAGGGCGGGGCTCCCGTAGCCGCCCTGGGCGCGGGCCAGGGCGGGGGGGCTCCCGGAGCTGCCGGGGGCGCGGGCCAGGCCGGGGTTGCGGGAGCCGCCGGGGCCGCGGGCCAGGCCGGGGTTGCGGGAGGCGGCCTGGGGAGGAAGGCCTCCCCCGCCGGTTCGGCCGATTCGTTCCCGGTAACCGTGTACATCACGGCGGCCGAGGTTGACGCCGACGCCATCGAGAAGCCGCTCCGGACCTCGCTCACGGTGAGCACCATGGGGGATGTCCAGACGCTGGACAACTACAATTACCCGGTATCCAAAGTGTTCGTCTGGACACCCGGGCTCCCGGCCACAGTCGATATAGAGATCCAGCTACCGACCCTGTCCCTTTATATCAACTACGACGGGCCCGAGGGTTTCCCGGATTTCGTGAGCGATGTGAACTCGGGGGGCTTTCTCCTCACGCCAGCGGACTTCCCCGAGCACGAGGACGTGCTGAAGGGGCTGGGCATCAGCCGGATAGACGTGGGCATCCGGACGGACGGCGCGTTCCATGCCCTGAACATCCTGCGGCTCTCCCGCACGCCGTTGCCCGTCTCCATCATAAAGAAATGACGCGGGGGGGCGCCTCCGCTCCCAGCGGCCGTGCGGCCGTCCCCGTGGAGGCCGGGCGCGGCCCCCGAAAGGGAAACGAACGCGAACTGGCCAACGCACCCGTGTGGCGCGGCAAGGCCACGCACTAGACGCGGCACCGCGTTCCCGCGGCAAGCCTGCGGCCGCACGGGGGGGAGGGGAAGGCGCGTCAGCCGAGGGACGGGTGCCGGGGCCTCCCGCGAGGGAGCCGCGGAGGCCAGGGAACTGGTTTCAGCGCAACGAGGCCGTGCTTCGACGCAGGCGCGGACACGCCGCCGGCGGAGTCAGGAGTGGCGATCGGGAGGGAATGAGCTGCCTCAGGCGGGCGATCCCTGGGAGGGCTGGAAAGCGGGACGCCGAGCCAGGATTCAGCCCCGCCCGTGACGCGGCGAGACGACTGATCGCTTGCGGAGGCCAGGGCGCATGCGGCCTACCGCCGGCACGATGGCATCCAGGCAGCCGGCCAGGCGGGAGGGCCCGGACACTTAGGACAATGGCATCGCATGTGCCGGCAGGATCGTTGCCTCCTGCCGTTCGGCCGGAAGGGGGGGCGCGGCGGCGGGCAATCGCGGGGGGAGCGACTGGGGGGGAGGCGCCCCCGCGGCGCGGGCATCCCCCGGAACCGTTCCCCGGCCCCTCAGGGCCGGGCTCCGTGCCCGGCGCCCGGCGGCTGCCCGCCTCCTGTCATGCTAATAATTTGACATTGGAGTGTTTAATACATTTACTCATGCCGATCATGATCGCGATGAACAGGATCGATCAGCGGGGAGGGGCGGACGCAGTCCATCCAGTGCCCACGAACCGGATTCGTAAAGGTATGGACTATCGAGCATGTGGTGGAGCTTGGAGATGGAGTGTGGGGATGGAGTTCAGGATCGGTCCTGAGACGGGGCATGGCAATCTGCTTTGGAGGCGGCCTATGGATGTCGATTATGGGAATCGGGAACGTTGATCGGTGTCCACTCTATAGGTGAGCGCGCCCTGGCAGCACTTCTTGCAGAGACGATGCCGGAGGACTGGAGCTTGGAGGCGGCGGTAGGGGTTGGGTCGGAAGGCGGGAGCGCGGCTCCCCCCGGCCTGGAGCATGGCCGGCGCGGCCCTGGACCGCTTCGCGGAAACCGGGCCCTGTCACGGCGCGGCGGGAAGGCGGAGGGCCTGCCCCATCCCTGTGAGGTGCCGAGCCCCCAGAGGCACCCGCGCCCGAGGGAGAAAGAGAGTGAAGGGGAACGCGGCTGGTGAAATCGGCAGTCCACTAAACTGTAGTTCCAGTTGATTTATCTAACCACGGCATAGTTGGGTTGCATCATGATGCTTCCATGTAGATCGGAAGTCGCACCTTGGATCAATAACTCCGATTTACTCCCGGTATTGTCCGGGAAACGCAGTGGATGCGACA
>JAITEZ010000383.1 GCA_031281735.1 Deltaproteobacteria bacterium | reverse complement strand
GCCGGGGGCCGGGGGGGGCCCGGAGGCGGGCCCCGCCGGCGGGGGGGAGGGAGGCGGGGGGGCGGCCGCCCCGCCCGCCAGCCGGGACCACTGGGCCGCGAAGACATCGTAGAGTGCCTTCATCTGCTGGCCCAGCACCTCAAGGGGGTTCTCCCCCGGCGCCGGGCCGCCCCCCCCGTCCGGGGGGGGCGGGAACCCGTGGGGCGCCCCGGCGGCGGCGTCCCCCGCGCGGGTCAGCTGGGCGCGGGCGGCCTCCCTGGCGGCCCGGTGCACGCCCTCCGAGGGGACGGGCGGGCCCGCCGGGGCCGGGGGAGCGGCGGGCGCCGCGGCGCGGGCGGGGGATCCCCCGCAGGGGGGTTTCCCGGAGCTGGCCTGGCGGAAGATCTCCCCGGCCAGATCCCCGAAGGTGTGCCCTTCCCTGAAGAGCCAGCCCTCGGGGATCTCCGCCCCGAAGGCGTCCCGGATCTCCGCCGCGAAGGCGGGGAGATCCTCGGGGTCGATCCCCAGGCCTGCGATGGCCCTGCCCCTCCCGAGCTGGTGGGCCCTGAGCCCGAGGGTCTCGCCGGCCGCCCTGAGGATGGAGTCCAGGATGAATTCGATAGACGCTTCCTTGTCCATGAGGATCCCCGCCGTATAATTGGCTATCCGCGAAGAGATAAGGCGTCCATTATAGACCTAACGGGTCCCGGAGGAAAGGAGCGGGGGCGCACTTCCCGCCGTTCCGGAGACCAGCGGGAGCGCCGGGAGGAGCCGGCGCGCCGCGGGGCGCGGAAACGGCGCGCAGGGGTATGCGGGGGCGGGCGGGCCGCCGCGTGCGGCGGTTGTGCCTCATGCCGCGGCGGGCGCAGCCGGCCGCAACGCGGGCGAGGCGTCGCGGCCGCGGACGCCCTGCCGGATCCGGCGGCGCCGCGGGCGACCCGCCCGACTGCCCAGGCGCGGCTTCCAGGGCGCCTGATGCGGACAGCGCCCCCGCGGGGGCCGGGAAGTCCCTCCCAGGCCGGGCGCTGCGGGGCGCGCACCCCGCCTCCCGCAGCCACGGGCGGCACCATCCCCCGCCTGGCGGGTGCGCTTCCCTGTGCTCCGCAGGACGTGGCAGGCGGACCGTCCCGTCGCCCGGCACCATCATCAGGCCCCGGGGTGCTCGCCCGCCCGGAAGCCCCCCCGCAGCCTGCGGGCCGGATTGCCCGGGGGCCACCCCGGGGTCCGTCCGCCGCTTCGCGTCCGGCGCTCCGCCGGGAAGGGCGCGCGTAACCGTCTCCCGGCCCCCTGCCGCACTGGCCCTGACGCATGCCAGCCGGCGCCGGCCGGAAGCCGTCCCGGGGTGTCCGCGCATCCTGCGGAGCGAGGCCCGTGCCCTCACCGCGCGCCCGGCGGGCGCGGTGAGGGTCAGCGGGCGTCGAAGTAGGTCACAACGTCCCCTGTGAGGCGGGCCTCGATCTGGGACTCGTGGAACGAGACCGCCGGCGGGTTGCCGTCGGCGGAGAACATCACGACGTAGCCCTTGTCGTTCATCCAGGTCAGGGTCTCCGACCCGCCCTCGAGCGACGACACGCGCGGCTGGCCCAGGGCGTCCACCAGATCCTGGCGGGTGGTCTTGCCCAGCACGACCTCCACCTGGATGACGCCGGGCCAGTCCTCCGGGGGGAGGGCGGTCTTGGGAGAGCAGGCGGAGCAGAGGACGAGGGCTGCGGCGCAGGCGATGGCGGCGGGGAGGCGGGGCAGGAGACCGTTCGGGGAAGGCATCTGGGACCCCTTGTCTGGCAGGCGCCCGGCGCGGCGCGCGGCGGCGGATCCGCCAGGGGCCGCGCCCGGCAAGGGATGGAACTCGGCTTGGTCTTGATTGCCGAATATACATGGACTGCGGAAAGGTGTCAACTCGCCCCGGCCGCAGGGGCGCCCCCTTCCCGGCGCGCCGTGCCGCGGCCCGACGCCGGACGTCCTCAGGCCTTCCTGCCGAAGGCGTACTCCATGTTCCAGCCGTCGCAGGCCCGGGCGATCTCCGGGCTGGTGTAAGGACGCTCCCCCATGTCGAGTCAGGGCTCGCCCCCCGGGAGGAAGGCCGCGGGGCGTTCCCCCGCGCGCGGGCCGCGGCCCCGCCTCGACCTTGACGGTGAACCGCTTCTCCCCTGTGCCGCCGGGCCTGGCGCGGGAGAAGCCGGGCTCGGGATCAACGTCCCCGCCGGTGCAGCACGCCCCGCAGATCCTCGGGCCCCCCGGCCCACGGCCGGGTTACGGCGGCGGGCTTCGTGGATACCCCGCCCGCTGGGGGGCCCGGCGCGGGTGACCCGGGGGATCTCGACCCGTGGCCCACGCCGTGGAACGGCGCCTTGTCCCTCATGCCGGAGCCCAGGGCCAGCCGCCCTCCGTCCCGCCCCGAGACCCGCCGTCGCACTCGAGGCGAGCCGCGAGCGCCGTCGCCGCTACCGGCGCTCTTCCCGCGCCTCGCGCGAATCCCGGTCGGCCGTCGCAGGCAAGCCCGGCCCCGCCGCGCCCGATCCCGGAGCCCCCGGCCGGCATGAGGGGGCGAGCCCCGTGCCGGCGCGGCAGAAGGGGACCTGATCCCCCTGCGGCGGGGCCGGCAGCCGGGCGGGCCGGGAGGCTTCCGGCCGGGGCGGGACGGCGACGGGTCGGCGGCAGGCCGGGCGCGGCTTGCCGGTGCCCGGCTCCTTTGCTTGTTGCGCAGACGGCGGGAGCCGGGTTGCCCTCAGCTCTTCTACAAGATGGCCAGCTGATTTATTATATTACATGAAAACCAGACGGCAAACTTTTTCTTTTGCATTCTTATTATACAAACAGGCATATTTGACGCGGCGGTCGCGGCCATCCCCCCCCCCGCCGCGGCACCCGCTTTCCGGCGGGGCGGCACGGCCCCGCCCCACCCGTGCCGCGGGGAGGGACACGTGGACGGGCGGCTACACGGGATCCCCCTTCCTCAGCGCCTCCACGACCGCGCGGCCGAAGGACATGGCGACAATCCCCGGGCCCACGCCCTGCGCCGGCAGCCGCGGGAAGGCCTTGGCCCTTTCTTCCGTTATGCCTCCGGCCTTGCCTTCGGCCATTTCGGCTTCCGCAATGCCCATCATCGCAAAACAGGCGCCTGTCCTCTCCTTCCCCCGGCCGGAGAGGAGTCCCGGGACTCCCCCGCTGCGGGCCGGCGGCGGTTTACTTCAGAACATTGCGTGCCATGTCTATCTCCTTGAAACGGCCTGAAAGACCCCCGATCACCTTTCCGTCTTTCCAGCGCCGGCCGTGAGCCAGGGCCTCCGCATCCTCCAGCTCATGTGGCCCGCGGCGCGCCTGCCGTGCTTCGGCAACGCTGCGGAGGCTATGCCTGCCGCCAGCGATGTGATGCGGGTTTTTCTAAACGTTGTGACGAGTAATTTTCAAAACATTGTGAGGAGTATCAGGTCATTGCGACACGTATGTCTCATGACATTGTGAAGCGGCAGTTTCAAAACACCGTGATGCGGCCGTTCAAAACCTGAGGAAGATGGAGATGGAGCTCTGGCCGATATCCCCGAAACGGCTGAAATCGCTGGCAACGGCGAGCGCGGCCGGCCCCTGCCGGCATGCCTCCGCACGCCCTGGTCTGCGCCCTCCGGCGCGTCCGCATTGCAGAACGGCCTGCCGGCCGCGGTGACGCCCCTGTCAACCGGATCGGGAAACCCTTGACCCCGCCGCCCCCGCGCATCGGCGCCGCCCGCATGCCGTCGCGGATGCCGCCTGGCGGGGTGGGATCGTCTGTCCCGGATCCCGCCTCAAGAAGAGGCCCTGGGCGCGGGGGTGCCGGAGACCAGGCCAGGAGGAGCCATCGGCGGGAGGGTCGCGGTTGCGGGATGCCGCACGTCCCGCCAGGCAGCAGGCACGGACAGCCCCTCCAGGCCTGGGGAGAGCGGCCCGGCCGTTCCCCCACGCTACCCCGCGCTTCGCGATCGCCCCCGCGCCGGTCTCGGCAGCCCCAACGCCATGCATAATCATCAGCAACGACAATATATCATGATAAGCGTCACGGATAAAGGACTGTGTAAAAATTTCATCTCGGGTTATTGTGTCATGGATGCATCGCTGGCCGTTGACATCAAGCAGGATCTGGGGAGATATCAGTACCTGCCATCGAAAGGGGGACAGCTTGCCCATGACAGATGTCAAGATACGTTCCCTGAAAGCGAAAGAAAAGCCCTTCAAGGCCTATGACGGCAAAGGGCTGTATCTGGAAATCCACCCGTCCGGCTCCAGGCTGTGGAGGCTCCTCTACACGGCGGGCGGGAAGCAGACGCGGAATAGCCTCGGCCCGTACCCGGAAGTGAGCCTGGCCCGCGCTCGGGACGTCGCGTGCGAGTTCCTGCGGGATCTGGGGAGGAAGGGCGCCCCCGCCCGCCCCGAAAAGCCACTCCCGCCGGCGGCGCCCGCTTTCCGGCGGGGCGGCACGTCCTCGCCCCGCCAGTGCCGCGGGGAGGGACGCGTGGACGGTCGGCTACACGGGTTTCCACATCGGCACATCCCCGAACGTGCAGCCGAAGGGCACGGCGACAATCTCCGGGCTCACGCCCTGCGCCGGCAGCCGCGGGAACGCCTTGGCCCCGTCTTCGGTTACGCCTTCGTCAATTCCGGCTTCCGCAATGCCCATCATCGCAAAATAGGTGTCTGTCCTTTCCTTCTCCCGGTCGGAGAGGAGTCCCCTGGAGCCTCCCCCCTGCGGGCCGGTGGCGAGTTCCTCCTGAATCTTGCGCGCCAAGTCTGTCTCCTTGAAACCGCCTGAAATACCGCCGGTCAGCCTTCCGTCTTTCCGGCTCCGGCAATGCGCAGGAAAACCGCCAGGGCCTCAGCATCCTCCAGCTCGCCGAGGGACTTGCGGCGCAGCATGTCAGCTTTCGGCAGCTCCACGAAGGCGGTGCCTACCGCCCGCGAAATGGCGCAGTCTTTCCAAACCTGAAGTAGGCGGTGCTGGAGTACGGAACGATATCTCCGAACAGGTTGGAATCGCAGATACTGATGAGCATCACCCTGCCGTGAGCCGTGAGACTGGTTCGGGCCGCCCCGCTTTCTGAGCCCGCTTATCCACCATGTCGACATCCTCCCCTCCCTGAAGGACGGGGATTCCCGGCCGGGCCCGGGGCATCCGCCCCGGGCCCCCCCGCGGGGCACCCGGATCACGGGCGGGCCTCGGGCGCCCTGGCCTCCCCGGGCATCGAGGCGGCCTGCCCGGCCGCCGGGACGTTCACCGCGCCGGCCGTCCCGGCGCCGTTCCCGCGGCCGCGTCCCAGGCATCTGGGACCGGCCCGCGTCCCGCGGCCGCCTTTCCCCGC
>JAITEZ010000356.1 GCA_031281735.1 Deltaproteobacteria bacterium | reverse complement strand
CCCGGGGGGCCCGGCCCCGGGAAGGCCGGACTGGCGGGGGGCACCGGAGCCAGGGGGCACCGGAGCCGGCGGGCGTCCGCGGCGGCCGGAGCCGCAGGGCTTCCGGCCGGGGCTGGCGGCATCCCGCCCGCAACCCGGAACGGGCGGGCCTCCCCCCGGAGGCCTTCCGGCGCACCCCGGGCCGTGATCCCGGCCGGGGGGGGTCAGGTCAGGTTGAAGGTCCCGTTGGGCAGGGCGAAGAACTCGATCAGCCGATCGATGGTCCGCCCGGCCTCGGGGGTGGGGTCGATGAACATGAGGCCGTTTTCCAGGAACGAGGTGGTGCGGCTTGACCGCGACCACATCACCTTGGCCTTGGAGGTGACGTTGTTGATGCCCTGCTCCATCATGGCCTTGGGCATCTCGATGGATATGGTGTAGATGCGCTCGGGGATGAGGGCCCTGGATCCCATGACGAGCAGGCCCTTCTGGTGGATGTCCACCATGCGGCCCAGCTCCTGGTCGTTGGAGGCGTCCCTCACGCGCAGGTAGTAGATGAGCTCGCGCCTTTCCAGGCCGCGTTTTTCCGAGAGCACAAGTCCCTGAGACATTTCACACCTTGATGGGGCGCCCGTCCGCCGCTGACGGATCCGAGGAGCCGGGCCGGCGGGCCGGCCTACGGGGATTATAATCCGCGTCCCGGCAAATGGCAAAGTCAAAACGGCTCCGCCGGGCCGTTTCGGGACGGCGGGATCCGGAGGGGGGCCCGGCGGGGGGAGGCTTTCCCCGGCCGTGCGGCGGCAGGGGAGGAAGGCGGCTCCGGGCGGTTCCCGGCGGCCGGGAGACTGCCCGCCGCCCGGGTGCCGCGAGGCGCACTTGGAAGGTCGGATCAGGATCGGGACAGGGGTGGGAGGCGGTCGGGGTGGCTGGGGGAAGGGCCGGGGGAGGCGCGGCGCAGGGATCGGCAGAAGTGGGTTGTCGGCCGAGGGTGGCGTCCGGAGGAAGAGGGGGGAAGGATTAGGCCAGGAACAAATAAGTTGTTTAAAGGTAATAATTAATCTATAATATATATATAATAATTATAAATAATTATATACAGATATAAAGGTCTCATACAATGAAGACCGGGCTTGGTCTTCATTGTAGGTCAAAGGGTTGCGCCAGGAGCGTGAGACTTCTTGGCCTTGGAAGTAGCCCTGTCGGGGCCAGGCATGATGCGGCGGCAGGCGGTCGAGGGGCGGCCGCTTGGCTGCTCGCGCCGGAAGCGGCCGACAGGGCTGGGAGATCGCCGTCTTGCGAGAGATCGGTGCCAGTCACGGCAAAACCCCTGCCACCAGGGCGTGCAGGAAACGTGGCACAAAAGCCCCGATCCGAGCGGCGGAGTCATCCCTGGCCGGTGGAGGGGACATGGAAGCGATATGGGCATATCATTTGCTGATAACAAATTTAACTCTTTGCGGTGCGCTTGACGTTGTTGATGATGATGAGCTCCGGCTTCTTGATGAAGATCTTGGTGTCCGGGGGGATGCTCTCGGTCAGCCAGACGTTCCCCCCGACCACGGACCGCGCCCCGATGACCGTCTCGCCGCCCAGGATGGTGGCCCCGGAGTATACTATCACGTCGTCCTCGAGTGTGGGGTGGCGCTTCTCCCCCCTCAGCCGGACGCCCGCGTCCCGGGGGAGGGAGAGCGCGCCCAGGGTCACCCCCTGGTAGATGCGCACTCGCTCTCCTATGACGGTGGTCTCGCCCACGACGACCCCGGTACCGTGGTCTATGAAGAAGCTCCCGCCGATCCTGGCGCCCGGGTGGATGTCGATGCCGGTGCGGCCGTGGGCGAGCTCGGTGAGCATCCGGGGGAGGAAGGGGATCTTCCTGAGCCAGAGCACGTGGGCCAGGCGGTAGGCCAGGGTGGCGTAGATGCCGGGGTAGCTGAAGATGATCTGATCCGCCTGGTCGCCCGCCGCCGGATCCCCCTCCAGGGTGGCCTCCACGTCCGAGGCCATGACGGCCCTCAGGGCGGAGAGGCTCCCGCAGACCTCCAGGGCGATGTCCCGCGAGCGCTCGGCGCAGCCCACGCACTCCCCGCCCCGGCGCATGTGGTCGTGGCGGATGGCGACGGCTATCTCCGACGAGAGGGCCGAGTAGAGGCTCGAGAGCTGCTGGGAGGCAAGGTACCTCACGTTGAGCTCCGAGGCCGGCTGGCGGCGCTCGAAGAACCCCGGGAACATGAGCCGCCGGCCCAGGGAGAGTATCCTCTTCACGCCCGCGAAGGAGGGCCTGGGCATGCATGCCACGTGCTCGTAGGCACGGAGGCTGCCCCTCACCTCCATGAGATCCTGGGCGGCCCTCTCGAGGGCCGGCACCACGGTGAGCCGGTACTCCTCCTCTGTCTCCCGGAAACTGCACTTCTGAGCTTTGTCAGTCGGCGCATCGGTCATCGTGGCATCCCTGTCGCGGGGCCGGTCGCCCGCAGGGCGTCCCGGCGCCCGCCCGCGCCGGGCGCGGGCGGGGGTGGCGCGGCCTCGGGGCCCGCCGGATCGGTCAGACTGCTTTATACCACCCGGGGCCGACCGCGATCCACAGGGGCCGAGAGGGCCGCCCCCCCCGCGGGGGCGGGGTGCGCCGGGGCGGCCGGGCCGGGGGCCCCGCCTAGTCGGCCTCCTCCTCGTCGTCGGGGTGCCTGCGCCTTTTCCGGGGCGGGAGCGGGGCGGCGGCCGCGTCCCCTCCCTTCCGGAGGGAGAGCGGCCCTCCCCCGGGGCCGATCTCCTCCAGCCCCTCCCCGGCCGGGCCGGGGGCCGGGGAGGGGCCGTCCGCAGGGGAGTCGGGGCGGCGGGGATACTCCAGGGCGTCCTCCTTGGGCACCTCCGCGATGCGGAAGCGCCGGGGGTCGGCCCTGCGGGCCAGGGCTATCTGGCGCGCGCGCTCGTCGTCCGGGAGCCCGAAGAAGGCGAGCATGGAGTTGAAGACGGCCACCGCCGCCTCGAACTCCTCGGCTATCACCTCGTCCGCGCCGAGCTCCTTGAGCAGGCTTATGTTCAGGAGGAAGCGCGTCCGGGTGAGGATGCGGATGTCCGGGCTGATGCTCCGGGCGGCGGAGATGATGCGCTGGCAGGCCGTGGGATCGGGGATGGTCACGACCAGGATCGCCGCCCTCTTGACGCCCATGTGCTCGAGCACGTGCTCGCTCGCGGCGTCCCCGAAGAAGAGGGGCTCGTTGAGCTTGCGGAAGGCCTTCACGCTCGCGGGGTTCATGTCTATGACGATGTAGGGCCTGCCCACCCGGTGGCAGGCCCGTGCCACGGCCTGGCCCGCCACGCCGAAGCCCACCACGATGGCGTGGCCCTCGAGCTTGGGCGCGCTCGTCGCCTCCTCCCCGGCCGAGCTGAGATCGGCGAACCAGGGGGAGATCTTGCGGCCGAGGGCCAGGGAGAGCGGCGTCATGGCCATGGTGAGGACCGCGACGTTCAGGAACATCCGCATGGTGTAGGGGTCGATGAGCCCGTCCCGCTGGCCCACCGAGGCGAGGACGAACGCGAACTCCCCCACCTGGCACAGAGCCAGGCCCACGAGCACCGCCACCCGGGCGCTCACCCCGATGAGCCGCATGGCGAGCGCCGTGGTGAGCGCGTTGATGACCATGACGGCGACGGCGAGGCCCACCGTGAGGAGGGGCTCCTCCTTCAGGATCCCTATGTCCATCCTCAGCCCGATGGACACGAAGAAGAGGCTCGTGAATATGTCCCGCATGGGGAGCACCGAGCTGATGGCCTGGTAGGCGTAGGGCGAGCCCGCGATGATGAGGCCCGCGAGGAAGGCCCCGAGGGCCAGGGAGAGCCCGGCCTTGGAGGTGACGAGGGCCGTGCCGAGGCAGATGAGCGCCACCGTGAACATGAAAAGCTCGTTCGAGCGCGTCTGGGCCACGTGGAGCATGACCCAGGGCACCACCCAGACGGCGAGGGCGGCCACCACGAGGAGGATGGCGAGGATCTTGACGGCCACCATGTAGACGGGGTCGCCGCCCTGCTTGCCGGCGAGTATCGGCATGAGGAGCACGAGGGGCACCACCGCGATGTCCTGGAAGATGAGCACCCCGAGGGAGCCCCTGCCGTGGGCGGAGTCCATCTCCCCCTTCTCCTGGAGGAGCTTGAGAACTATGGCCGTGGAGGAGAGGGCCGTGAGGCACCCGATGAGGAAGGACGTGTTCCACGGGAACCGGAAGCAGATCATGGCTAGCGCCCAGGCCGGGGCGATGCAGAAGAGCATCTGGAGCCCGCCCCCCAGGAGCACCACCTTCTTCATCTTCATGAGGCTCTGGATGGAGAACTCGAGGCCGATGGTGAAGAGCAGCAGCACCACCCCCAGCTCGGAGAGCGACTCGATCTGGTGCTCGTTCTCTATGAGGTGGAAGCCGCTCGGGCCCACGAGGATGCCCGTCGCGAGGAAGCCCACGATGGCGGGCATCTTGAGCTTGAGGCCGAAGTAGATGAGGACGACGGCCAGGGCGAGAAGCCCGATGATGCGGCCGATCAGGAATTCCGGGCTTTCCATGGTCATTCCTTGGGGCCGCCTGCGGGTGGCCCTTGCGGGGTGGGTGGCCCGCCGGGGCTCCCGGGGGAGGCCCGCGCGGGGGGGGTGGCCCGGCCGCGGGGGCCGGCCCGTCCGGAAGCCGTCCCGCCTGGAGGTCGTCCCTCAGAGGCGGGGGCGGAGGCCGTACGGGAAGGCGGGACGGCGGAGCCGGGGGCGTTCCCGTACGGCTGGGGTGTGCCGGGACGTCCGGTTGCGGCTTCCCGGGGCCGAGGGGAGCGGGGGCCGTCCGCGCCGGGCCGGCGGAGGGGCGGAGCCGGGAAAGCCCGGGGTATCGCGGGTCGCGCATCCGGGTTTCCGGGAAGGCCGGGCGGGGCGGGCAGCACGCGTCCCGCGCGGCGGCGCCGCCGCCTGCGGGGCGGCTGGTG
>JAITEZ010000340.1 GCA_031281735.1 Deltaproteobacteria bacterium | reverse complement strand
CCCGGGGGGGGCGCCCCCGGGGCGGAACGGCGCCCCGGAGGGGACGCCTCCGGGGCGGACGGGCGGAAGGCCAGCAGGCCCTACTTGATCTCGACCTTGGCCCCGAGGGCCTCCAGCTGCTTCTTGAACTTCTCGGCCTCCTCCTTGGTGATGCCCTCCTTGACGTTCTGGGGGGCGCCCTCAACGAGATCCTTGGCCTCCTTGAGGCCCAGCCCGGGGACGATGGCCCGGACCTCCTTGATGATGTTGATCTTCTGGGGGCCCACCTCGGTCAGGACCAGGGTGAACTCGGTCTGCTCCTCGGGGGGCGGGCCGGCCGCCTCGACCGCGACCGCGGGGCCTGCTGCCACCGCCACCGGGGCGGCGGCGGAGACGCCGAAGATCTCCTCGAGCTCCTTGACGAAACCCGAGAGCTCGATGACGGACATGCTCTTGATGAACTCGACCACTTCTTCCTTGGTAACGCTCATTGGGACGTTGACTCCGTTATGCCCGCCCGCCGGCGGGCCAGGGGGGCCGCTAGCCCCCCGTGATTGTCTTGGGATGACGACTTCGGTCGGGCCGAACCCGGGCGGCTGGCCGCCCGGCCGGGGCTCACGCGGCCTCGGAGCTGCCGGACTTCTGCTCGCCTACGGCCGCGAGCAGGCGGACGAACTTCTGCGGGACGGCCGCGAGCACGCGGACGAACGAGCCCGGGACCGCGTTGAGCGTCCCCAGGAGCGATGCCAGGAGCGCCTCGCGGGACGGCAGCTGCGACAGCGTCTTCACGTCGCCGGGGGCCAGGGCCCGCCCGCCCAGGACGCCGGCCTTGATCTGGAACCGCTCCTCGTCCTTCGCGTAGTCGGTGATGGCCTTGGCCAGCGCCACGGGGTCGCCGCGGGTGAAGGCCAGCGCGTTGTTGCCGGTGAGCGAGGGCCTGAGGCTCTCGGCCCCGCCCGCCTGGAGGGCCAGCCGCGTCAGGGTGTTCTTGGACACCCGGAAGGTGCCGCCCTCAGCCCGCACCTTGAGCCTGAGCTGGTTCAGCGAGGTGACGGGGAGCCCCTTGAAATCGGCCACGAACACGGCCTTGGATTCCCCGAAGATGCTCTTGAGCTCCTCCAGGACGGCCTTTTTCTTATCCTTGTCCATGCCTTGGGATCCTACCTCCTTTCCTGAGAGTGAGGGGCACCCGTACGGGCCCCCTTTCAGGGCCGATGCCAGCCAGTGGTCTTGTCGTCTCCACGGCCTCGGCCGGCGGCTGGCGCCATTAACGCCCCCTCGGGCGGGGGCTGCCGGCTGTCTCTGGCCCGAAATCCTTGATGTCAAGCCCCCCGCCCTGCGGGGCGGGGGGGGCCGGCCCCCCGTCAGGGAAGGGCGGGGGTGCCGGGGAAGGGGGGCCCGCCGGGCCCACGCGGGGGGGCCTTCGCCCCCCCGCGGGATCAGGCGGCGTAGGCCTTGAGATCCTTCACGAGGATCGCGTCGATCTTGACGCCGGGGCCCATGGTGCTCGCGATGGTGATGCCCTTGATGTAGGAGCCCTTGGAGGTGCTGGGCTTGGCCTTCTGTATGGAGTCCATGAAGGCGGCTATGTTGCCCAGGAGCTTCTGGTCCTCGAAGGAGAGCCTGCCCATGGGGGCGTGCACGATCCCGTTCTTCTCGACGCGGAACTCGATGCGGCCCGCCTTGAGCTCCTTGACCGCCGTCGCGACGTCGAAGGTCACGGTCCCCAGCTTGGCGTTTGGCATGAGTCCGCGGGGGCCCAGGATCTTCCCAAGGCGGCCGACCTGCCCCATGATGTCCGGGGTGGCGATGGCCTTGTCGAAGTCCGTGAAGCCCTTGGTGACCCTCTCGATGAGCTCGTCCCCGCCGGCGTGGTCGGCCCCGGCCTCCAGCGCCTCGCGCTCCTTCTCGCCCTTGGCGAAGACCGCCACGCGCACCGTCTTGCCCGTGCCGTGGGGGAGGCTCACGGTGCCCCGGACCATCTGGTCCGCGTGCCGGGGGTCGACGCCCAGGCGGACGGCTATCTCCAGCGTCTCGTCGAACTTGGCGTAGGAGGCCTCCTTCGCGACCTTGACCGCCTCCTCGAAGCTGTATCTCTTGAAGCGGTCCACCTTCGCGGCCGCAGCCTTGTACTTCTTGTTGAAAGCCATGTGTCTCCCTGCGGGTGCGGTTCGGAAGGGCTCCCCGATAGCGCCCCGGGAAGGCCGGCGGGCCTCCCCCTGCTCCCGGGCGGCGTGCCCGGGGTGTTCCGCGCCGGACGCGGAAACGCCCGGAAGGCGGCTTCCGGGCCGGATAGGGGCCCGCTGGGGCCCGCGCGAACTTGAATCGTCGGCCCGTGTGGGCGCGCCCGCCCGGGCCCCCTAGCCCTGCACCACCTGGATGCCCATGCTCCTCGCGGTGCCCGCGATGATACTCTTGGCCTCCTCCATGTCGTGGGCGGAGAGGTCATCGAACTTGATCTTGGCGATCTCCTCGAGCTGGGCCTCGGTCACCTGACCCACGTTCTTGCGGCCGGGGGTGTCGGAGCCCTTGGCGGCGTTCACGGCCTTCTTGAGCAGGAAGGAGGCCGGCGGGGTCTTGGTGATGAAGGTGAAGGTCTTGTCGGAGTAGACGGTGATCACGACGGGGATCACCAGACCCTCCTGCTTCTGGGTGCGGGCGTTGTAGGCCTTGGTGAACTCGATGGGGCTCAGGCCGTGCTGGCCCAGGGCCTGGCCCACGGGGGGGCCGGGCATGGCGCCGCCCGCCGGAAGCTGGAGTTTTACCTGGGCCACGACTTTCTTTGCCATCTGATGGGATCTCCTGGGAAATGCGGGGGGCGGGGATGGCGAATCAGCCTTCCCCGGCCGTTTTCGCGGATCTGTTTATATAAGCATGTTACGATGTGAAAAGCAAGGGAAATCTGCGACTCCCGGAAAGGCCCTCCGGGCCGGCCGCGCCAGGGGCCGGCCCGGGCCCGGGAACCAGCCTCAGGCTCCGGGGCCGGGAACCGGGGACGGGCGGCGGAAAAGCCCCTCCGGGGGCCGGAAGGGGGGATCCTTCACGGCTCCCGGAGGGGCCGGCGTGGGGGCCGCTGGCGGCCCTGAGGCGGGAAAGGCCGGGGCGGTCAGGCTCCCCCTCCGGGAAGGGGGCCCGCCCGCCTGGCGGGGAGCGGGGGGCCGGGGAGGCCGGGCCCGGCCCGGCAGGGCGCGGACGGGACGGGAGGCCGCGCCCCTTCAGCCGACCTTCTCCACCTGCATGAAGTCCAGCTCCACCGGGGTGGGACGGCCGAAAATGCTGATGAGGACCTTGAGCTTGCCCTTGTCGGAGTTGACCTCCTCCACCACCCCGGTGAAGTTGTTGAAGGGGCCCTCGATGACCTTGATCTCATCGCCCTCCTCGAAGCGGTAGCGGCTCTTGGGCTTCTTGACGCCCTCCTCCATCTGGGCGAGGACGCGGGCGGCCTCGTCGTCGCTGATGGGCTCGGGGGCGTTCTTGTCGCCGAGGAAGCCGGTAACCTTGGGGGTGTCCTTGACCGTGTGCCAGGTGAGGTCGTTGAACTCCATCTGCACCAGGAGGTAGCCGGGGAACAGCTTGCGCGAGGTGGTCTTCTTCCCGCCGCCCTTGGCCATCTCCATGACGTTCTCCATGGGGAGCACGACGCGGGGGATCTGCTCCTCGAGCTTGAGCCGGCTCACCCGGTCCTCCAGGGCCTGCTTCACCCGGTTCTCAAACCCCGAAATGGTGTGTACGACGTACCATCGAAGGGACACGGAAAGCTCCCGTGCCGCCGGGTCGGCGCCACCGGCGCCGTCCCGGACGGGCGAAAAGGGCCGCCCCGCGCCTGGGGAGGCCGGGGCCGGCTGGCGGAACAGGCCGGGCACTGCGGGGGCCCGGACGCCGGCCTCCTGTCGCCAGGGCCGGCGGGGCGGCCTCCGGCTACCGCATGATGAGGCCGAGGATCCGCGAGAGGATGCCGTCCACGATGCCCAGGTAGGCGGCCGAGATGCCTACCAGCACCAGGAGGACGCCCGTCGACTTGACGGTCTCCTTGCGGGTGGGCCAGGTGACCCAGTTGAGCTCCTTGCGGGCCTCCTTGAAGAAGGTAATCAGGCGGGAGATCGGGCCCGGCGGCTTGGGCCGGACCTCCCTCTTGGGCTTGGCCTTGGGCGGCGCCGCTACGGCCGCCGGCTTGGGGGGCTGGGCGGGGAGCCCCTGCGCGCCGGCCTGCTCCTGGAGGAGTTTCGCCTCCCGCTTCTCGGAGCGGCTCTTCTTGTGCTTCGTCATTATTGAGGTTACCGTTCGGGCGGTGCGCGCCCGCATGCGCCGTCCGCCGTATGCCGGGGCCGCGCGGCCCCGGCCCGGCAGGAATGGCAGGCCAGGAGGGACTCGAACCCCCAGCCCCCGGTTTTGGAGACCGGTGCTCTACCGATTGAGCTACTGACCTAAGAAACCCGTGCTGGACACACCCGGAGGCTACTTCGTCTCGCGGTGGGTGGTGTGCTTCCTGTCGAATGGGCAGTATTTCTTCAACTCCAGGCGTCCCGGCGTCCGCTTCTTGTTCTTGGTGGTGGAGTAGTTCTTGTTCTTGCACTCGGTGCACTGGAGGTGGATTATCTCACGGGGCATCTGTCGTCACCTGGAGGGTTTCAAGGGGGCAACGCCCCTGGCCTTCCTTGGAGGCTCCCGCCCGGTTCGGCGGGAGGGGCCGCCCTGGCGGCCGCCGGAAGGGTCAACTGTGTGATGAGGCGCGGACACGGGACGGGGCCCAACGGGCGTGGCCGGGCGGGATCCGCCCCGGGGCTGCCCGGGCGGGGACTGGCGCGGTCCGCCTCGGGACCGCGCCTCATCTCTAAAGAGGGGGCCATCTTCCTGAAATGATTCAGGCAAACGGAGTAACCGCAGGAGAAACCCCACTTGTCCCGGTGTCGGGCGCAATGGCCCGGACGCAGGCGAGAAAGCATGATACCGAAATCGCCCGGGCTTTGTCAAAGGTTACTTTGAGGCCGGAGGCGGGGCAAGGATGCCCCTGGGACCCGGCCGCCCCCAGCGGGTGTGGCCTAGCAGCCGGGCTCGCCGGCGGGACGGACGGCAACTCAGGCGCGAGGGGCCGCGAACGGCGACCCGCCGTCCGGAAGGGAAACAGGCCTGAAGACCCTTCTGCCGCGGATAGCTGGTGTTTTCGTCCGGAGGGCCGCCGGCCAACCCGTGACTGCCCGGCCCGGGCCGGCCCCGGAAAGCCGATGCCCGCCCGCCGGGACGCAGGACACGGGCCTCCGCGGCCGCGGCCGGCTCCCTCACCCGGCCGGTTCCCGGCCCCCCACGAAGGGGGCGTCCGGGCGAACGGCCGGCGGCCTCGCCGCCTCGCCTCCCCCCACGGCGCCGGGGGGGGAGGGCTCCCCGGTCAGGCCGGAGACCGCGATGCCAGGGGGCCCCTCCGGCAGCCCGCCAGGCATTCCCGGATCCCCTCGCCCAGGGCGCGGGCCAGCGGCGGCGGGACGGAATTGGCCACCTGGCGGTGCCGGTCGAGGCTCTTCGCCGTACCGGTGCGGGCGCGCACGGGCCCGCACAGCCTGTAGTCGTCGCCGAAGCCGTGGATGCGCATGCATTCGCGGGGCGTCAGGTACCTGTCCTCCACCGGGTGGAAGAAGATCTCCCCGCAGCGCAGGGTGTTGGAAGGCCTGCCCCTGTGGAGCCGCAGGTATTTCGTCGAGTCCCTGGACTGGAGGCCGCAACGCAAATCCGTCGGGAGATGTGTCTGGGCGGCGAGACACTGCCCCTCCGGCACGCGCGAGATCCGCTCCCTGTCGCGGGGGGGTGTCACGTCCACATGGCTGTCGTCCCCGTCGCCGCCGCCGGCCCCCCGCGCCGCAGGGGCCGGCTCGCCCAGCCCCGCCAGGGCCTCGCCGGCCGTCACGTAGGGGGGAAGGCCGGACAGATCCAGTGTCCCCGCAGGCGGCGGGCCGTGGGTCGGCGCGGGGAACTCGAAGCGGTTCTCCCCCCGCGCCGCCACGATGAAAAGCCTCTCCCTCAGCTGCGGGACGCCGTAATCGGCCGCGCTGCAAAGCCGCCATTTCGACGCGTAGCCGATGCGCCCGAGCCCGCGCAGGAAGCCATCTAACACCCCGCCTTTCACCCCTCCGGGATCCCTCGCCGAGAGCAGCCCCTTCACCTGTTCGACGAGTATGATCCTGGGCAGGAAGTGCCCGGCGAACCTGATCATCTCGAAAAGCAGCGGCCCGCGCTCGTCGCCGAGCCCGTTCTTCTTGCCGGCGAACGAGAACGGCTGGCAGGGGGGGCCGCCAAAGAGAAGGTCCAGCTCCGCAGGGGCGATCGCCAGCTCCTCCCCCAGGCGCGCCGGGTCGATCTCGCGGATGTCCGCCTGGTAGACCCTGGTCCCGGCCCCCTCGCGCCCGATGGCCGCGCGCAGCGTCGCGCAGCAGTGCCTGTCGCTCTCGATCGCGGCCAGCACGTCGAAGCCCGCCCTCCTGATGCCCAGGTCCATGCCCCCCGCGCCGGAGAAAAGGCTTATGGCCCGCAGGCCGACCGGTGAGACCCCTTGCATGTCGTCCTCCCCCCTCCGGGCGGTTCCCGCCGGGATACCGGCCTCCCCCGCATGCGGCTGCCCCGGGGGGATCCCCCTCCCCCCTGAGGGCCCTCCCCCGCCGGTCCGGTGCAGGCCCCCTCCTGCCCATGCCATGATGTCAGAACGCCGCCGGAAACGCCACACCAACCCGGGGCAGGGACGGGGATCCACCTGCTCTCGTCCAAATCCTTTCAGCCAACGGGGCCGCCAGGGAGCAGGCCGGCCGCGCCACTCCTGCGGGGGGGGCTTCGGGGACTCCCGCGCGGCCTGGGGGGTACCCGCCCTTACAAATCCCGGTCAGCTGAAGGATCATCCTCCACCTCCACGCACTCCACGCACTCCACGCACTCCACGCACCGGCCGCCTGATTCCATGCGTTGCCGCCTGACGGCACGAAGGGGGTGTCTCGTGAGGGGCGGCCCGGGAGAGGTTGGGAAGAAGATGTCGAAGGGGCAAGGAGTGGGACACGCCACGCGGACGAGGGCCGAGCGACGTGTGCCGGACAGGTCCTTGAATGGGCGAGGCGGGGCGGATGACTGGACTGGGCCTGTCCCGTCTTTGAGCCAACCCTGCGGGATCCCGGTCCCCTTGCCTGTTGCACGGCCGTCCGGACGGAGGCCCGGCAGGTCCAGGGATCCGGGGCAGGCACGGACGGACCCGGGGCCGGGCCCGGGTCC
>JAITEZ010000313.1 GCA_031281735.1 Deltaproteobacteria bacterium | reverse complement strand
CGTTACGGCCTTTTTACAGCCTCTTTACATTCGCTTTCCGCCCTGGACAACTCTTTCTACCATGGGCCGGGAACACCACCCGTCTCCCGCGCCGCCCGGGCATGGCCCTCCGCCGACCGACCGGCGGGATCGCATCCCGCCGACGGCCATGTCATACGAAGGCGGCTGTCATGCCTGAGGACTTTCTCCGCAACCTGACGGATCCCGTCAGGCGACGCTTAACGGCCTTTTAACTGGTATTGACTTCCACCGCCTTCTTTGGGATTATAAGAGGTTCCCTAGTGACGGGGACGCTCTGACACCGGCAGCCGCCTTTGCGCCCGTCCCCTCCCTGAACCGGGACGCCTGGCCCTTCCACCGGCGGACAACCCCGACCCCGAGGGGGCCCGTCTCATCCGGCCGGTGCAGGCCACCCACGCATAACTTTCCCGAGACGCCCCCCAGGGCGTCTCCGGCCCCAGCGGGGATCATCCCCGCTAAGCCCCCGCGAGGGGTGCTCCGAGCCGAAGCCCCGGCGACACCTCGCCGGGCCAACCATCCCAGGAGATTCTATAGCTGGCTGACAAGAGGCTGAGACGCCGACATAAGGTCCAGGATATAGAGTATAGGAGCTAGCCCCCGGCTGAATGGGGGTGAGTGGCATTTTTCAAATGATGCTCTCACGCGAACGGGAATTCTCCAGGCCGATGCGGCCTGCGCCGCACCGATCAGTCTGACGTCCCCGGCCCGCCCCGGGCCGGGGATTCGGGCGGTTTTCCGCCCGACCGTGCGTGAGCCTGTCCTTTCTAAAAGGCTCTTCCGGGTCAAGCGACCCGGCAGGGGCGTCCTCCGTGCGCCCCTCGATGACTATACCCTGAAGCGGATCGCTAGGAGGCGTATGACAGCAATTGGCAGCCAGCACTATTAGTTCCGAGGGCCACTCCGCCTTCGCCGCCACCTTGGCGTCCAGCATCGTAGCCGGTGCGTCCCTCCCCACCCCCACCGCGCCGCCCGCCGAGCGCGGTCTAGTGATCGAGAACCTTTCCAAGACCTTCGACCCCCGACGGGGGAAGGTGCTGGACAGGGTCTGCCTGCGCATCGAGCCCGACAGCTTCTTCGCCCTCCTGGGCCCCTCCGGCTGCGGCAAGTCCACCCTGCTGAGACTCATAGCGGGCCTCGAGTTCCCGGACGAGGGCAGGATCACGCTGGACGGCGTGGACATCACGAGGCACCCCGCGCAGTCGCGGCCCGTGAACACGGTGTTCCAGAACTTCGCGCTGTTCCCGCACCTGAACGTCTACAACAACATAGTCTTCGGGCTCAAGGCCAAGAAGGCCCTCAACGCCGAGACCAAGCGGCGGGTGGCCGAGACGATCGAGGCGCTCCAGCTGACGGGGCTCGACAGGGTCTTCCCCGACCAGCTCTCCGGCGGCCAGCAGCAGCGCGTGGCCCTCGCCAGGGCCCTGGTAAACCAGCCCAAGGTGCTCCTTTTGGACGAGCCCATGAGCCACCTGGACGACTACCTCAAGAGCAAGGTGGGCCAGGATCTCCTGGAGCTCCAGCGCAGGCTCAAGACCATCTTCGTCATGGTGACGCACGATCGCGAGGACTCCATGACGATCTCCAGCGACATGGCCATCCTCCACGAGGGCAAGATCGTGCAGCAGGACCGCCCCCGGCGGCTCTTCTCGCGCCCCAACAGCGCCTTCGTGGCCGAGTTCATGGGCAAGGCCAACATTTTCCGGGCAGAACGCGACCCCGCCGACCCGCGCCGCGCGCTCCTGCCCTTCGTTTCGGCGGACACGGGCTCGCCCCTCCCCTGGAGGAAGGCGATCCTGCTCATCAACCCCGACACGCTCCTCCTGGAGAGGCCCGGCGGCCCACCGCCCGAGGAGTTCCTGACGCTCGAGGCCACGGTCGACCAGGCCCGTTACCGGGGCTACAACGTGGAACTCCTCTGCTCGCTCAGGAACGTCTTCTGCGGCGAGCCGGGGGCGCGGGCTTTCTCGCAGCTCCAGGTGCTCACGCCCAACCACGCCCGGGAGTGGTCCGCCGGCGAGAAGGTGACCCTGTACCTGAGCCCCTCCGAGCTCGTGACCCTGAAGACCGAGGACGACCCCGTCGCAGGCTTCAGCATCGCCGCGGCGGAGGTCGGGGGATGCGGGTCTGCCGAGGCCGGGCTGGGAGCCCTCGACCGTTACGCGGCAGGTTCCGAGCCGGCGAGGACTGGCACGGCCTGAGAGGCCCCGGCCGGGAAAGGAACCCCCCGCCCCCCTGCGGGGAGCGCGGAGGGCGCCGCTGGACGCGGCGCCCTCCGCCGCCTCAGGAGCCGGGAAGGGGCGTTCCCCTGCGGGCATCCGCCCCGCGAAGGCCGCTCCCTGCGGGGATCCGTCCCGCCGCGGGGACGGCCCTGTTCCGTCGCGATCCGGAACGCGGCCCGCCAGGCGCGGGGGGACACCCGCGCCTGTCTTGAATCCGCGAACCCGGGCGACGCCCTCGATCCCCCCGGGTTCCCCTGCGCCGTCCGCCGGGGGGCTTGCCGGGGTACCGCCGGGGCCGCCTGAGGTCTGCCGCGCGCCCGCCGGGCCGCGCGGCGCCCCGCCGCCACGGTAGGCGTCCCGCCGCCGGGAGAGATCCGCCCCTCCCGCGAGGGGCCCCTTCCCCAAGGAGGCTGCCCATGCCGCTCCTCTCCAAGGACTTCTGGTACACCGCGAGGGGGGACTCCATCCGCAGGAGATCCTTCACCCTCGCCCTCGTCCTCCCCGGGATGCTGTGCCTCGCGGTATTCCTGGCGGCGCCCTGCGTGAGCCTGCTCCTGCTCTCCCTGGCCACCCGGGGCGAGTTCGGGACGATACACTGGACCACCTTAACGCTCGAGAACTACAAGAGGCTCATAGGCTTCAACCTCTTCGGCTGGAGCCCGGACTTCCTTTTCATCATGCTGAGGAGCCTCCGGGAGGCCTTCGCGACGACGCTCGCCTGCGTGATCCTCTCATACCCGCTGAGCTTCTTCATCGCCTCGCGGAAGAGCTCCTTCGCGCGCTTCGTGTGGCTAATACTCCTGACCGTGCCCTTCTGCACCAACGTGGTGATCCGCACCTACGCCTGGCAGCTGATCCTGGGGCCCGGCAACCCGCTGGCCAGGCTCGCCTCCTTCCTTACGCTCCAGCCCCCCGGCGCCCCCCTCTACCCGGGTCTGTTCGCGGTGTACCTGGGCATGATCACGACCTTCCTCCCCTTCACGGCGCTCCCCCTCTACGCATCCATCGAGCGCCTGAACTGGTGGCTCCCGCTCGCGGCCAAGGACCTCTACTCCAGCAACTGGCTGATCTTCAAGCAGGCCATCCTGCCCCAGACCTTCCACGGGCTCTACGTCGGGGTGATCATAACCTTCGTGCCGGCCATGGCCATGTACGTCGTGACGGACATCCTGGGCGGGGCAAAGTACATGTTCGTCGGCAACATCATCCAGCACCAGTTCAGCCAGGCACGGGACTGGCCCTTCGGGGCCGCCCTGAGCCTGGCCCTCATGGCCCTGACGCTCATCAGCTTCTGGATCTTCAAGACCTCGCGCATCACGAGGCAGGGGGAGATGTACTGACATGCAACGCTTCCGCCTGGGCCTCCCCTTCGCCCTCCTCTCCTACTTCTGCATCATCCTCCTCTACGCCCCCTCGGTCGCGGTGGTGTTCTTCTCCGTGAACGACACCCGCTTCGGGCTGAGCTGGCGCGGCCTCACCCTCGAGTGGTACCGCAAGCTCTTCGAGAACCAGTACATCCTGGAGGCCGCCCGGAACAGCCTCCTGGTGGCCGCCGTCTCGACCGTGGTGGCGACGGTGCTGGGCACCGCCCTCGCGCTGGGCCTCTCGCGGTTCCGGAAGCCGGGGGCGCTCGACCTCTTCGTGAACCTGCCCATAGTAGTCCCTGACATCATCATGGCGGTGGCCCTGACCATGGCCTTCAGCCTGCTGCGCGCCTTCTCCTCCCTGTTCGACATGGGTTTCTTCACCCTCATCACCAGCCACGTGACCTTCCAGATCTCGTTCGTCGCGCTGACGGTCCGGAGCCGCCTCGCCACCCTGGACAAGAACCTCGATCTCGTCGCCAGGGATCTCTACGCCTACATGTTCTACAGCTTCACCCGCGTGACGCTCCCCCTCCTCACCCCGGCCATCCTCGCCGGGGCCATGCTGGCGTTCACCCTCTCCCTGGACGACTTCATAATCAGCTTCTTCACCCACGGCCCGGACTCGGTGACCCTCCCGATCTTCATCTACGCCTCGGTCAAGCGCGGCATCACCCCCGAGATCCACGCCCTCTCCACCGTCATGCTCACCGCCACCGTCGTGCTCATCATCCTCGTCGAGAGGCTGACCACCACCCTGGGGAACCGCAGCCGCAGGGTCGCGCGCAAGCGCATCCTGGAGGCCAAGGCCCTGAAGGAGGCCGGGGCGGCGGCCTGACCGGGCCACGGGGGCTACCTCGGCCCGCCCCGGTTCGCGGCCTCCCGCACCCAGGAGAGGCGCTCCGGCTCGAAGTCGGACGGCACCGTGCAGTCGGCCCCTATGACGATCCCGGCAAGGCCGGCGGCCTCCCCGAGGAGGGCCTCGGTGTAGGCCTCCACCTCGGCCCGCGTGCCCCGGTGGAGGACGGAGCCCGGGGTGTTGGGGAACCCGGCCACGAGCGCCCTGCCGGGAAAGATCGCCCGCGCCTCCGGGAGGGGCACGCCCTCCACGGTGCGCGCGTAGCTCACGGCGTCGGCGGGGTAGCCCGCGAAATCGGCCAGGCGGTTGCGCACCCCCGCGTACCCGCATACATGGAGGATGACGCGGCCGCCCGCCGCCCGGGCCGCCTCCGCCACCCTCGTCTCGGAAGGGCTCACGCGCTCCGCGTAGAACCCGGGGCCGAAGGAGTCCCGGTCGGGGTTCTGCACGGAGAGATAGACGCCGTCAGCCCCGGCCGTGCCCATGAGCTCCCTGGCGAGGACGGAGAGCCCCTCCCCCATCCTCCCCAGCGCCTCCGCCACCGCGGACGGGGACTCCCTGAGGAAGGAGAGGAGCCGGCCGGCCCCGACCAGGAACCTCAGGGAAGTGAGGGGCGAGAAGATGTTGTAATAGTAGGGGAGCAGGGGCTCGGCCTCCCTGACCCGCCGCTGGACCTCCACCTGGCCCCTGATCCAGGGATGGCTAGCCGGCAGGGCCCTGAGCCTTTCCAGATCGGGTACCTTCTCCAGGGGGCCCTCCGCGGGGTAGAAGAAGAAGCCGTCGGACATCGTCTTGACGAAGTCCGGCCGGGCGTCCCGGATGAAGGCCAGGTGGGCCGCAACGCTCTTCTCGGGAAGGGAGGGGTCCTTCAGGGCGTCCCCCGTCTCCGCCTCGGGGATCAGGTGGAGCCAGAAGCCCACGGGGATCCGGGAGGTCCGTTCCAGGCGGAAGGTCTGTTCCAGAAGCTCTTTGTTGTCGCTCAAGGCATGTCCTCCTGGGCCTTCGCCCGCGTTGCCGCCGCCTGCCCCGGCGGCAGGGTGCGCGAGGTGCGGCCTGTGGGCCGGGGCCGGTCGCGCCTGCGGCGGCGCAGCGAAAGGGGACGGGCGTCACCGGGATCCCCTTCGGATCGCGGGGCCGCCCGCGGCGCGGGAAACCCCAGCCCCGTGGCGTCGGCGTACGCGTCAGCGCCCCGGCCGCGTCCCCGCCGCGCCGCCTCGCTGGCGTGGCTTAGGCGTCAACCTACAGGCTCACGGGGGCGGTTGTAAAGGCCCTAGCCGCGTCCCGTGATCCGGTGGCACATTAATATTATTATTTTTTTATCTATTTATTTTTATTCAATATTTAGTTTTATATATTTTTTTATATTTTATATTATAAAAGATAACTTATAATAAAATTTAAATACTTAATTAATATTTTTTATTTACTCTATAATATAAGTTAATAAAATTAATAGATATATTTTAATTATTTTTAAAATATATTTCGTAATTACATATATTTTTATTAAAAAATTATTATAAAGGCTATGATAATAGCAATGTTATTGTTTAACGGACCCTGAGCCGGATCGTCATTGCCTCATGACACGAACCTGTGGCTTCTGTCCACGCCGCCCTGCGGGGAAGACGTAGGCCGCCGCCGAGTGCCCCCGGGGCCCTGTGGACGCCTGGACGTGCCCGGCCAGGGAGCCCTGTGCCGCCATGCGGAACCGGGCGAGTGCGGCCGGGGATCCCGTCCGGGTCCGGGCCGATGCCGTCCGCCCGCCCCGCCAACGGCGCCCCGCAACGTCCTCGCCGGGCAGGGCAGCAAGCAGCCGCCCCGGATGCCTGGGCCGGGAGGGAACCTCCGCCGGGCCGGATCTGCGGCCTCGTGGGGCCGGATGGAGAACGCCGCCGCAGGCCGGGCCCCCCTTATCCCCTCCCGCCCAGGGCGGGACGGGCGGCGCGCCGGCGGGAAGGGGCCCCCCGCGGCTGGTTCCCCCCGCGAATCCCTAGAGGGAGGGACGCCATCGCCGGCTTCCCGTCGCTCCGCTTCCGGAAGGGACGGGCCAGCCAGAGGGACAGGGCATGCTGGCCCCCCCGCAGGGACATCCGGGCCCCCCCGGGCGGGGAGGCCGGAACCGCGCCCGCGTCCGGGGCGACAGGGGGCGGGACCGCCGGGAATCACCTGCCCGGTGGCCAGGACTGGTAGCGGCGCGGCTGTTCCCCAGCCGCCTGGCGTGAAGGGGACTGTCCCGCCGGAGGACTCGCGGCCTTCCGGCCGAGCTGACGGCGCGCCCGTCAATGATAACGTGTTATTTTATAATAGTCTGTCTAATCAGCCCGGTGCCCGCCGCGGCCGCCCTTGCGGCCCGCGGGGCCGCCGCGCGAAGACTGCGGCGGATCCGAGGCCCTGAATCGCGAGTCGCCGCAGCGGCTGCGCCGAAGACCGGCGGAACGCCACGCGATCCCGCCGGCTGGAGGCGGCAGGGCTCCCGCCGGCGGGCCAGAGGCCGGGGGGGATGCCTGCGAGCCCCGCCCACTCACCGGTCCCGGCCCCACCCGTCCCCCGGCCGGACCGCGCCGGCACGGGCGCCGCGGGGCCTCCGGCTGGCGGGAGGCCCCGGAACGCAGGGACCCCGCGCCGGGGGCGGCCGGGAGCCTCCGGCGCGGGATCCTCACCGCTTCCGGGCGCACCTGGCGCCAGGCGCGCCGGCGGGAGGCCCGTGCCCTCCCCCTAGGCGAGGCGGCTGAGCACCTGGTACACGGCGGTGGCCACGCCCAGGGCCAGCGCCAGGTTGAAGACGAGGCAGAAGATTGTCCAGCGCCACTTGCCGGTCTCCTGCCTGATTACCAGGAGCGTCACGAAACAGGGCGAGTACAGGAGGGTGAAAAAGAGGAGGGACATGGCGTTGGCCGTGGTCCAGGTGGGGTCGGCCTCGATGTGGTCGGCCAGGCTGGACGCCTCCTCCTCGCCGACGGAACCGAGCGAGTAGGCGGTGCCCAGGGTCGAGATGACCACCTCCTTGGCCGCCACGCCGCCTATGAGCGCGATGTTGGTCTGCCAGTTGAAGCCCGCGCCGCGCGTCAGGGGCTCCACCAGCTTGCCGAGCCTACCGGCGTAGGACTGGTCCAGGTCCTGCTGGGCCGCGCGGTTGTCGATCTCCAGGAGGCGCCGACTGACCTCCTCGTCGGGGAGCCCCGCCGCGTTGGCCATGACGGCCTCCCTGGCGGCGTGCACGGCCTCCTCCTGCTCGTCGGTCAGCCCCGGGTAGGTCATGCCGGCCCAGATGAGTATGGAGATGCCGAGTATCACCGTCCCGGCCTTCTTGATGTACTGCCAGGTGCGCTCCCAGGTGTGGAGCAGGACGCCGCTCAGGATGGGGTAGCGGTAGGGCGGCAGCTCCATGACGAAAGGCGTCGCGGGCCCCCGGACAAGGGTGGACCTCAGGGCCCTCGCGATGAGGAGCGCCGCCACCCAGCCCAGGAGGGTGAACATGAACATGTAGAGGGCCTGCCTCTTGTCGAAGAAGATGCCCACGAAGAGGAGGAAGACGGGGATCTTGGCGCCGCACATCATGAAGGGCACGGTGAGGATGGTGGCGAGCCGCTCGCGGGGCGACCGCAGGGTGCGCGCCGCCATGACCCCGGGCACCGCGCATCCCCCCGCGATGCCGCCGCCTATGATGAACGGCATGATGGAGGCGCCGTGGAGGCCGAAGACGCGGAAGACCCGGTCCATCATGTAGGCCACCCTGGCCATGTACCCAGAGTCCTCCAGGATGGAGATGAGGAAGAACATGATCATGATGAGGGGGACGAAGCCCAGCACGCCGCCCACCCCGGCGATCACCCCGTCAGTCACGAGCGAGTTGAGGCTCTCGGAGCTGATGAGCGACCCCACGCTGTCCGATAGCCACGAGAAGAAGCTCTCAGTCCACCCCAGGGGGATGTTGCCCACCTCGATGGTTATGTAGTACATCCCGTAGAGGACGGCGAGGAGGATGAGCGGGCCCACGAAGCGGTGGGTGAGCACCTCGTCGGCCTTGTCGGAGGCCGCCGTGCGCTCCAGGACGTCCCCCGCGTGCTCCAGGACGCCGTTCCGGAGGATGGAGCTTATCCAGCCGTAGCGGTAGTCGGCGATCACCGCCTCGGGATAGGAGTTGTAGGCGACCCTCAGCTGCCTTGTCACCTCGTCCGTCGCGGCCTTGAGCCTGGCGGACACCTCCGGGTTGGCGGCTACCGCCCTCTCGACGACCTCCTTGTCGCCCTCGAGGAACTTCAGGGCCACCCAGCGCGCCGGGTAGTACTCCGTCAGGAGCTTCGCGTCGCCGACCATGGGCGTCATCTTCTGGAGCGCGAGATCTATCTCCGTCCCGTAGGATATCTCCAGCGGCTCGCCCCGGCCCTTCCTCTCGGAGGCGAGCTCGACCGCGGCCCGCAGGGCCTCGTCCAGGCCCTGGCCCTTCCTGGCCACCGCCCCGAAGCACTTTATGCCGGTGAGCTCCTCCAGGCGCCTTATGTCGATCTTGACGCCGGACTTCTCCACCTCGTCCATCATGTTGAGCACGATGACGAGGGGGCTCCCGAGCTCCAGCATCTGCACGGTCAGGTAGAGGTTGCGGTCCAGGACGCCGGCGTTCAGCACGTCGATGACCGCCCCCGGGCGGTCCTCAGCGAGTACCCTGCGCGCCACCACCTCCTCCAGCGAGTAGGCCGTGAGGGAGTAGGTGCCCGGGAGATCGATGAGCGTGACGTTCCCGCCGTCCAGGTGCGCCGTGCCGTCCTTCTTCTCGACGGTGATGCCGGGGTAGTTCCCCACGTGCTGGCGGGCCCCGGTGTACCGGTTGAAGGCCGTGGTCTTCCCGGAGTTGGGGTTGCCCGCTATGGCTATCGCTTCAGTTGCGCTTGCAGTCAAGGTTCCACCTCGTGTCGGCCCGGAGCTGCCTGTCCGGGGGCTAGCGCGTGAGACGCCCTAGCCCCCTGCGCGAAGCCGGGGGGACGGGCGCAGTTATGCATCGTCCCCCGCGGGGGGGGATCGTCCTGGCTGTCCTGGCGCCGCCGCGGGAGGGTCTTCCCGCAGTGATCCCGCCGGGGCCTGCCCCTGCGGAGGCGCGATAGTGTCGTCCCCGGCGCCCCGCCCCTGCGGCGCGGGCCCGCGGCCGGGCTCCCGCCGCAGGCCGGGCGCGGGCACTGGCCCAGCGCCGCCGCCGGGTGCGCCGCAACGAAGGTTAGGCACGGGGCCGGGCGCGGCCCGCCCCGGAGTCCCGGCCGGCGGCCGGGCGGGGCGGGCCCCGGACGTCACGCGGAGTCCCGGCCGCGCCGGCCTCACGGGCGGGCGGGCGGCGCCACGGGAGTCGGGCCTCTGCCCCTGGCCGGGCGGGTCTACGCGGCCACGGTGATGAAGTCGGCCTCGTTGTTCCGCAGGGTGAGGGTGAAGCCCATGAGCCTCATGGCCATGGGATCCTTGAGGGGGGCGTGCCCCATGCATTTGACCTGGACCCCGGGGATGAGGCCCATGTCGCGGATGCGGCGTCCCATCTCGCCGTCGGCGGTGATGCCGGTGATGACGGCGCTCTGCCCCCTCCTGAGCTTGCGGAGGGACATCGTCTTCTTGTCGCTGGTGTCTGCTGGCATTTGCTCTTACGCTACCTCGCGTGTCGCGCGGAGGGACGCGCCCCCGCTAATCGTCCGAGAGCCCCTGGGAGAGGCTCGGGCACTTCTTGTCCTTCCCCTTCTTGCCGCCGCAGCCGCAGCTGCAGGAGGGGCGGACGAAAACCTTGTAGAGGGTGAGGCCCAGTGCCCCGAGGACAATCACGCCGACAATGACCTGTTCCATGGTGCGAGCCCCGTCCGGGGCCCGGGACGCCCCTCAGGAGTGAAGCCGCCGCGCCCCCCCGGCAGTGGCGCGCCGTAACCGGACTCGGGGCGAGTCAGATCCCCAAGCTGAGAATGATTCTCAATATCATTATAACCATGGCGTTCCGCCTGTCAAGAGCCGGATCCCGCACGGAAAGCCCCTTCCGGTGCCTCGCCACCCCCCCGCGGGACGCGGATGCCGCGAATAACCTCCCGCCTCGCCTGATTAATTTGCCGCCTGTCTCCCGCGCCCCTCCCTCGGGCATCCCATTGGCTTTTCTAAAAAATCTTGCGGGATAACAGTCGCTTCCGTGCCATTGTTATGCATATATCCCATGCTTTCTGGATCTCCGCGCCCGGCCCTGGGCTCCTGGGGAAAGGCCGGCGCCTATCCCGCGAGGCGGCGCCCCCCGGCCGGCGCAGGGCTGCGGCCCCGCCCCCGCGCCGGCCCGGAACCCGTTTCCAGAGCGGCTTCGCGGCCGCCAACGATTGACACGGCGTGGCGAAATATGGTTTATAGTCCCTTTAAGCTAGGCCGAAAGCGCCCGGGTAACGCTGCCGGACGGGCCCCCCGGCCCCCGTGAGGTGTCCCTTGCCATCCTACGAGATAGCCGTCCTGCCCGGTGACGGCATCGGACCGGAGGTGATCTGCGAGGCCCGCAAGGTCCTGAGCGCCCTGGCCCTCCGTTTCGGCTTTTCGGTGAGATTCCGCGACTTCCCGTTCGGGGCGGAGTACTACCTCAAGCACGGGGTAGTCCTCCCCGAGGGAGCCTTCGACGACATGGGGGCGGCGGACGCGCTGCTCCTGGGCGCCGTGGGCGACCCCCGGGTGCCCCCGGGCCCCCTGGAGCAGGAGCTCCTCCTGGCGCTGCGCTTCCGCTTCGACCAGTTCCTCAACCTCCGGCCGTCGCGCTCCTGGCCCGGCGTTCCGATCCCCGTGAACCTGCCGGAGGGGGCCGAGATAGACATCCTGGTCATCCGCGAGAACACCGAGGACTTCTACATGAACCTCGGCGCCGCGGGCCAGGGCGGCCACATCAGGGCCGAGATGCCCTTCCGGAGGGGCCTCTACGAGGGGGCCGCGCAGGTCGAGCTCGCCCTCGACCCCCCCACGGAGGCGGCCTTCACGCTGGGGGTCATCACCTCCGCCGCCGCCGGCCGCGTGGCCGAGAGGGCCTTCGCCATCGCCGAGGAGCGGGGGGAGAGGGTCGTCCACGCCGCCACCAAGTCCAACGCCCTCCCGCACCTCTACGGCTTCTGGGACCGCGTCGTGGCCGAGACGGCGAGAAGCCACCCCACCATCAAGCTCAAGCACATCAACGTCGACAACCTCGCCTACCAGCTCCCCCGCGGCCCGCACAACTTCGGGGTGGTGCTCTGCACCAACCTTTTCGGGGACATCATAAGCGATCTCACGGCCGGGCTGACCGGGGGCCTGGGGCTCGCCGCCTCCGCCAACATCGGGGACGGGCTCTCCATGTTCGAGCCGGTGCACGGCTCGGCCCCGGACATCGCGGGCACCGGCAAGGCGAACCCGCTCGCCGCCATCCTCTCGGTCTCCCTCCTCCTGTCGCACCTGGGGGAGAGGCAGGCCGCCCTCGCGCTGGAGGGTGCGGTGCGCAGCTACCTCGCGGACAGCCCCCGGCGGTCGCTGCCCTTCGAGCTGGAGGGCGGCGCCCCCTGCCCCAGGGTGGGGGATCTGGTGATCCATGCCCTGGAAGGGCACAGGTAAGCCGTGCATCCGACGGGAGGCGGGGGCGGCCGCCCGTGCCCCGACGGAGGCGCCGCCCCGGCCGCGCCGCCGCGCCCGGCGGTCTTCCTGGACCGGGACGGGACCCTCAACTGGGATCGCGGCTACACCTGGCGCTGGGAGGACTTCGAGTGGATGCCCGGGGCCCTGGAGGCCCTGGCGCTCTTCCGGGACAGGGGGATCTTCACGGCGATCGTGACCAACCAGGCCGGCGTCAGCCGCGGCCTCTACCGCGACGAGGACGTCCATGAGCTCCACCGCCGCGTGGCGGCGGATCTCGCCCGCGCGGGCATCCCCTCCCCCCCCTTCTACCACTGCCCGCACCACCCCGACTTCACCGGCCCCTGCGGCTGCCGCAAGCCCTCACCGGGCATGCTCCTCGCCGCCGCCCGCGAGCACTGCCTCGATCTGTCCCGCTCCTTCATGGTGGGCGACAAGCTCTCCGACCTGGAGGCCGGGCTCGCCGCGGGCTGCCGGCCCGTGCTCGTGCGCACCGGCTACGGGTCCGCCACTTCCCCCCCCGAGGGCACCCTGGAGGCCCCGGACGTGCTCGCGGCGGCCCGGCTCATCGCGGATCTTTGGGCATGACGCCGCCAGGCCTTCACGCCCCGGCACCCGCCCCTCCGCGCCCGCGACATGCCCCCACCCCGGCACCCCTCCCGGCCGCCAGGCCGGCCCAGCCCACCGGCGGCCCCCGGCCGCGCCGCTAAAGGATCCCTAGCCCCCCATGCCATCCGAAGACACGCTCATCACCCTGCCCAAGACCGAGATCCCCCGGAGCTGGTACAACGTCCTGCCCGATCTCCCCGAGCCCCTCGAGCCCTACCTCACCCCCTCCGGGGAGGCAGTCAAGCCCGAGCAGCTCGCGGCCATCTTCCCCGCGAGCCTGATCGAGCAGGAGCTCTCGCCCCGGCGGCTCTTCGACATCCCCGTCCCGGTGGCCGAGGCGCTCGCCCGCTACAGGCCCACGCCGCTCCAGCGGGCGGCGGGACTGGAGAAGGCCCTGGGGGTGAGGTCCCGGATATACTTCAAGAACGAGTCGGTGTCGCCCTCCGGCAGCCACAAGAGCAACACCGCCCTCGCCCAGGCGCACTTCAACAGGGAGGCCGGGATCAGGCGGCTCGCCACCGAGACCGGCGCGGGCCAGTGGGGGACGGCGCTCTCCATCGCCGGCTGCGCCTTCGGCCTCGAGATCCGGGTCTACATGGTGCGCGTGAGCCTCGAGCAGAAGCCCTACCGCAAGACCGTCATGAACCTCATGGGCGCGGAGGTGCTCTCGAGCCCCTCGGATCTGACCGCCGCCGGCCGCCGCGCCAAGGCCGAGAACCCCCGCACGCTGGGCTCCCTGGGCCTCGCCATCAGCGAGGCCGTGGAGGACGCGGCCTCCCGGAGCGACACCAACTACAGCCTGGGATCCGTCCTCAACCACGTCATCCTCCACCAGACTGTCATCGGCCAGGAGATCAAGAAGCAGCTCTCCCTGGCCGGCGTCTCGCCAGACTATCTCATCGCCTGCCACGGCGGGGGCTCCAACTTCGGGGGCATGGCGGCGCCGTTCGTGCCGGAGATCAAGGACGGGGCGAGGATCGCCCTCATAGCCGCCGAGCCGGAGTCCTGCCCCACCCTCACCCGGGGCAGGTTCGCCCACGATCACGGGGACGTGGCTGGCCTCACGCCGCTCCTTCCCATGTACACGCTGGGCAAGGACTTCCAGCCGCCCGCCATCCACGCCGGCGGCCTGAGGTACCACGGGGCCTCGCCCATCGTGAGCTCGCTCGTGAAATCCGGGATGGTGAAGCCGCTGGCCGTGGGGGGCGCCGACCTCTTCCGCTACGCGGCGCTCTTCGCCCGCACGGAGTTCATCATCCCCGCCCCGGAGTCCGCCCACGCGCTGGCCGCCGCCTGCCTGAAGGCCCTGGAGCTGGAGCAGGCCGGCACCCCCGGCACCATAGTGTTCGTGCTCTCGGGCCACGGGCTCCTGGATCTCTCGGCCTTCGAGAGCTTCATCGACACCTACTGAGACGCGCCCCGGGGCCGCCCCCCGGGAAGGCGTTCACGGCGCCTCCCGGCCGGGGGCCCCCCGGGCCGCGGAGAGCGCGGCCGATCGAGTGGGGGCCCCGCAGGGCCCCCCTTCGCGCGGACGCCGGGGACGGCGGGCCCGGCACGGAGGCCGCAAGGCGGCGGGACGCGGCACCCCCGCTGGCTACTTCTCGAAAATCTCCACCAGGAGCCCGGCGGGCTTCCACTGGCCCGCGTCCGCGGCGAGGATCAGCGTGAAATTCAGGGCCGTCTGGCCGGTCCGCCACTCCCCCCGCACCAGCCAGGGGCTCTCGGGGCCCAGGTTCTCCCTGATCCTGGGCGGATCGTCCATGCCCTCGCGGTAGGGCTCGGACTGCAGGAGCACCAGCTTGCCCCGCGACGGGAAGCTGGAGAGGGCCCCCTTCCAGGCGGCAAGCGGCCCGTACACCGAGGCCAGGGCCTCGGGGCTGTCCTTGGCCTTCCAGTCCGGGGCGAGGCTGCCGTGGAAGGGATCCCAGTCCCCCGTGGCGAGGCCGCGGGCCCAGAGCCCCAGGGAGTTCTGGAGGGCGTTCATGACCGGCACCCCGGAGGCGGGGGGCGCCTGGGCCGCGTCTCCCTGGCCCCCGGCCGCAGACGGCGTCGTGGGCGCCGCGACCGCCCCGGCGTCGGGCACCGCCGCGGCCTGCTCGGCGCGGGGCGCCAGGAACCACAGCCCGGCGGCCACCAGGATCGCGACAGCCATGCCGGTCAAGAACAGGCGCGCGAGACGACGGCGCATCCTCCCGGACGGGGACGGCACTGTGATGCCGAGCCTCCATCCGGGGGGCAGCGGCACGGGGTTACGCTTCTTGTAGTTCGGCACCGTCCTCCCTCCTCCCTTGTTGAGGCGCCCGCCCCCGGGCCTGCGGCTCACGTCCGGGGCCGCAGGCCCGGGATCCGCCGCCGCCTTGACGCCTGCGGGCCCCTCCGGCCGGGATCCCCCTGCGGAAGCCTGAGGCGGCGCCCCGGTACAGGCCCGCCTGCAGTAGTCATTCTAGGGTAGACCACAGACAATGTCAACAAATTCAAGACATTTGAGCATCAAAGGACAATTTTGATCTCCATTAAGCACCAAAGAGCCTAATTCCCGGCTTTCCCGCCCCCCGCATCGCCGCGAACCCGGGGCCCCCTCCCCCTCTCCAGGACGGCCGGGCTTCCGTCCTCCCGCGCCCGCAGGCCCCGTTGCCACTGGTCACGCCTATACGCCTATTGACCGCGCCATCCCTGATAAGTATAATGATAGATTACCTGAGCCCGCCCGATCGGGCCCCTCCCCACCCCGGAACCTGGCCGCCAGAGCGGACACGCGATCTCCGGGGTCATTCACGTCCGCGAGGAGAGCGATTCATGCATCCAAGAAGGTACGAGACTCTCATTCTGTTATCGCCGAACCTGTCCCCGCCGGCCCTGGAGACCTTCAAGGCCAAGGTGGAGGGCATCCTGAGCGACGGGGGCGCCAAGATCGTGCGCTTCGAGGACTGGGGCCGCAGATCCCTCGCCTACCCCGTCTCCAAGGAACTCCACGGCCAGTACGTGCTGTACGACTACCAGGCCCAGCCGGCGGTGGAAGCCGAGCTGAAGAGGAACCTCAAGATCCACGACTCCGTGTTCAAGCACCTGACCCTGGTGCTCGACCACAAGTTCACGGACGATCGCTTCGAGGACGAAAGGGCCCGCCTGATCGCCAAGAGCCAGAAGAAGGAGGCCGACGAGGCCCGCGAGGCCGAGGCCCGCGAGCGCGAGCGCGAGCGCGAGGGCGAGGGGCGCGAGGATCGCGGCGACAGGGACCGCGAGGGCCGCGGCGACCGAGACAGGGACCGCGGCGAGCGCGGCGAGCGCGACAGGGACCGCGGGGGCCGAGACAGGGACCGCGACCGCGGCGGTCGCGAGGGACGCGGAGGTCGCGACAGGGATCGGTTCCGCGGAGAGCGCGGCGGCTCCGCCCCCCCTCCCGCCCCCCAGGCGGAGAAGGCGCCTGCGGCGCCCGCCGCTGAGGCCCCCCGGCCCGACGAGGCGGCCGCGGCGCCCGC
>JAITEZ010000409.1 GCA_031281735.1 Deltaproteobacteria bacterium | reverse complement strand
GGGGGCCCGCGGGGGGGGGGCGGGCGGGCGCGCCGGGGGGCGGCGCGCGGGGGCCGCGGGGGGGGGGGCGGCGGGGGGGGGGGGGGGCGGGCACAGGGCTCGACCTTGGTGCCGAGGATCTTGAAGAACTCCCTGAGCCAGGGGCCGTGACCGGACCACGCCGGGACGGTCACCAGGTTGCCGTCCACCACGGGGTTGTTGTAACCCTCGTTCGCCCCCACCCAGTTGGCGCCCGCCGCCCTCACGTCGGGCTCCAGTGTGGGGAAGGCCGTGAGCGTGCGCCCCTTCAGGACGCCCGCTGTCGCCAGCAGGAGCGGGCCGTGGCAGACGGAGGCCACGGGCTTACCCTGCCCGCAGAACTCCCGGATGATCTCGAGGACCCTCGGGTTCATGCGCAGGTACTCGGGGGCGCGGCCGCCCGGGATCACGAGGGCGTCGTAGTCCCCGGTCTTCACGGCGTCGAAGTCAGCGTTGAGTGGGAAGTTGTGGCCGCGCTTCTCGGCGAAGAACTGGTCGCCCTCGCCGTCGTGGACCGCGGTGCGGATGGTCTCGCCGGGCTTCTTGCCGGGGGTGACGGCGAAGACCTGGTGCCCCGCGGCCTCCAGGGCCTGGAAGGGCACCCAGATTTCCAGATCCTCCGTGAAGTCTCCGACTATGAAAAGGATTCTCTTGGCGGTCATGAGGCGTAACGCTCCTTTCCCTGAGGTGGCAGACGCGCTTTAGGGGAGGGGCCTGAGGGGGTTCAGGCGTCCCGGAAGGCCCGCGCGGGGGCCCTTTGCCGGGTATCGTCAGGCCGGGGAGGCATGCTGGGGGGCGCCCCGGCGGCGGCCGCGCGCCGCCGGGGGGCCCGTCCGGGGGGCGGACTGCGTCAATTCTATCAGGGGGCCGGGGGGGCGGCAAGGAAACGGCCCTGGGGGAGACGCCGCCTGCGGGCGGGGCCCGTGGGGGCGGCCCTCCCGGGCCCCGCCCCCCGCGGACGTGCCTTGAAAAACCCGTTCGCGGGGCCTATAATCACGGGATCCGTCCGGACAAGCGCGCCGGCCGGGCCGCCCCGGCGGGGCACCCGGCGGCGGCCCGCCGGGGCCCGCCTTGCCGGCCCCCTGCCGGCCGGGAGCGTCACCATCCGGGCACAGGCCCCGGATCCTGCGGAGGGACTTTGCTCGACTACATCAGAAAGAGATCCGGCGGCTTCATCAGCATCTTCATCGTGGGGGCCATCGCCTTGGTCTTCGTGTTCTGGGGCATCGGCGGGCAGAACGCCGGGGACGGCGTGTCCATCCGCATGGACGACCGCAGCGTCCCCATCGGCGAGTACGTGCGGGTCCAGAGGATAAACGCCGACAGCCTCCGCCAGCAGGATCCCGGGCTCCAGGGCCGGGCCCTCGAGCTCGCGGCCGCGCGCTCCGCGCTCACCCAGCTGGTCCAGCGCCACGTGCTGGGGGGGCTCGCCGACGGGGCCGGCCTCGCGGTGCCCCCCGAGTCGGTGGTCGCGGCCATCACCGCCAACCCCGTCTTCCAGGACGACGGTCGCTTCAGCAAGGCCCGCTACGAGCAGGTGGTGACGACCGGGTTCCGCGAGACCGTGCCGGGCTACGAGGCGGCCCTCGCCGAGGACATGCGCATCGAGTCCGCCATGCGCCTCATCCAGGGCCTGAACTTCGTGCCCCGCGCCTCGCTTCTGGAGGACTACCACACGGGCGAGGACGAGATAGCCCTGAGCTACGCCTTCTTCCCCGTCTCCGCCTACACGGCGGGCCTCTCCCCCGCGGAGGCCGAGCTCGCCGCCTACTACGCCGCGGACCCCGAGCGCTGGCGGAGGCCGGCCCGGGTCAAGGTCGAGTACGTCGTCTTCGATCCCGAGGATTACCGCGAGGGCCTGACCGCGACGGAGGCCGAGATCGAGGAGCTCTACCAGGAGGAGCTGCCCGGCCTCACCCGGCCGCCCGAGGCGGAGGTCTCCCACATCCTCATCCGCTTCCCCAGCTTCACCGCCACCGAGGAGGAGAAGGCCCAGACCAGGGAGAAGGCCGAGAAGGCGCTCGAGCGCCTCCGGACCGAGGATTTCGCCGCGGTGGCCAGGGAGATCTCGGAGGATCCCAACTCGGCACCCCAGGGCGGCGAGCTCCCGAAGCTCGTGCCGGGCACCATGATGCAGGAGTTCGAGAGGGCGGTCTTCGACTCCACCCCCGAGCAGAGGGAGGGCGTGATAGGGCCCGTGGAGTCTCTCTTCGGCTACCACCTCATCAAGGTCAGGTCCTTCGCCCCCGAGACCGTCCAGACCCTGGCGCAGGCGTCCGGCGACCTGCGCGAGGCCATCGTCGCCCGGAAGTCCCGCGTCGCCGCCGCCCAGGCCCTGGAGCGGCTCCTGGAGCGCGCCCAGGCCCGGGGGCGCGACGCCGACCTCAAGGCGCTGGCCGCGGAGGACAACCTCCAGAGCCGGACGTCAGACTTCTTCACCGCCTCCGAGCCCCCCGAGTTCCTCGGCGGCTCGGCCGACGAGGCCGCGAAGGCCGTGGCCCTGCCGGTGGGCCTCGTCTCCGAGCCGGTGGACGCCCCGGATCACCTGGCCCTCTACGTCCCCCTGGAACTCCAGGAGTCCTTCGTGCCGGATCTCTCCGACCCCGCGGCGAAGGGGGAGGTGACCGCGGCCTGGGTGGAGGAGGAGGCCTCCAGGAGGGCCGAGGCCGAGGCCCGCGGTCTCATAGCCTCCCGGGGCGACCGGGCCCTAGACGCGGCCGCCAAGTCCCTCGGGAACCCCGGCGTCCAGACCGGCTCCTCGGGCTTCTTCCGGAGGCTCAGGTTCTTCGCCGAGACCCAGCCGCCCGTGTCCCAGGCCGATCTGGCGCGGCTGGCCGAGGCCATCTTCCTGCTCCGCAGGGTGGGCGACACGGCGCCCGACCCGGTGCCCACGTACTCGCCGGAGGCCAGGGGCTGGCTCGTGGTGAGCCTGAACGGCTTCCGCGCCGCCTCCGACGAGGCCTTCGACGCGACCCTGGCCGGCCGCAGGGCCCAGGCCGGCGCGGAGAGCGCGCAGAGGGCCTTCGCCTTCTGGATCTACGCCCGCACGATGGCCGTGTCCCTGATCCTCCCCCGGGAGCTCCAGAACCAGCTGGACGAGGGGGAGGCGGCGGAGCTGTGAGGCCCCGCGGGCGCAGGCCCCCCGCCGGGCGGGGGGCCTGCGGACGCGCCGCCCGTGGCCGGGCGGGCCGCCGGCAAAGGAGCTAGCCCTTGTTTGACAAGCTGTCCGAGAAGATCACGGGATCCCTGCAGAAGCTCACGGGCAGGGGCGCCAGGCTCAACGAGGCCGCCATCAAGGAGGCCCTGAAGGAGGTGCGCCTGGCGCTCCTGGAGGCGGACGTCAACTTCAGGGTCGTCAAGGGCTTCCTCGAGCGGGTGTCTGAGCGCATCATGGTGATGGATCACATCACCACCATCACCCCTGGCCAGCACGTGATCAAGATGGTCTACGAGGAGCTCACGGCCCTGATGGGGACCGCCCACCAGGGCCTGGACTTCAAGGGGCCGCCCCCCCACGTCCTCATGCTGGTGGGGCTCCAGGGGTCGGGCAAGACCACCACCGCCGCCAAGCTCGCCCTGTATCTCAAGAAGCTCGGGCGCAACGCCTACCTCGTGCCCGCGGACGTGGCCCGGCCGGCGGCAGTCCACCAGCTGACGGTGCTGGCCGAGGAGGCGGGCGTCCCCGTCTACGCGCCGAAGGAGGGCGAGACGCCCCTGGCGATAGTGGGCGCGGCCCTGACGGAGGCCGCCCGCCTGAACCGCGACACGGTGCTCGTGGACACCGCGGGGAGGCTCACCGTAGACGTCCCCCTCATGGAGGAGCTCTCGGAGATCAAGAGGCGCGCCCGGCCACGGGAGATCCTCCTGGTCGCGGACGCCATGACCGGCCAGGAGGCCGTGACGATCGCGAGGGACTTCAACGACAGGCTGGGCGTCACGGGCGTCATACTCACCAAGATGGAGGGGGACGCCCGGGCCGGGGCCGCCATGAGCATGCGGGCGGCCGTAGGCAAGCCTCTGAAGTTCATAGGCACCGGCGAGAGGCTGGACGCCATCGAGCCCTTCCACCCCGACCGCACCGCCTCCCTCATCCTCGGGATGGGGGACGTCCTGACCCTGATGGAGAAGACCCGGGAGGTCCTCGATCAGGAAGAGGCCCAAGCCTACCTCGCCAAGTTCAACAAGGGCAACTTCACCCTGGGCGATCTCCGGGACCAGTTCCGCCGGCTCAGCAAGATGGGCTCGTTCGAGAGCCTCCTGAGCATGATCCCTGGCATCGGCAAGCTCAAGCGGTTCCACGGGTCCAAGCCGGACACCCAGCAGATGAACATGGTCGTGGCCATCATCGACTCCATGACCCCGGAGGAGCGCGTCAACCCCGACATCCTGGACGCCTCGCGCCGCCGCCGCATCGCCCGCGGCTCCGGCACCTCCGTCGCGGACGTGAACTCGCTCATCAGGACCTTCTCCGACATGCGGCGGATGCTCCAGCAGGTGTCGCGCCAGAACTTCAGGCCGGAGGTGCTGAGGAAGTTCTTCTCCTGAGCCCCGGCGCGGCCCCGGACGCGGGCTGCGGGGCGCTTTCAGGTGGAAATACCAGCCCTTTTAGTGTAAAGTGCCCGTCTAGACTTTTCGCCGGGCGCCCCGCCGGCGCGCCCGTCCCCGCCATTCCCAACGCAGGAGACCTCTCGCCCATGGCCCTCAGAATCAGACTCGCCCGCCTCGGCGGCAAGAAGAAACCGTTTTACCGCCTGGTGGTCGCCGACTCCCAGGCCAAGCGCGACGGCCGTTTCATCGACATAGTGGGCCACTACGACCCCAAGACCGAGCCCTACCGCCTGGATATCGACCGGGATCTCCTCTTAAAGTGGATGGAGAAGGGGGCCCTCCCCACCGACACCGTGTCGTCCCTCATCCGCGCGGATCTCCGCAGGAAGAGCGCCTGAGCTTGACCGGCCTCGCGCTGTACCTCGCCCAGGGCCTGGCGGGCCGCCCCGACCGGGTGCGCGTGACGCTGGAGGGCGAAGGGGCGCGGCCCGTCGTGGTCATCCACGCCCACCAGGACGATGTGCCCGGGTTCTTCGGGCGCCGGGGCGGCACCATCCGGGCCATCCGGGCCCTGTATGCCGTCCAGGCCGCCAAGACCGGCCGACGGGCCGACATCAGCGTGAACCCCCTCCCGCCGGAGGAGGCTCTCTGACCCCCGGGCAGGGGGAGAGGGGCCCCGCCTCATGCCGAAGGCCGCGAGACCGCCCGCAGGCCGCCCCCCCGCAGGACGGGAAGGGGATCCCGCGTCCCGCCCGGCTCCGCGCCGGCCGGGACGCCCGTCACCCGGCCGCAGCGCGCCTGCTGGCGAGGGGCCTCCCCCGGCCGGGGAAGGCCGGGCCGCCCCCGCTTCCGGGGAGGCGGCCGCGTCGCCCGCCCGCGCCGCCCCCCCCCGTGGCCCCGATCCCGCCCGCAGTCTCGTTCGGCTGGGTCTCGTCCGCCGCGCCCACGGCATCCAGGGGGGGCTCAGGGTGGAGTATTTCGGGGAGGATCCCCTCATCCTCCCCCGTCTCGCGGGGATCTGCCTCGAGCCACCCAGCGGCCCCGGGCCCCCGGTCCCGGCGAGGGTCGCCAGGGTCAGGGTCTCGCCCCCCGGCATACTGGTTTCCCTGGAAGGGCTGACCTCCCGCGAGGAGGCCGAGCGCTTCCGGGGCTTTTTCCTGTCAGCGCCCCGCGCCTCGCTCCCCGAGCCCGCCGAGGACGAGCTCTACCAGGCGGACGTGATAGGCCTCCCCGTCGTGACCGAGGGCGGGAGGGAGCTGGGCACGGCCGCCGGGTTCCTCGAGGGCGGCGGGGCGCCTCTCCTCGCTATCCTGACCCCCGCGGGCGGCTCCCTTCACGTCCCCTGGGCCGAGGGATACGTCCTGGAGGCGGACACCGCCGGTCGCGTGGTGGTGGCGGACGTCCCCGGGCTTCTCGACGAGGACTAGCCGGACCGGCCATGCGCTTCGATGTCCTCACCCTCTTTCCGGGCCTCTTCGGCTCCTTCCTCGCCGAGTCCCTCCTCGCGAAGGCCCTGGCCAGGGGCCTCGTCTCCGTGGAGATAGTGGACATCCGGGACTTCGCCCCCGACCGCCACCGCACCGCGGACGACCGGCCCTTCGGGGGCGGCCCGGGCATGGTGCTCGCCCCGGGGCCCCTGAGCGCGGCCCTCGACTCCCGTCTCTCGCTCCCCGGCCCGGTTCCGCTGGTGATCCACCTGACCCCGGCCGGGAGGCGCCTGGATCAGGCCCTGGCCAGGGAGCTGGCGGCCAGGAGGCGGCTGATCCTAGTCTGCGGCCGCTACGGCGGGGTGGACAGGAGGGTGGCCGAACTCTACCCGGGCCTCGAGCTCTCCATGGGCGACTACGTCCTGAACGGCGGCGAGGTGCCCGCCATGGCAGTAATCGAGGCTGTCTCCCGCCTCGTGCCAGGCTTTCTGGGCGAGCGCGAGTCCCTGGAGGGGGAGAGCTTCTCCGAGGGCATCCTGGGGGCGCCCCTCTACACGCGTCCCCGCGTCTTCCGGGGCCTGGAAGTGCCGGGGATCCTCCTTTCCGGCAACCACCGGGAGATCGATCTCTGGCGCCGCCGGGAGGCGGCCCGCCTCACCCGCCTGGGCCGGCCGGATCTGCTGGATCCTGACCTGCGGGGGAACCGTGGGTCTGCCGTGGACCCGCGGGAAGACCGGGAACCCGGAAAAGACCCGCGAGGCGGTGAGGGCAAGGGTTAAGATGAAGGCCAGCCCTGGGAAGGCCTGGGGGGGGAAGGACTGGGAAGGCCTGGGGCCGGTGAAGGAACCCGGGGAAGGGCCAGGGAGGTGCCGGTGAAAGGCCCTGGCCAGGGATAGGCGCCAGTCGGGCCTCCGCCGCCCGGAATCAAGGGACGGCGGCCGGGACGCCCTTCCGCGCCATGGCATCAAGGTGTCCTCCCCTCCCGGGTGCCATGCCGGTCATGGGGAGGATCCGCGGAAAGAGAGAGGGCGATACGCGGAGCGAGAGAGGGCGAAACGCGGAGCGATTGTCGCGTCCCGTGAAAGCCCTAGTTTCGCCCTGTATCCTGGGCATGCCCCGAGTCTGGCTACAGCCCCTGGGCTTGGCGGGGGCGCGCGGCTGTTCGAAAAACGGGATCGATATGTTACAATTGCTACCGCAAGCGACAGGTCCCGTACCCGGAGAGGGATGAGGGGGCGCCTTCAGGACGCCTCCCGGCCCCGCGTCGGGGGGGGGCCGGGCGCTGGAGGCGCCCGCAGCCTATGGACACGGCAGAAGGACTGAATCCCGGAACGCGGGCCCTGAGCGATGGGCCCCCGGCGGCGCTGATACTCGCCGCGGGCAAAGGCAAGCGGATGAGGTCACGGACGCCCAAGGTCCTTCACAAGGTGATGGGGCGGACCCTTCTCGCCTACGTCCTGAACGCCGTGCAGTACCTCTCCCCGGGGAAGGTGGTGGTGGTGGTGGGGCACGGCGCGGAGGAGGTGGAGAGAAGCCTCGGCGGCGGCCGCGGGGTGGAGTTCGTCGTCCAGCGCGAGCTGCTTGGGTCGGGCCATGCCGTCTGGATGGCGCGGGAGGCCCTAGCCGACTGGCGCGGGCCGGTGGTGATCCTCTGCGGGGACATGCCTCTCGTCTCCCCGCAGACGGTCCTGGACTTCCTGGCGGCCCACCGGGCCCTGGGGGTGCCCCTCTCGGTCCTCACGGCCGAGCCCGATGATCCCGCCGCCTACGGCAGGGTGATCAGGGATCGCTCGGGGTGGCTGGAGCGCATCGTCGAGTTCAGGGACGCGGACGAGGCCGAGCGGGCCGTGCGCGAGGTGAACGCCGGGGTGTACGCGGCCGATCCCGTGGCCCTCTTCGGGGCCCTCGAGGCCGTGCGGCCCCAGAACGCCCAGGGGGAGTACTACCTGACCGACGTGGTGTCCGTGCTGAGGTCGCGGGGCGCGCTGGTTTCCGCGGTGACTGGCCCCGACCCGCGCGAGATCCAGGGCGTCAACGACCGCGCGGACCTGGCCCGCTGCCAGGAGACCCTGAAGCACCGCATCAACGAGGCCTGGCTCCGGGCGGGGGTGACCCTCCATGACCCCTACTCCACTTACATCGAGCCTTCCGTCAGGCTCGAGCCCGACTGCGTCCTGGGCCCTGGCGTCGTCCTCTCGGGCCAGACCCGGGTGGGGGAAGGGGCGGTGATAGGCCCCTACGCGGTACTGACGGACGTGGAGGTGGGAGCGCGGGCCAGGGTGGCCCCCCACGCGGTCCTCTCTGGCGGGCGGCTCCCGCCCGGTGCCCTGGCGGGCCCGGGCCCACTCGACGGGCGCGGCGGCCCCTGCATCCGCAGGGTGCCGCCCCAGCGGAGGGCGGGGGGGCGGCCGCCACGTCGGCCCCGGGGGGCCTCCTGACGGCCCGGGGCCCCCTGGGACACCTTCTACCCGCCCTCGGAGGGTTCCGGCCAGGGGACACGGCCGGGGGTTCCGTCCCGGCAGGGCCCCGTCGGCTTTCGGTCGGCATCCCTTGCGGCTGGCTCCCCTGACACCCCGGCCTGCGGTGCGGGACGCTACGGACGGGATCACGGGGCCCCGGCGGCGGGATCCGGCCCCGGCCCTGGGGATCGGGGGGGCGCAGGCCTCGCCGGCGCCCGTGATCCGGGGCGCCCTTGCGGCCGTGCCGACGGGCGGCCCCCGGGTCGGCGCGATCTGCCGCGGGGGCATGCGGCCCCTCCCCACGGGCGGCGTTTCCTGGGGTGGGCGCCCGCCGCGCCCCCCCTCTGCGGCGCGTTGCCGCCGCCATCCCCCTCTGGCCGGGGCGTCCGCCGCCCCCGGCAGTCCCGCGTCCCGTCCCGCCCGGCCGTCCGCGGGCCCTCCCCTCGCTCCCCCTTCCCCTCCCGCGGACGGCCGCCGGCACCCTTTCGCAGCCGCCGGGCCCGGCGCCGTCCCCGGCTCCCTTCCCCTCCCCCACGCCGGCAGCGGGCCGGCCCCGCCCCTTCCGATTCGCCGGCCAAGCTCCTGAGTGAATAAACGACCTGCCGCCGCCCGGGCGCCCGCCCCGGCGGGACAGGCGCCAACCCGATGCCAAGGGACAGGCAGGAGGGAAAACCCCAGGTATATGGAAACCGAAACTAAGCCGCTATTCCTTCGCGAGGTCATGGAACAGCCGAGAGTGCTCGCCAACACCCTCGCCCAGTACGTGGGCCCGGGCTACCGCCTCAAGATGGGCCGCCCCCCCCTGGACGAGGACGGGATCAGGAGGATCTCCAGGGTCTACCTCACCGCCTGCGGCACGAGCTACCACGCGGCGCTGACGGCGAGGTACCTGCTCGAGGAGCTCGCGTGCGTCCCCGCCGTGGTGGAGCAGGCCTCCGAGTGCGGGCTGCACCAGCAGCTGGTGGGCCCGTCCACCCTGGCGGTCGCCGTGTCGCAGTCGGGCCGGAGCAGGGAGACCCTCAACGCCCTCGAGGCGGCCAGGCGGAAGGGGGCGGCTACGCTCGCCCTCGTGAACGACGCCACCTCGCCGCTGGCGCGGGCGGCGGACGGCTGCCTTACCACCCTCGCCGGGAGGGTCCTCGCCCACTCCTCCACCAAGGCCTTCACGACGCAGTCACTGGTCCTGGCGCTCATGGCCTTCCGGATCGCCCGGGCGCGGGGCCTCATGCGCGACACCTACCTCGAGGAGATCCAGGCCCTGGGGCGGATAGGCGAGACCGTGCGCGGGACCCTCGCCAAGTGCCGGGGGCAGGTGGAGCCCCTGGCCAGGCTCCTGAACGCCCACTCCCACCTCTTCATCCTGGCCAAGGGCAGCCTCCTGCCCATGGTCTACGAGGGCGCGCTGAAACTCAAGGAGATAGCGCGTCTCCACGCCGAGGGCTACTCCGCGGGCGAGTTCGGGCACGGGCCTCTGGCCCTCGCGGGCCCGGACACCCCGGTCGCGCTCATGGCATTCAGCGATGCCCGCTACGAGGCGGCCGCCTTCAAGGACCTGGCCAGGTCCCTGCGGAGCAGGAGGGTGCCGCTCGTCCTCTTCGCCGAGGACGGCCCCCGCAAGGACGTGGAGCTCCTGACGATGGCGGACTGCGCCGTGCTGCTCCCGCCCGCGCCCCCGCGCCTGAGGCCGCTCACGGCCATCCTGCCCTTCCAGCTCCTGGCCTGCGCCCTGGGGCAGATGAAAGGCCTGGACGTGGACCGCCCGGGCGGGCTCCTCAACGGCTCCCGCGTCCCGGACGAGAACGGGGGGCACCCCGACCTCCCGGCCGGCAGCCCCTCCGGGGCGGCCAGGGGCGCCCTGGACTCCTAGGGGGCCCCCGCCGGCCCTGCGTGACGCCGCGGCGGCGCCTGCGGCGGCTCGCCGGGATCCCCTCGCCGGCGGCAGGGAGGCGTGGGTGCTGGAGCGCGGCGGCGGGGCGGCCGCCCTCTCCCTTGCGCCGAAGGGATCCCGTCGCCGGTCCCGGGCATGGCGCGCGGCCGTCTGCGGCCATGCCTGTTCTCCCTGCTTATTGTCCCCCGCGTCCCACGGGGCAGGGAGAGCGGCGGCCGCATGAGCCTTGATCCGCCGGCCGGCCTGCTGTAGCATCTGGGTTCCGGAGGTACCGGAGGTACGCTGCATGAAGGCACAAAATGATCCGGCTGGCGGGCAGGGCGGCCCCAGGTTCCGGCTCGCGAGCGACGTCGCTTTCAGGTACGCAGTGACACGGCAGCAGTCGCTGGACTTCCTCAAGTACGTCATCGCGACTTTCGCCCCCGATCTGGGCGTGGAGAGGGTCCTGCCGGTCAAGACCCCTTCGCTGGAGGAAACCGCGGAAGAATGCCGCGGCGGCGCGAGGGCGGTCGAGGCCCTCTGCGAGCTTTCCGCCGGCAAGGGGGCGCTGGTCGGGATTCAGGTCATCCCGATGAGCCGGGGCGGCGCCGGGGCGGGCATAGCGGAACTGCTGTCCACGGAGGTCAGCCAGATCTGCAGGCTGTACGGCGGCCGGGAGGAGCCGGAAGACCGGGCCCCGGAAGACCGGGCCCCGGAAGACCGGGGGTCCGTCTGCCCGCGGAGGGCGAGGTTAATCAGCATATGCGGTTTCGTGCTTTTCGACGGGATCGGCTCGTGCGTGAACACCGCGCACTTAGGTTTCGAGTGGGGCCGCACCCTGTCGGAAGCCATGGGCATTACCTACGTCGAACTCCCGAAAGCCGAAAGGCACCTGGCGAGGTCCGTGAGAGAGATTCAGGGCCAGGACGGCCTGGCGCTTTTCCGGCGTGCCCGGCTTCGAGGGGCTGATCGACGAGCTGTCCGGCAGATTCAGCGAGATGGGGGAGGCCGTGGGCATCCTGGACGAGATATGCTCCGGTTCGGCTGGGAGGGCCATCTCGGAAACCGTGTCCGGGCGGGAGGGGCCGGGAATCGACTTCTACGCCATCGCCCGGAAGGCTTTCAGCTGCGGCTTTCACTGTGGGGAGGCCGAGGCGGTCGGGCAGCTCCTGAGGTGGGACGTGAGCGAGAAGGTCATCTCCGAGGCCATAGGCCCCTCCGTCGAGGATCTGCTGAGGGTGGACTAGCCGCCGCGATGGCTCTCCGGGACGCGGCGCGGCGCTGCGATCCCCCTTCCCCGGAGGGGATTGTCCCGTGAAGGCCCCTGCCCCGCGGCCTGCGGCCCCGGGGCAGGGGGCGGACGCCGGGAGGCGCTGTTGATCCCGGAGCCGGCAGAGTGTACCATGTGCGCCCTGGAGGGCGGCGGGCCCGTCCTCCGCCTTGACCGGGGAGGACTGCGGCCGTCCCGGAGGGCCCCCGCCGTGGCGCCGCGGCCTTCCCGCGCCAGGCCCGCGGGCGCCCCCGGCCTCGCGGCCGGACAGGCGCGCGGCCCGGCAGGCCCCGCCCGCGCCCCCGTCCCGTGCCCGCTCCCGCCGGGATCCACACGTTCCACCGCGGGGCGCCCCTCAGGGGGCGCCCGCCGCGCCCCACCGCGCGTACAGAGAGGCGGCTTTGCGAGTCCTTTCCGGCATCCAGCCCTCGGGCAGGCTACACATAGGCAACTACTTCGGGATGATGCGGTCCATGATCGGCTGGCAGGAGAGGAGCGAGCTCTTCTGCTTCATAGTGAACCTGCACGCCCTCACCACCGTGACCGACGGGAGGACGCTCGCCGCCAACACGCTGGAGGCCGCCGCCGACTTCCTGGCCCTGGGCCTCGATCCCGGGAAGGCCATCTTCTGGGTGCAGGGGGACGTGCCGGAGCACTGCGAGCTGACCTGGATCCTCCACAACCACACCTCCATGGGCCTCCTGGAGCGGAGCCACTCCTTCAAGGACAAGGCCGCCCGGCGCGAGACCCCGCACCACGGGCTGTTCTCCTACCCGGTGCTCATGGCGGCGGACATCCTCCTCTACCAGGCGGACCTGGTGCCGGTGGGCAAGGACCAGAAGCAGCACCTGGAGATGACCAGGGACATAGCCGGGGCCTTCAACCACGCCTACGGGGGGCCGGTCTTCACGCTGCCGGAGGCGGCCATCGACCCGGGGCTCGCGACCGTGCCCGGCATCGACGGCCAGAAGATGAGCAAGAGCTACGGCAACGCCATCGACATCTTCATCACGAAGGCCGAGCTCAGGAAGCGCGTGATGGGCATCGTGACCGACGCCCGCGCGGTGGAGGACGTGAAGGATCCCGACTCCTGCAACCTCTTCGCCATCGCGAGGCTCTTCCTGGACGAGGAGGGCGAGAGGGGGCTCCGGGAGCGTTACCTCAGGCCCGGGCTCAAGTACGGGGAGGTCAAGAAGGAGCTCGTGGAGAGGGTCTGGGACTTCTTCGCGCCGTACCGCGAGAGGCGCGAGGCCCTCCTGGGGCGGCCGGACGACATCCGCGACATCCTCGCCGCGGGCGCCCGGAAGGCCCGGGCCGTCGCCTCGGTCACCATGGAGATAGTCCGCGACAAGACCGGCCTCAGGTACTGACCGCGCCCCGTCCCCCGCGCCGGCGGCCGGCGCGGGGGATCCCTGCGGGCCCCCCGGCGGCGTCCCGCCTATCCCGCGGCGCCGTCGCGCCCCCTGGCCCCGGGGGCCCCCCCGGCGGCGCCGCGGAAGCGGGAGGAGTGCGGGTCGCGGCGCCTCAGGGCCTCGACGCAGCCGGGGAGCCGTTCCAGGAGGTAGTCGGCCTCCCCGTCCGTGTTGTAGGGGGAGAGCGAGATCCGCAGGGACGCGAAGGGCTCCCAGCCGTAGCCCAGGGCCCGGAGCACGTGGTCCGCCTCCCTGGAGGACGCCGAGCAGGCGGATCCCGAGCTCGCGCAGATCCCGAGCCCGTTCAGCATGTTGATGAGGTGGGCGCTGTGCCTGATGCCCTCCACCACGAAGGACGCGTGGCCGGGCAGGCGCCGGGCGGGGTCGCCCGTCAGCACGACGCCGGGGATCCTGAGGGCCCCGGCTATGATGCGGTCCCTCATGGCGGAGAGCCGCGCGGAGTCCCGGGGCATGTCGCGGACGGCGGCCGCCAGCGCCGCGGCCAGCCCCGCGGCCCCGGGCACGTTCTCCGTCCCCGAGCGGCCGCCCTTCTCCTGGCCGCCGCCGAGGATGAGCGGCGCGGGGAGCCGGGGGATCCGCGAGAAGAGGGCGCCCGCCCCCTTGGGCCCGTGGAACTTGTGCGCCGACACGCTCAGCAGGTCGACGTCCCAGTCCCGGACGTCCACTGGCACGTGGCCCGCGGCCTGCACCGCGTCCGTGTGGAAGAGCACCTTGCGCCCCCTGCACACGGCCGCGAGCCGCTTCACGTCCTGCACGGTCCCCACGACGTTGCTCGCGGCGATGATCGAGACGAGGATGGTGTCCGGGCGGATGGCGGAGTCGAGCGCCTCCGGCGACACCCGCCCCTCCCTGTCGACCGGCAGGAGGGTCACCTCGAAGCCCTTCCCCTCCAGCCTCTGGAGGGGCCTGAGGACGGCGTTGTGCTCAGCGGCCGAGGCTATGACGTGCCGGCCCCTGCCGCCCAGGGACTCCGCGGCGCTCGCCACGGCCCAGTTGTCGCTCTCCGTGCCGCCCGAGGTGAAGAAGATCTCGCTCTTGAGGGCGCCCAGGGAGGCGGCGACCGAGGCCCTGGCGTCCTCCACGGCCCTGAAGGCGTCCTGGCCCAGGTCGTAGAGGGCCGAGGGGTTGCCGTAGGACTCGGTGAAGTGCGGGAGCATGGCCGCCAGGGCCTCATCCGAGACCCTGGTCGTGGCCGCGTTGTCCATGTAGACCGGCTTCCCCATCGTCCCTCCCCCGGCGCCCTCCGGCGGCCCGGCGCCCCCGGCAGGGGCCGGGGGGCGGCCCCGGCCCTGCGGCCGATTCTGGCAGGACGGGCCCCGGAAGTCAAAGCCCGTGCGGCCTCCGGGCCCCCGCGGGAGGCCCTGCGGCACGGGGCGTGGAGATCCGGCCGCGGGCCCGTCCCTCCCCCCGCCCCGTGAGCCGCGGCGTCGGGCCGGATCAAGCCGCGGACGGGCCCGGGGCGAAAAACCGACATGGATGTCGGGTAGCTGACGCGCCAAAGGCGCGTTAACGCGGGTTCGGATCCCCCGGCAAGGGGCCGCGAGCCCTCCGCCGCGAGCAGGCCCCGGAAAAACGCAATGAAAACAGCGGGCTGGGCTTTTATGCGCCGTTGGCCCGCATCCTGCAGAACTGAGCGGGAGCGCGGCGCTCTTCCGGCGGAAACGGGGGAGAGCGGCGGGACTGCCGCCCCGGCCCGCGTTCCAGGAGGCCCGCACCATGTGCCAGGACGCCTTTACAGGGAAAGCAGACGCCGCGGGGCGCGCGGGCGGGGGGCCCGCGGCCGGCCCGGGCCGGATCCCCCCGGATCCCCACCCCCGCGCCGCCTGGGGCCTGCCCGGGCCCGCGGAATGGGCGGTGCGGGAGATGACCGCGAGGCACCCCTGCTTCGACGCCGGGGCGGCGGGCTCGTTCGCGCGCCTGCACCTGCCCGTGGCGCCGCTCTGCAACGTCTCGTGCAACTACTGCTCGCGGCTCTCCGACTGCCCCAACGAGTCCCGGCCGGGCCTCTGCTCCCGGGTGCTTAGCCCCCGGGAGGCCCTGGAGAGGTTCCGGAGGGCGCGGCGCGAGATCCCCCGCCTCTCGGTGGCGGGGCTGGCCGGGCCCGGCGAGACCCTGGCCTGCCCCGACGAGACGCTGGCCACCCTGGAGCTCGTCGGCCGCGAGGATCCGGGGATCACCCTGTGCCTCTCCACCAACGGGCTCATGCTCCCGCATTACGCGGCCCAGCTCCACTCCCTGGGCCTGAGGCACGTGACGGTGACAGTGAACGCGGTGGATCCGGGGGTGGGCGCCAGGATCTACCGCCGCGCGCGGTACCTCGGGAGCACGTACCGGGGCGAGGACGCCGCGCGGCTCATCCTGTCCAACCAGCTGGAGGGGATCAGGATCGCCAGGGGCCTGGGCATGGCGGTGAAGGTGAACACGGTCCTCGTCGGGGGCGTGAACGGGGATCACGTCCCGGCCGTGGCCGAGCGCGCGGGCGGGCTCGGGGCGGAGCTGGGCAACGTCGTGCCCCTCATCCCCGTCCCTGGCACGCCTTTCCAGGATCTCCCCGCCCCCTCCCCGGCGGAGCTGCGGGAGGCCCGCTGGAAGTGCGGGACCTTCCTGCCCCAGATGACCCACTGCCGCCAGTGCCGGGCCGACGCCGCCGGCCTCCTCGGGGACGCGCCGGGCGTCGCCGGGGGGGGCCGCCGGGAGGCGGGGGGCTGCGCCGGCCCCTGCGGCGGCCGGCGGCGGGACGGCGGCGGGCCCGCGGGCGGGCCGGCGGAGGCCGCGCGCGACCGCAGGGCCGTGGCGGCGTACCGCTCCGGGGGGAACCCCCGGGCCATGCCCCCGCAGGCCGGGGCGCCGGCCTGCGGGACCGGCGGAGCCGCGGCCGGCGGGGGGCCCGCCTCCGGCCCCGCGCCGGGGGATCCAGCGGCGGCCCCCGTCCGCGGGGGATCCGGGGCCCGCCGCGCCGCCCGCCCGGCGGCGCGGCGGGC
>JAITEZ010000407.1 GCA_031281735.1 Deltaproteobacteria bacterium | reverse complement strand
GCGGGGAAAGGCGGCCGCGGGACGCGGGCCGGTCCCAGATGCCTGGGACGCGGCCGCGGGAACGGCGCCGGGACGGCCGGCGCGGTGAACGTCCCGGCGGCCGGGCAGGCCGCCTCGATCCCGGGGAGGCCAGGGCGCCCGAGGCCCGCCCGTGATCCGGGTGCCCTGCGGGGAGACCCTGGGCGGATGCCCCGGGCCCGGCCGGGAATCCCCGTCCTTCAGGGCGGGGAGGATGTCCGTCCCGGCGGTTAGCCATCACCCCGAACCGGCGGGGGGACGGGCGTTCGCCCCGCCCTGACCCCGGGCCTGAGCCGGGCACCGTCCCCGCGGTAGAGCCTAAAGGCCCGCCGACCCGCGCCTTCCAGGGGCCCCGGCGGCGCGCCATCATCCCGAATCCCTCGGCCCGCCCGCCGGGCCGCGGGCGGTCAGAAAACAGGAGCCATTCCATGGTCAGAAGCGTGTTCATCGCCGCGCCGCACAGCGCCGAGAAGAAGGATTTCATCGACGCGTTGATCGGCGGGCATCCCGGTTCCGAGAAGCCGGGGTGGTTCAAGACTGTCGTCTCCGACGCGGACAAGGAGAGACTCGCCGACAAGGCCGCCAAGCTCGGGGCCCAGGAAGAGGAGCTTTACGGCCTGGATCTCCACGAGGCCCTGGAGCTCCTGAATCTAGGACGCGAGGGCGAGATCGTGGAGAAGGTCCTGGGCAAGTTCCACGCCGCCGCCCAGAAGTTCACCTGCCTCCCCGTCGAGGGGGCCGACCTCGACGTGAGCGGCGCCTTCGGCCTCCAGGCCCTGGACGGCGTCCTGGCGGCCAACCTGGCCTCCCCGGTGGCGGTGGTCTCGAAGTGCGTCACGTGCGCCGCCACGGTCACCCGCGTCTACCGCGGCGCCTGCGCCGAGGTGATAGGCGTCGTGCTCCTGGGCGACCACCAGGGCGAGGCGGTCAAGCGCGCCCTGGAGCCGCTGGGCGTCCCCGTCCAGAGGGCGGCCGACGTCGCCGCCGCCAAGGCGTGCATCCCCGAGCTGGGGGCCAGGGTGCAGGCCTTCAAGCCGGCCAACGTGACCCCCAAGCGCTTCGAGTACGATCTCATAGAGCGGGCGAAGTCCGACAGGCAGCGCATCGTGCTCCCCGAGGGCGACGACGACCGCATCCTCGAGGCCGCCGACGCCGTCCTGCGCCGGGAGTTCGCGGAGATCTTGATCCTGGGCGACCCCGCGGCGATCGGGAAGAAGGCGTCGGAGCTGGGCCTCCGGCACCTGGAGAGGGCGCAGCTTCTCGACCTCAGGACCGCTCCCTTCCGCCAGGAGCTCGTGGATCTCTTCTACGAGCTGAGGAAGGCCAAGGGGGTCACCCCCGAGAAGGCCCAGGAGCAGCTCTACGACCGCAACTGGTTCGGGACCATGATGGTCAAGGCAGGCAAGGCCGACGGCATGGTCTCGGGCGCCGCGGGCTCGACGGCCGACACCATCCGGCCCGCCCTGTCCGTCATCAAGACCGCCAGGGGGAGCTCCATCGCCAGCTCGGTGTTCCTCATGTGCATGAGGGACCGCGTCCTGGTCTTCGGCGACTGCGCGATAGTCACGAACCCCACCCCCCAGCAGCTCGCGGAGATAGCCGTCATGTCCGCCAAGACCGCCAAGGCCTTCGGCGTCGAGCCCCGCGTGGCGCTCCTGAGCTACTCCACCGGCTCCTCCGGCACCGGCCCCGACGTGGACGCCGTGAAGGAGGCCGTGGAGGCGGCCAGGAAGAGCCTCCCCGAGCTCTACCCGGATCTGGCCCTGGACGGCCCCATGCAGTTCGACGCGGCCCTGGACCCCCGCACCGCGAAGAGCAAGATGCCCGGCTCCCCCGTGGCCGGCCGGGCGACCGTGCTGGTGTTCCCCACCCTGAACGCCGGGAACATCGGCTACAAGGCCGTCCAGCGCACCTCGGGCGCCGTGGCCGTGGGCCCCATCATCCAGGGCCTGAACGCCCCGGTGAACGACCTCTCCCGCGGCTGCACCGTCCCCGACATCATCAACACCGTGGCCATCACCGCCTGCCAGGCCCAGGCCAGGTAGGGCGGCCGGGCGGGGCCCCCGGCGGCGGCGGGGCCGCCCGCCCCGGGGGCCCCGCCGCCTTGCCCGCCCTGGCTGAGAAAATAATTTTACACTGTCTTATAGTTTGTTGTCTTTACGCCGGCGGCGCCGCGCCGGGGGCGCGGGGGGGGAGGCGCCGCGGCCGCCCGCGTTCCGGCGGGGGCGCGGACGATCCCGCCGCCCTTCCGGACTTGGCCGCCCCCGGGGGGGCCGCCTGCCGCCGGCCCTCCCGGGTTCCTGCGGGGCGGGCGTGCCGCCCGCGTTCTCGACTGCCGAGGGCGGCGGGCCAGGGGCCCTGGCCGCCCGGAAAGGGCTACGGACAAGCGATGACGACTCCTCTGGTCGGTTTCCTGGGGTACGGGAGGATGGCCCAGGCCATCTCCGAGGGGCTGGACAGGTCAGGGCTCGTGCCCTTCAAGAGGCAGCTGGCCTTCGACGTGGCCGCGGGGATGCTGGAGGCGGCGAAGGAGAAGCGCGGCATCCTGACCTCCCCCGACGGCCTGAGGCTCGCCGAGAGGAGCCCCATCGTCGTCGTCGCGGTCAAGCCCCACCAGGTGCGGGGGGCGCTCTCCGGGATCCGGGAGGCCCTCAAGGACCAGCTGGTCATCTCGATAGCCGCCGGCGTGACCCTAGCGAACCTGGGCGAGCTCGTGCCGGACGGCTGCTCGCTCGTGCGCGTCATGCCCAACCTCCCGGCGCTGGTGGGCAAGGGGGTCACCCTGATGACGTCCCCGCCCTCCACCGACAAGGAGGATCTGGAGAACGCCCGCAAGATCTTCTCCGCGGTGGGCGAGGTGGTGGATCTCCCCGAGTCCCTGTTCAACGAGGGCATGGCGGTCTCCGGCTCCGGGCCGGCCTATTTCTTCCTGGTGATGGAGGCCATGATCAGGGGCGCCGTCCGCCTCGGGCTGACCTGGGACACCGCCCGCAAGCTGGTCCTGCGGACATGCGAGGGGGCGGCGGCTACGGCCCTCGCGAGGCCCGGCAGCCACCTGGCGGATCTGCGCGACCAGGTCACCTCCCCCGGCGGCACCACCGCCGAGGGCCTCCTGGTGCTCGAGGAGGGGGCCCTGACCGCGCTCTTCCACGCCGCCCTCAAGGCGGTGGC
>JAITEZ010000201.1 GCA_031281735.1 Deltaproteobacteria bacterium | reverse complement strand
TAAGACTATAGGACTACTGTGTGGTCACAAAAAAACCGGGAATTACGGATTACATTCTCCCCGGAGTCCTTCAGGAGTCCATCCTCACGGGAAGGGTCATCCGTGAAGGCGGAGGAGCCCACCTCAAGGGGGAGCGGAAACCCGGACGCTCGGGCAATCCGATGCAGATTTCCCCGGAGTCCTTCAGGAATACGGCCTCACGGGAAACGGGTCGTCCGGGAAGGCGGAGGAGCCCACCTCAAGGGGGAGCGGAAACCCGGCCGCCGGGAGCCGCCGGACGTGTCCCGTGGGCATTCCCGACCGGCGGCGTGCCCTGTCCGGCGGGGGTGCCTTCGCGGGCGGCATGGACGGTCCCGCTCCCGCGGCGGGCAGGAACGATGCCGCTGGGGCCGAAGCCGCCGGCGGTTGCCTGCGGCCCGGCACGGCCGGGAGTCGCTGCGGCTTCGGTGCAGTTTTAAGCGCCGCTGCTCAGGCATCTGTTCCGGGCCGATGATCCGGGACGGATCAGGTCCGTTACCATTTCCGGAGGCAGCGGCATGATCCGGACGGAGGGAGCGTCCCGGCGTCCGGGTGCGGGCCGCGCGGGCGCGATCCGCGGCGAGGAGGCGTTATCCCGCCGGCTTCGCTTGGCCGGGTGCGGCTCCGCGGAACCGCCGCGGCGGGGCGGACGCAGCGCGGGGGGATCGCCGCCTTGCCGTATTCGCTCGGGCATGTGGGCAGGCTGAGCCTGGGGCGGCCCGTGCCGTCCTGCGGGCGGGGGATGGCGCCCTGGAGACGGCCGAGGCGGATCGCCGCGGCGGCATTTGGTGCCAGCAGGCGCCTAGGTTAAAATTGTAAAATATGTTTACACAACCGCTGTATGATTACATTAGCCTTGGGGTTCGCGGCGTGCGTCATGGGTGCCGCAGAGCCGCGGTAGCTGACGCACGCTCCCGTCTGGCCGTTGTGTCTTGCGGGGAAACGCGGATGAATTAATGCCTGGAGATTGCCGGGGTCGGTCAGGCGGCGGTTCGGCGGGCCGCGGCGCCGCGAGGCAGGCGGGGCGGGAGGAGGCACGGCGCATACGGCCGCGCCGTGGGCGGACGGGGTTAATGTATTACGTGACGACACGCGCGGGAGTCCGCCTGCCGGCGGCCTGCCGCCCAGCCGTTGCGCGGTTCCGGGGCTGGTTCGGGGCGGCGTTACGCCGCCCAGGGGGCGGACTGCCGCGTCGCCGCCGCTAGTTAATATATTACGTATGTAAAATAGTATTGACATAACCGCCCTCGCCGATTACTATCGGCCACGAAACCGACAATCCGCTTCCGAGGGGGAGGCCTCCCCTGACGGAACCTCGGCGGCGCCTCCGCCTTCCTCCGGCCTTTCCCGATCCCTCTAGTCCGCCTGTCGCACCCGCGCTGGGCGGGCTGTAGGATCCGCGCTCCCGCAGGAGCTTCCCTGCCGCGGCCGTCCAGCGGGAGTGCCGCCTGGGGGGTTCTCGCGGGCGCCGGGAGCGTCCGGGGCCTGCCGAACGGGCTTTCTGGCGGAACCCCTATCGCGTCCGCGGCTGTAACGTGTACGCGACGGAAGGCTCATGCTGCATCGCGGACGGCCGCAGCGCAGGGGTAGCTGGTGCCCAGCCGGAGGCTTGCGCTGGCCGCGACTGTCCCCGTGACCGTGCCTCTTTCCGCGCGCCAGTGCCGCTCGGCGATGCCGCCCCCCTGCCGCTCCGCTGCTGCGGCCCGTCCGGGTGATGGGCAGTCACCCACCGTCAGCGGCGGGGCTTTCTCGCATGGCCGCCCGCGTCCTCTGGACGCTGGGGCCGGGAGCTGGCCCGCCGCTGCCTCCCCGCCCGTCCCGCCGGACGGCCGTGACTCGTTCACCCTTCGGGAAAGGAGGTGCTGATGGTCATTCGCGCGCACTGAACGTCACGTCACAAGGCGGAGGCCGCGCCCCGGCGCTCGGGGGGGCGCGGCACGCCGCCCGTCATTTTCCCGCCGCATGACGGCCGCGAGCCGGCTCAGGGGGCCTGGGCAGGCCCCTCGGCGGGGGGAGCGTCACTGGCATGGCCTCCCCCCCGGCCGCGCGGCGGGGCCCGCTGGATATCCAGCCGGGAACCGGAAGAGAGACTCAAGATGAAACAAGGGAAAGCTATATTGGCGGCGGCAGCCGCCGCCGCGCTGCTCGCGGCCGTCGCGGCGTCCGCCGGGCGGGCATACGCCGAGTCGCCGGTGACTTTTTCCGGCTATCTGAGACTGAGGACGTTCGCCCTGGGCGGCTTCTTCCCCGCGGACGACCATCAGGGCAAGAGGGGTGACCGGTACGCGGTGTCGAGGCTCAGGATCAACGTGGTCTTCAAGCCCACCGACGACGTTGAGGTCAGGTGGAGGTTTCACGGCCCCCACGCGGCGCGCTGGGGCTCCACCAACACCGGGGCGGGCGGGGACTACTCCCTCTACTCCCTGTACTTCTACGGGGTGATCAGGAAGCCCTGGGGCACCCTGAGCGTGGGCCGGCTGGCCTTCGACATGGACTCCGCGGGGTTCCGGACGCTCGGCTACCTGCCGACCTGGGGCTTCAACTCGCAGGCCAACGTCTTCGAGCGCGAGACGGAGACGGACGGCGTCCTCTACCAGAAGGACTGGGACAACGGCTTCGGCCTCAGGACCTTCTACGCCAAGAGGGCCCACACCCGCCCCGACGCCTTCGCGGACCGGTACGTGACGGACGGGGACTACGACCGCTACTCGATAGAGCCGTATTACAAGTGGGACGGCGGCGGGGTGTCGCTGGCCGTCCAGTACGACCGCAACCACTACGACTTCGCCTCCAACGACCGCAGCACCGTCACCTCAGCCGCCAACCCCCGCGACGTCGACAAGAACCATTTCTGGACGCTCAACCCGGCCTTCGTCCAGAAGTGGGACGTCGGGGAAGGCAAGACCCTCGCCGTGCACGCGGAGGCCAAGTACTCCTTCGGCAAGCGCCGCAGGTCCCCTGACCCTGCCGTCCCGGGCGACGATCCCCCGACCGTGAAGCAGGACGGCTTCGGTGCCTACCTGGATCTCGCCCTCGGCTACCCGCAGGGGGACGTGACCCTGGCGGGATGGTACTTCCGGGGCTCCGACGCCTACGCCGACCCGGCCGACGACCCCCGCGTGAACCCGGCGGATCACAGCCTCGTCCACGGCGGCGAGGCCTTCTACCCCTTCATCCTGTTCAACTACGGCAACAACTTCCTGGGGGGGCGGGCCGTGTCCCTCGAGGGCTACCAGACGGCCGGCAACTGGGGGGTGGGCCTGCTGGGGAACCACCGGCTCAACGAGTTCGTAACCCTCAACTGGGGCGTGGGGACCTTCGGGAAGACGGCGGACTACTACCTCTCGCCCAACCGGAAGGCCTCCCGCGCCCTCGGCACCGAGATCGACCTGGGCCTGACGGTCAGGATCCTGGACGGCCTGCAGTGGCAGACCAAGGGCGCGATCTTCGTCCCCGGAGGCTACTACAAGGACCGCTATGACCGCCCCGACTTCAAGCACAACGTCTGGGGCTGGGCCAACGAGTTCCTGTTCGAGTTCTAGGATCCGCCCGTCCCGGCGGGGCACGGCGCGGCAATCTCGGGCCGCAGCGGGGCGCCAGCCCCCCGCGGCCCCTCGGATCGGGTTGCCGTGCCGGGCGCGGGGCCTCGGGCGCGTCCGGCCGTCCCCCCGCCCGGCCGCCGCGAGCCTGCGGCCCGCCTATTCCGGGTCGCCGCCGTAGGTCACGAGGCTCTCCCCCTCGACGGCGGAGAGGCTCTCGTTCTGGTAGAGGATCACCCCGTCGAAGGCGAACTTCGGGACGGCCAGGAGCTTCCCGTAGAGATCCCTTATCTCGCCCGCCGGCCTGCCCGATCGCACCCTGTCCCCCGCCGTCCTCTCAGGGTACCACAGCCCGGTGGCGGGGCATTCCAGCTGGCCCACCTGCCGCAGCCGCCGGGGCCTGTGCCTGCGCGGGGGGGGGGCGGCGCCCCGGTACAGGCCGATCCTCGCGAGGATGCGTCTCACGTCCGCCTTGCAGAGTTCCGCCTCCTCCCTGCTCCATAGCCCCAGCTGCCCCCGCTCCAGGAGGATCGCGGGGATGCCCGAGGCCGCGGCGTGACCGTAGGCCTGGCCCGAGGGCCACTGGGAGACAACGAGGTAGCGGGCGTCGGCGGCCTCGGCCATCTCGCGGGAGGCCGAGGCCACGCGCGGCTCGCATTTCCCTGCGGAGAAGATCATGGGGACAAGCGACTCGCAGGCGTCCCCGGAGTGGAGGTCCACGTAGAAGGCCGCCCTCGGGAAGAACTCTGAGCTGACGGCGTGGGCTATCCGCTCGGAGGCGGTGCCGGCGGGGGAGCCCGGGAAGACGCGGTTGAGGTTCTTGCCGTCCTCGGGGACGGCGGAGCGGGCGCGTCTCTCGAAGCCGGTGGGGTTCATGAGCCGTATGAGGATCAGATCCCCGCGGAGATCGGCGGGGGACAGCTCCTCGGCGAGCTCCTGCAGGGCGGCTATGCCCACGTACTCGGACGGGTGGATCCCGGCGGAGATCAGCGCCGCGGGGCCGGCCTTCTCGCCGCGGATTATGGTCACCGGCAGGGCCAAGCCGGTGCCAGGCACCCTGACCGGCCCGGAGACGGTCTCGCCGGGCATGGCTTTGAGCTTTCCTATCGTCAGCGGGCACATGGTGCATCCTTTCCGGTCTGGGGCGGGCGATCAGCTCATCCTCCCGGTCCGGGGGCCGGCGGCCGGTATCGCCGGCGGGCTATCCCTCCCGGGCCGGCCTGGGGGAAACCCGCCCCGGGGCTTGCCCCGGGGCTTCCGGGGGGTCTGCGGAGGACGGCCCGGGCGCCCCCGGGACGGCCTCTGCGGCGACCCCTGGCGTGGGGGAGCCCGGCTCCCCTTCCGGGGGCGGGGCCTCCTGCGGGGGAACCGGGCGGCCGGGGAGCGGGGCGTCTCCCGCGCCCGCCCCAGCGGAGGGCACCCGGATCTCGAGGCGGTCGAGCCATCCGCCCAGGCGGCAGTAGGCTATGAAGGCCAGGAAGGTGGCGGCCCAGGATGCCGGGTAGATGAGGGGGAGCATGTACAGCTCGTCGCGCCAGAGGGAGATCAGGAGCACCCTGATCCCGCAGGTGAAGAAGAGCACGATGAGCATGGGGGCCCGGGCCTCGCCGGTCCCCCGGATGACCCCCCCGAAGTTCTGGTTCAGGGAGTAGAGGAAGTAGAAGGGGACGATGGTGGCGAGGAACAGCAGGGTCACCTCCACGGCCCGGTGGTTCAGCGGGTTGAAGACCCCGGCCATGGCCTCCCCCCAGCGGAAGAAGGCGAGCGTGAGCAGGATGACGAGCCCCACGCTCATGATGGAGGTCTGCCGCATGACGGAGGGGATCTCGCCCGAGCGGCCGGCGCCCGTCAGCTGCCCCGCCAGGGTGGAGGCGGCGAGTGCGAAGCCCTCGATGGGCATGTAGATGATGCCTTCGAGGCGGGAGATGGTGACCACACCCGCCATCACGTCCGCCCCGAAGCGGTTGACCTGGCTGTTGAAGTAGACGTTGGCCAGGTACTGGACCAGGGACTGGAGGCCCGTCGGGATCCCGATGGCCGCGATCCCGGCGAGGGTGGGCCAGTGCGCCCGGGCACCCCGGATCCGCAGGCGGCAGGGCCTCCCGGGCGAGACCAGCCTCGCCGTCACGACCGCCGCCGCGGCGGCCTGGGCCACCACCGTGCTCGCGGCGGCCTGGATCACGCCCCCCCCCATGGCCCCCACGAGCAGGGCCACGAGCGAGAGCTTGACGGCGAGGGCGAGGCAGATGGCCCACATGGCGCTGCGGGTGTCGCCTGTCCCGCGCAGGATGGCCGCCGCCATGAGGAAGATCACGTAGAACAGCATGCTCGCGAAGTGGACCCTGAGGTACGGCGCGGCCCCGGGGAGCACCTCGGGGGGCGTGTTCACCAGCGCCAGCAGCGCGGGGGAGAAGGCCGCCCCCGCCAGGGTGAGGGCCGCCCCCGAGAGGAGCCCCAGGATCCAGGCCGTCTGTACCGCGCGCGAGAGCCTTTCCGGATCCCGGGCCCCGTAGGCCTGGGCCGTCACTATGCCCGCCCCCACCGAGAGCCCCACGAAGATGTAGACGAGTATCCAGGAGACCTGGCTGGCGGAGCCCGCCGCGGCCAGGGCGAGCGAGCCCCGGAAGCGCCCCAGGAAGAACACGTCCGTCATGTTGTAGGCCTGCTGGACGAGGTTCGCGAGGATCAGGGGGACGGCCAGGTTTAGGATGGCCCGGAAGTGCCGCCGCGCGGGGGCCTTGCCTGCGCCCGGGGCGGCAGGGCCCTCCCCGGGCGCGGCGGGCGGGGTCGCGCTCCCGCGACCCGCCAGTGCGGCGGCAAGTGGATCTGTCTGCGGCTCTCTCATGGTGGGTGGCGGGCCTCGCGGTTGGCGGCCGCTGGGTTGCGGCCTGGGGGGCCGGCGGGCGTGGAGGGTTGCGGCCTGGGGGCCGGCGGGCGCGGAGGGGCGCCCCGCCTTTCGGTAAGTCAGGGGGGGTGCCCCCGCCGCTCAGGCGGCGGCCCCCGCCCCGGGAGGGGCGGGGGCCGCCGGGGGATACCCGGCCCATTCGCGGTGGCAGGCCAGGAAGTGTCCGGGGCCCGCCTCCCGCAGGGGGGGCCTTTCCCTGGCGCAGGCCTCCGCGGGGCATTCGCAGCGGCCGGCGAAGCCGCAGCCCCGCGCCGGGGCGGGCTCGCCCGCGAGGCGGCCGTCGGCCGGCCCGTTCGGGCCGTTACCCCTGCGGATGGGGGGGACGGTGCCGTCGGTCTCGAAGACCGAGTCCAGCAGGAGGCGGGTGTACGGGTGGCGGGCATGGGCCTTGAGGCCGCTCCCCCCGAGGGTCTCCATTATCCTCCCGCGGTACATTACCACCACCAGGCTCGCGAAGCTCGCGGCGAGGGCGATGTCGTGGCAGATGAGGAGGTAGTGGATCCCGTGCCGCGCGGCGAGGGAGTCCAAGAGGTCCAGGATGGTCTTCTGGATGGAGACGTCCAGGGCGGAGGTCGCCTCGTCGCAGACGATGAGCTCGGGCCGGAGGGCCAGGGCCCGGGCGATGGCGACCCTCTGGAGCTGGCCCCCGCTCATGGAGTGGGGGTGCCGCCTCAGGAACGAGGCGTCCAGGCCCACCTCGGCGAGCAGCTCCGCCGCCGCCCGGTCGCGGTCGCGGGAGGCGATCCTCCGGAAGTTCATGAGGGGCTCCGACACCAGGTCCCGGACGATCATCCTGGAGTTGAGCGCCTGCGACGGATCCTGGAAGATCATCTGGACCCGCTGGCGGCTCTCCCTGAGCCTGGGGCCCGTAAGGCCCGAGAGCCTCTCCCCCCTGAATATCACCTCGCCGCCGTCCGGGGCGGTGAGGTTCATGATGACCCGGGCGAGGGTGCTCTTGCCGCAGCCGCTCTCCCCCACGACCGCCAGCCGGGTGCCGTCGGGGAGCGCCAGGCTCACCCCGTCCAGGGCGGGCACGGGCGCCCCGTTCAGGAGGAAGGTCTTGGTCAGGTCGCGGGTCTCTAGGACGTGCTGTGCGGCCACGGCGGGCTCCTTGCGGCGGAAGGCGGGCCTCTCTCTCTCCCCCGGCGGGGCGGGCGGCCCCGGCCTCAGGCAAGCCGGGGGACGGCTTCCAGGAGGCTTCTGGTGTAGGGGTCCCTGGGCGCCCGTATGATGTCGCGGGGGGCGCCCGTCTCGGCCACCAGGCCGTCCTTGAGGACTACCATGAGGTCGGAGACGTGGGCGGCCACGCCGAGGTTGTGGGTCACGAGGATAATGGAGACGCCCTCCCGCTCCTTCAGGGACATGAGCTCGCCGATGACCTGGCGCTGGGTCGTGGCGTCCAGGGCCGAGGTGGGCTCGTCCGCCAGGAGGAGCTCGGGGGAGAAGGCCATGGCCATGGCGATGCCTACCCTCTGCCGCATGCCGCCTGAGAGCTGGAAGGGGTAGCTCGCGAGCACGGCCGAGGGATCCGGGAGCCCCGTGCGCTCCAGGAGCCCGGCGGCCTTGGCGCGGGCCTCCTGGCGGGTGAAGGGCTTATTCACCCTCAGGAACTCCGTGAACTGGCTCCCGATGGTGCGCACGGGGTTGAGCATGTTGCCCGAGTCCTGGAATATCATGGCCACCCGCTCGCACCGTATCCTCCGCCAGCCCGCGGGCGAGAGCCCGGTGAGCTCGGTGCCGCCGAAGACGATGGAGGAGCCCGGATCCAGCTCCGCCCCGGCCGGGAGGAGCCCCATGACGGAACGGGCCACCGTGGTCTTGCCCGACCCGCTCTCCCCCACGAGTCCCACGGCCTCGCCTTTCTCCATGGCCAGCGAGAAGTCGGAGAGCGCGGTGCGCCCGCCGTAGCGGACGGTGAGGCCGGATATCTGGAGAAGCGGCATTGGGCACCGGTGGCGGGGGGGCAGGCGCGCGGGGCCCGGCCTTGCCCGCCGCAGGGGCGGGCGGGGGTCGGCGGGCACCGCGGCGCGGGGCAGGGGGGCCGGCACGGGCAGGCACGGGAGCGGGCGGGGAGGCCCGGCAGATCCGGGGGAGCCGGGTGGTCCGGGGGGTCAGGAGTCCAGGCCCCTCTCGCCGGCGATGGTCCCCAGATCGCGGGGGTCCAGGATGTCCCGGAGCCGGTCGCCCAGGAGGTTGAAGATGACGATGACGATGAAGATCGCGAGCGCCGGGGCCAGGAGGAGCCAGGGCGCCGTCTGGAAGTAGGTCTTGCCGCCCGCGAGCATGAGGCCCCACTCCGGGGCCGGCGGCTGGGCCCCGAGACCCAGGTAGGAGAGCCCGGCGAGTTCCATGGTCACGACCCCTATGTCCATGACCGCGGAGAGGATCATGAGGGAGAGGACGTTGGGCAGGATGTGCCGCACGAGGATCGCGAGCTGCCCCGTGCCCGCGGCGCGGGCGGCGTCCACGTAGACGCTCCCCCGCTCCTTCATGACGAGGCTTCGCGAGAGCCTCGCGTAGCGGGGCCAGGTGACCGCCGCGATGGCCAGGATCGCGTTCTGGAGCCCTCCCCCCATGATGCCCGCGATGGCTATGGCGAGGATGAGCCCCGGGAAGGCCAGCATGATGTCCGCCAGCCGCATGACCAGCGTGTCGGTGGTGCCCCCCAGCCAGCCCGCGAGCACGCCCACCACCGTCCCGAAGGCGAAGATGATGGCCACGGCGCTGAAGGTCATCTTGAGCGTGGTGGCGGTGCCGCAGAGGATGCGGGAGAAGACGCAGCGCCCCATGTAGTCCGTGCCCATGATGAACTTGGCCGAGGGGGGCTTGAGGATCATGGTGTAGTCGGTCTTGTAGATGTCGTTGGGGGCGAGCCGCTCGGCGAAGATCGCCAGGAGGACGAGGGCGAGGGCCGTGATCAGGTGGATCCGTATCCGGGGGCTCGTGGCCGCGCGCAGGAAGGCTCCGGACATCAGGAGGCCTCCCTGCCCGCCCGCACGCGGGGGTCGAGGAGGCGGTAGGAGACGTCCACGGCGAGGTTTATGAACATGTAGACCGAGGAGAGCCAGAGCACGTAGGCCTGGACGACGGGGTAGTCACGCCTGGTGATGCTGGCTATGGCGTGGTTGCCCAGCCCCGGCCAGGAGAAGATGACCTCCACGAGTGCCGTCCCGCCCAGGAGCGACCCGAAGGAGAGCCCCAGGAGCGTCACCAGCGGGAGGAGCACGTTGGGGAGCACGTGGAAGACCAGGATCCTGGTCTCCGAGAGGCCACGGGCCCTCGCCCCCAGCACGTAGTCCTTCCCCAGCTCCTCCAGGACCAGGTTCCGCACCTGGCGGGTGTACTTGACGCTCATGGCGAAGGTGAGGGTGGCGACCGGCAGGATCAGGGCCTTCCCGGAGGCGGTACGGGACACCACCGGCAGGAGCTGGAACTTGAGCGACACGACGTAGAGGAGCAGGAGCCCCACCAGGAAGCTGGGAAGCGAGATGCCAGTGAACGAGATCCCCCGGACGACGGCGTCGAGGACGCCCCCCTTGCGGACCGCCGAGGCCAGGCCCGTGATCGACGATATGACCACGGTGAGGGACAGCGACAGCACCGCCAGCTTCAGTGTCGCCGGGAACTTGTCCGCGAGATCCTCCAGGACCGTGTTCTTGGAGAAGTAGGACACGCCGAAGTCCATGCGGACGGCCCGCGACAGCCAGGAGAGGTACCTCTCGAGGAAGGGCTTGTCGAGTCCCAGGTCGGCCCGCGCCTTCGCCAGCACCTCGGGCGGCGGGGAGTTCCCCATGGCCGAGAGCATGGCCTCGGCGGGATCCCCGGGGATGAGGCTGGTCAGGGTGAAGGTGAGGAAGCTGACGCCCAGGAGGGTGATGGCGAACCTGCCCGCCCAGGAGAGGGAGCTCTTGATGGTCATGGTGTCGGGAGCCGTGGCGGCGGCTCGTGCCTCGCCTGTTGTCGCGGGGGGCGCGGGCGGGCCCCCGCCGCCCGCCCGGCGAGGCTGGGCGGCGGGGGAGGGCCTACATGGTCTTGTCGATGTTGGTCGTCACCCAGTAGTAGTCGGCGGGGAGCATCTCCACGCCCGTCACCTTCAGGTTGTGGACGAGGTTGGTGTTCGGGTAGGCGTAGAATACGTGCGCCGGGTGGTCGAGGAGCGACTGCTGGGCCCTGGCGACGAGTTCCGAGCGCCTGTCCGGGTCGAACTCCGTCTTGAGCTCCGCGAAGATGGCGTCGAGCTCGGGGTTGGAGTAGGAGTTGCTGTTGTTGAAGGCCCCTGTCTCGAACTGGCTCACCAGGAAGCTCTGGGGGTCCCCCGTCCCGGCGGTGATGATGTTCATGATGAGCATGCCGAAGTCGCCGCTCTTGCGCCGGGCGGCGAGGTTGTTGTATTCCACGGCGTTCAGGTTGACCTTGATCCCCAGCGCGGAGAGGGAGTCCTGGGTGGCCTCGACCAGGAGGGGGAGCTCGAGTCGGTCCGTGTAGTAGACGTAGTCGATGACGGCGGGCACGCCGTCCTTCTCCACCACCCCGTCGCCGTCGGCGTCGGACCAGCCGCCCTCGGCGAGATCGGCCCTGGCCTTCTCCAGGTCGAACGCGTTCGGGTCCCTGAGCCCCGAGAAGCCGAAGCCCAGCGACGGGGGGAGCGGGCCCACCCCCGGCGAGAAGCGCCCTGATAGGAGCGTCGCGCACAGGGTCTCGAGATCGATGGCGCTCTTGACGGCCTTCCGGAGCGACTCGTCCGCCAGCGGCCCCTTGAGGTTCATGAAGGCCATGACCAGCCGCAGGGACTCGATCTCCTCGACCTTGAAGTCCGGGTCGGAGAGGAAGATGGGCACGTCGGTGTTGCCCATGTTGGCTGCTATGTCCACGTCCCCGGACTGGAGTGCCAGGGCCCTGGTGTTGGGGTCGGTCACCGCGATGAAGTTCACCTCGTCCAGGCGGGGGCGGCCGGCCCAGTAGAGGTCGTTCCTCACGGCGTTGATGTTGTCGCCGCTCCTGGGCAGGTACTTGTAGGGGCCGGTGCAGACGGGCCCGTTCGCCTTGACGCTGGCGTCGTCCGCCTCGGCGTCCAAGATGAGGAACAGGGGGTCGGCGAGGATGCCGGGGAGCCCGGGCGTCGGGCCGGCGGTCTTGATGACGAGGTTCATCCCGTCAGCCTCGATCGACTCGGCCAGGAAGAACTCGGAGCTCACGCGGTCGGGCGCGAGCCTCTGCACCCGCTCGATGCTCCTCTTGGCGGCGGCGGCGTCCAGGGGCTTGTTGTTGGAGAACTTCACGCCCTCCCTGATCTTGAACGTCCACGTGAGCTTGTCGTCGGCCAGCGTCCAGCTCTCGGCCAGCCACGGCTCGGGGGCCATGGTCTTGGAGAAGCGGACAAGGTTCTCGCCCACCCCGATGCGCACCACGTACCAGGAGTCCCAGGCGTTGGTGGGCTCAAGCGTGTCGATGACGCTGAAGACGGCGAAGTTGAGGGTCTTCCTGGGGCCGTCCCCGTCCCCGTCGCCGACGGCGGGAGGCTGCCCCTGGCCCGTCCCGTCCCCGGAGGACTGCCCGGCCTGCCCCGGAGGCTGGGACTGCGCCGTGTCCTGCGGCTGGGCGGCGGGCTGGGACTGCCCGGCGGGAGGGGACTGCGCGGCGGGAGGGGGGGAGGCGCTCTCGCTCTCGCCGCCTCCGCAGGCAGCGAGGAGCAGGAGTGCCGAGGAAAGCGAGATGAGCAGAAGTGTTCTCTTCATGATGTACCGTCTTTCTGCTTGGCTTGAGGGTTTTCCGGCGCCTCGGGCGGGAGCGGAGGTGGATCCGCGTCGGCCGGTGAGGGGTGCCGGGCTCCGGAAGGGCGCGCCCTGCCGCGCGGGCGGGCGGCGTGCGCCCCACCGGGAGAGGTCAGGGTGGGGTGATGGCCTCCGGCCGCAACGGGACGTGCCCCCGTCCCGGCCTGCCGCCGCGGCGCCGGATCCCGGACAAGGGGGCACCCCGCGCCGGGGGGGGATGCGCGGCCGAGGGGCGGGGACGGCGGCGCCGCGGGAAGCGCGCGAGATCCGCGCAGGACGCTCCCGGGATGGCCCGGCGCCCCAGGAGGGAGGGTTGGGGCGCCGGGATCCGGGCGGGCCGCGGGAAGATCCGTCGTGCCTGCGAGAGTGCGCCGCGCCGGCATGGAGGCGCGGCGAAAAAAAAGATCCCGGGACGCTTGCGCGTCCCGGGATCCCATTTTCGATCCCGGAGGAGGCTTCCTTCGTGGAAGCTTCCCCGCCCCGGCTGTCACGGGGCGGGGGATTCCCCTGGAAGAGCATCTCTCGAGGCAAGGCAGGTCTTCTGACTCACGGCTCAATCTCTCCCTGGCGCGCCTTCCCGGGCCCCGTAACGGGGGGCTCAGTGGCGTGGAGTGCGCCGGGAAATAACCGTTTACAGCGGTGGTTCCGTCCCCGAGTCGAACGGGGTTCCCTGTTAGGCCTTTGGGCACCTTACTTGCGTGAGACCGTTTTTAACGCAATTCGAATCGCTTGTCAATCTACCCCCTTGCGCTTTCGAGGAAGACTCTCCCCAACATATGGGATGATGGCCGTCGCTGGCGTTCTCCCGGTCTGCGCGGGCGGGGGGCTGGGCGGGACGGGGCTGGACGCCGGCCGGGCGAAGGACGCGGCACGGAAGGGCGGCGGGCGGGCGGGCACGGCGGGTCGGCGGCTCGGGCGCGGGGCGGCAGGGGCGAGGCCGCAGGCCGACGCGGATCGACGGGTGCCGCTGTGCCGTTCGTCCTGTGGCGCGAGGGAATGTTATAATGTATCAGAGGAAGTGTCGGCTTGCGTATTCAACGGCCGGAACGCACGCAGCGCTGAGGGGATCGCTCGCGCGGGGACAGGCGGATCGTGTCGGGAAGCCTCTCGGCGCCAGCTCAAGACATCCCTGACAATCCCCTGCCGGGCATACGCAGAGCGGCACGTGGCGTTCTCTCCACCCCGCGGGCGAATATTGTTCCGTAAAATATCGTAATAGAACAAATCATGCGGATGGCCCCGCGATTTCCCGCTAAAATCTTTGGTCAGACAAATCAATAAGTCTTGTTTTCCATGTAATGCGTGTTATTTGCGATGGTTAACTGGTATAAATATAATTAAAAAACTGATAAAACAGAATCATGAGGCGTGGCTGATGGCTTAATCCGGGTCCGGATCCCGGGAAACCCGGCCCGGACATTTCGAATTTGGGTTATAAGACGGCACGAACGTGAACCCGTCTCGGTGCAATACCCGATGATACCGATTACAGACCGCGTCCAAGCCC
>JAITEZ010000112.1 GCA_031281735.1 Deltaproteobacteria bacterium | reverse complement strand
CCCCCGCCGGGGGGGGCGCGGGGAATCCCGCCGGGACGTGGGGGTGCCCCGTGACCGCCGCCCCGGACGGCCCCCCTCCCCCTGCCGCCGGGACGGGGCCGGGCGGGCCTCCCGGCCCGGAAGCCGCGCCGGACGCCGGAGCCACCGGCACGGCACCCACGGGCGGCGCACCGAACCCCGGGATCCGCGGCCCGGCGTCCACGGGCGGCGCCCCCGCGGCGGCCCCCTCCCCGCTCTCCGGGAAGGGCCTCTGGGCGGTGAGGGGGCTCCTGATCCTCACCGCCGCCATCTGGGGAGGCACCTTCGCCGCTGGCAAGGCGGCCTCCGAAGGCGCGGGCCCGCTCACGACCACCCTGTGGCGCTTCATCCTCGCCTCGTCAGTGCTGATCCCCCAGTGCGCCCTCTCCCGCCGCGGGCTCCTCCCCAGGAACATGAAGCCCTCCACCTGGGGGCTCATAGCCCTCTCCTCCGTCACGGGGCTCGTCCTCTACAACATCTTTTTCATCAAGGGGCTGTCCCTCACCGGGGCGGGCCGGGGATCGGTCATCGTGACCGTGAACCCCGCCTTCATCTACCTCGGGGCGGTCGTCTTCTTCGGGGAGAGGCTCAGCCTCGTCCGGGTAGCCGGCCTGGTGCTAGCGGTCTCGGGCACCCTGCTCGTGGTCTCGGGAGGGTCCCTCTCGGCCCTGCTCGAGGGCCGCTTCAACCTGGGGGATCTGATCCTCCTGGGCTGCATCGTGAGCTGGGCCGCCTACTCCCTGCTGGGCAAGCTCCTGATGGGCAGGATCTCCCCCCTGGCAGGCACCACCTGGACGGCCATAGTAGCGGTGGCGCTCCTCCTGCCCTTCACCCTCGCCTCGGGGGAATCCCTCACCGCCTTCACGGACTTCACCCTCAGGACCTGGGCGGCGATAGCCTTCCTGGGGATCCTGGGGACGGCCCTGGGCTTCACCTTCTTCTACAAGGGCATCCTCGCCCTGGGCCCCCACAAGGCGGGCATCTTCATCTCGCTCGTGCCCTTCTTCGGGCTCCTCTCGGGCGCGCTGGTCTTCGGGGAGGCGCTCACCCTCTCCGTGGGCCTGGGCCTCGCCCTGAGCCTCCTCGGCGTGGCCCTGGTGCAGAAATACTAGGGGATCCGCCTCCCGCAGGCCTCCCCTCCCGCAAGGGCCCGCCCCCCTCCCCTGCCTCCCCGGGTCCGGGGCGCCTGCCTCCCCGGCCGCCGTGACCGGAAGGACGGCCCGGCACACCCTGGCCGTCCCATCCCCGCCATGACCCGGCGGCCAGCCTCGCCCCGCCTGGCCTTAGCCGCCGCCCCCGCTCCCCAGGTCTGGAAGGCCGCCCACGCACCCCAGGACTGGACCGCCACCCGCACCCCCCGGCCTGAAAGGCCACAGCCCGCATTCACCGGAATGAAATGCCGACTGCGGCAGACCGCGCAGCACCCGCTGAATGGGACGCAACATCGATAAACATAGAATCATCAATAAACACATAATCACATTAGCACGCTAAGTCCGAGCATCGCAGGCCGGAGAGACGCATCCCCATATCCCGCAGAACCACGTCCCCTACCTAGCCCCCCCGCTAGGCACATGCGCCGGGGAGGGACGCCGGGAAGGTGCCGGGGACGGGCACCGGGAAGGGTGCCGGGGAAGGGTGCCGGGGAAGGGTGCCGGGGAAGGGTACCGGGGACGGAACACCGGGGCCCCCTTGCCGTCCGTGCCCCCTCCCCCGCCATCGGTTTGACCCGCCGCTGCCGTCACCTGCGGCTCGAACCCCCGCCGCCCGGCAGATCTAACCCCCGCCGTCCCGGCGGACTGAACCCCCGGCGGCCGCAGGGACGCCCGCCCCGGAGCCGCCCCGGCCGGCGGCCCTGGCGTCTGCCAGCCCGAAGTCAGACGCCGCCGAGGCCAGGAGACCTCAAGGAGATCATGGAGCAGAAGCCGATATTCTCGATCGAGGCCAGGGACGCCAGCTCCCGCGCCAGGGCCGGCACCGTCACGACCGCGCACGGCACCTTCCCCACCCCCGCCTTCATGCCGGTGGGGACGCGGGCCTCGGTCAAGGCCGTGGATCCCCGCGACCTGAGGGAGCTCGGGGCGACAATCGTGCTATCCAACACCTTCCACCTGATGCTGAGGCCGGGGGCGGAGCTCATAGCGTCCCTGGGGGGGCTCCACGCCTTCATGGGCTGGGACGGCCCGATACTCACCGACAGCGGGGGCTTCCAGGTCTACTCCCTGGCGGGCCTCCGGAAGTTATCGGCCGAGGGGCTGGAGTTCCGGTCGCCCTACGACGGGGGGAGGTTCTTCTTCACCCCGGAGCGGGCGGTGGAGGTCCAGACCCTTCTGGGATCGGACATCATGATGTGCCTCGACGAGTGCACCCCCTACCCGGCCTCCGAGGCCGAGGCCGAGGCCTCCATGGGGCTCACCCTGGACTGGGCGAGGCGCTCCAAGGCCGCCTGGCGGGGGGGGGAGGGCGGGGGCGCCCCGCAGGGCCCCTCCGGCACCACCCCCGGCGGCCCTCCCGCCGCCGCCCCCGGCGCCAGCGCCGAGGAGAGGGGCCTCCTTCTCTTCGGCATCTGCCAGGGAGGCTTCCACCGCGCCCTCCGGGAGAGATCCGCCGCGGATCTGGCCGAGCTGGGGCTGCCGGGCTACGCCGCGGGGGGGCTCGCCCTGGGGGAGCCACGGGAGGTCATGCTCGAGGCGGCGGAGACCTCCCTCTCCGTCCTCCCCGAGGGGAAGCCGAGGTACCTCATGGGGCTCGGTACGCCCCAGGACGTCCTGGACGGCATCCGCCTCGGGGCCGACATGTTCGACTGCGTGATCCCCACACGCAACGCCAGGAACGGCCAGCTCTTCACCCGGCGCGGCCCCCTCAACATCCGCAACTCACGCTTCCGGGGGGATCCCCTCCCCCCGGATCCGGACTGCGGCTGCCTGACCTGCCGCAGCTTCTCCCGGGCGTATCTCCGCCACCTGCAGTCCCAGAACGAGCCCCTCTTCCCGCGGCTCGCCACCGTCCACAACCTCGCCTTCTACCAGGATCTCGTCCGGGGCGCCCGGAAAAGTTTGCTAGACGGCTCGTTCGCGTGCTATCATAAACAGTTTTTAGACGCCTACGCCTCCGGCAGCCCGGACTGACAGGCCGCCGCGGCGGCGGGTGGCGCCCGGCACGCCTCCGCGTAAGGCCGTGCGGC
>JAITEZ010000031.1 GCA_031281735.1 Deltaproteobacteria bacterium | reverse complement strand
CCGGAGCCGGGAGCGGCGCCGGCGGGCGTCCGGGGCCGGGCCCGCCCGCGCCCGCAGGCGGGCGGGGGCGGGTCCCGCTAAAGGATGTAGCGGGTGAGATCGACGTTTCCCACCACGTCCGCGAGCTTCTCGCGGACGTAGCTCCCGGAGATGATGATCTTGGTGGGGGAGATCTCGGGCGCGTCGAAGGATATCTCGTCCAGGAGCTTCTCCATGATGGTGGAAAGCCTCCTCGCCCCGATGTTCTCCTGCTTCTCGTTCACCTCGCAGGCCATCGAGGCCAGCTCCTCCACGGCCTCGGGGGTGAACTCCAGCTTGATGTCCTCTGTGGCGAGGAGCGTCTGGTACTGGATGATGAGCGCGTTCTGGGGCTCGGTCAGGATCTTCACGAAGTCGTCCTTGGTGAGGCTCGTGAGCTCCACACGTATGGGGAAGCGGCCCTGGAGCTCCGGGATGAGGTCGCTGGGCTTGGAGACGTGGAAGGCGCCGGCGGCGATGAAGAGTATGTGGTCGGTCTTGATCGGGCCGTGTTTGGTGGGGACGGTAGAACCCTCGACCAGGGGGAGCAGGTCGCGCTGGACGCCCTCGCGGCTGATGTCGGGGCCCGTCTTGGACTCCCGGCCGGCCACCTTGTCAATCTCGTCGATGAAGACCAGGCCGTGCTGCTCGACCCTGGTCTTGGCCTCGGAGATCACCTTGTCCATCTCGACCAGCCTGCCAGCCTCCTCCTGGGTCAGGATCTCGCGGGCCTCGCGGACCTTCACCAGGCGCTTGTGGCTCTTCTTGGGGAAGAGCTGGCTCATGGCCTCGTTCAGGTTCTTCTCCATCTCGTCCAGGCCGATGTTGGTGAAGATCCTCGTCATGGGCTGGGGCGCGGACTGCTCGACCTCCAGGGGGATGTCGCGGTCCTCCAGGCGGCGCTCCTTCAGGAGCCTCCGGAGCTTGGTGCGGGTGGTGGCGGGGGTCCCGTCCCCGCCCGCCTTGGCCCGCTCCGCCTTGTTGAACCCTGGGATCAGCAGGTCGAGGATCCTCTCCTCGGCGAGCTCCACCGCCTTCGCGGCCATCTTCTCCCGCTCCTCGGAGAGCACCATGGAGACGGCGAGATCCATGAGCTCGCGGATCATGCTCTCCACGTCGCGCCCCACGTAGCCCACCTCGGTGTACTTGGAGGCCTCGACCTTGATGAAGGGGGAGCGGGTGAGCCGGGCTAGGCGCCTGGCTATCTCGGTCTTCCCCACGCCCGTGGGGCCGATCATGATGATGTTCTTGGGGGCTATCTCGTCGCGCATCTCCGGCGGGGTCATGAGCCTCCGCCAGCGGTTCCGGAGGGCGATGGCGACGGCCCTCTTGGCCTCCCTCTGGCCGATGATGTAGCGGTCGAGCTCGGTCACTATCTCGCGGGGGGTGAGGTTCAGTTCCTGGGCGGGGCGGGTCGTTTCGATGAGGTTGGTGCTGGTCATTACACTTCCGGAGAGGGCCGGGGCGCCGCGGCGGCCCGGCCGGGGGACCCCCCGCGGCATCGGGGGGCGGGGGCTTACGGGCCCCCGGGGGAGGCGGCCCCGGAAGGCCGCGGCCGCAGGGGGCGGGCGGCCCCGGTTCGGGGCGGAGGCTGAGGTTGCCGCGCCGTCGGAGGAGGGGGCCGGGCGGGCCCCCGGGGCGCGGAAGCGGCGGACGCCGGGCTGGCTACCGGCCCTCGTCGGGCGGGCCCTCCGGGGCGGGGGGCGCCTCCGGGGCGTCCGCCCTGGCCGGGGGCGCCGACTCCAGGGTCTCCATCACGATGTTGCCGTTGGTGTAGACGCAGATCTCGGCCGCTATGGCCAGAGACTTCCGGCAGATCTCGACCGCCGTGAGCTGGGGCGCCTCGCGGACGAGGGCGCGCGCGGCCGCGAGCGCGTAGAAGCCGCCGGAGCCGGTGGCGAGCACGTTGTCATCGGGCTCCATGACGTCGCCCACGCCGGAGATGAGGAGGCTCTTCTCGCGGTCGGCCGCGAGGAGCACGGCCTCGAGGTGCCGGAGGCCGCGGTCGGTCCGCCATTTCTTGGTGAGCTCGACCGCCGCGCGGGTGAAGTTCCCGGAGTACTGGTTCAGGTGATCCTCGAAGCGTTCCAGGATAGTCAGCGCGTCGGCCGTCGCCCCGGCGAAGCCGCAGACGATCTTGTCCTGGTAGAGCCTGCGGATCTTGCGGGCGGTGCCCTTGATGGCCACGCCCCCCATGGAGACCTGGCCGTCCCCGCCCACCGCCACGGTGCCCGCGTGGCGGATCAGGAGGATGGTGGTGCCGCGGTGGCCGCGGCGTGAGTTGCGGGTCAGGGTCATGGGCAACCTCGGCAGGCCCGGGCGGGCCTCGCTGGGCCTTGGCGCCTGGGCGGGCGGAAAGGGCGGCGCGGCAGGGGAAGGCCGGGGGGGGACGCCTTCCGGGACGAAAAGTGAATATATGCGGTTCCGCCGGCGGAATCAAGGCGGTGATGGGAGAGGGGACGGTTTCCTTGCCGGCGGGGGGGCCGGGGGACGGACGGGGGGCCCCCCTCCCCGCCTCGCCGCCGCCGGTCCGCGCCCGGCCCTCAGCGGGTGGCCGGCGGTACCCTCTTCCGGCGGGCGGGCGCCCCCGGGCCGGGGGCGTTCCCGGCGTGGGCGTCCGCCTCCGGAGGATCCGGAACGCCAGCGTCCGCGGGGCCGGACGTCCCGTCCCGGCCCTGCGCGAGGGCCCGGGGGTGGGCCCGGTAGGCGCGGCGCAGGGAGGAGAGATCCAGGTGCGTGTAGCGCTCGGTGGTGGCCAGCGAGCTGTGGCCCAGCATGTCCTGGATGGCCTTGAGGTCGGCGCCGTGCTCCAGCAGGTGTGTCGCGAAGCTGTGCCGCAGGCTGTGGGGGGAGTAGGCGGGATCCAGGTCGGTCTCCCGGAGGCGCCTGGCCAGGAGCCGCCGGATCTCCCTGTCGGAAAGCCTGCCCCCCCGGGCGCCCAGGAAGAGCGCGGGGGAGGGGCCCCCGGGACGGGGTGGGAGGGAGGCGAGCGCTAGGGCCCTTTCCCTGAGCCATGACCTGGCGGCCCTCAGCGCGGGGAGGCCCACGGGCACAGAGCGGCTCTTGCCGCCCTTGCCGGAACGCACGTGGATCCAGCCCTCGGAGAGGTTGAGGTCGTCCGCGTCCAGTCCGGCGAGCTCGCCCACCCTGAGGCCCGTGGAGTAAGCCAGCTCCAGGACGGCCTGATCCCTGGCCGCGTGGGGGTTAGCGGCCGCAGGGGGGCGGCCGAGGACGGCACGGGCGGGGCCGGTGGCGGCCGGCCGGGCGGGCGCGGGGGACCGCGGCTCCAGCAACGTCTCGGCCTCGGCCACCGAGAGGAAGCGGGGCTGGCGGCCGGCGAGCTTGGGCCTCTTCACCGAGGCCGCCGCGTTGCCTTCCCTGTATCCCTCGCGGACGAGCCAGGCCCCGAAGGAGCGCACCGCCGAGAGGGCGCGGGCGATGGAGGAGTTGTCCAGCCGGGTGCGCAGGGAGAGGACGTAGGAACGCAGGTGAGGCTTGCCGGCGTCCTCCAGGGCCACCCCTTTGGGGGCAAGGAAGTCCGCGTAGCCCTTGAGGTCCCGCGCGTAGGCGGCGATCGTGTTGGGCCTGCGGTTTCTCAGGGCCCCCAGGTAGTCGAGGAAGTCGCGGGCGAGCCGGGGGAGGCCGTGCCCTTCCGCGCAGGCGGGGGGCGGGGAAGGGACGGCGGCCCCGTCCGGCCGCGCCGCCGCCCGGGTGCGCCGACGGCGGGCACCCTCGGCCGGTGCCCGTGATCCGGGGCCTGGCGGGCGGGGAGTCATCGCGCGGGAGGGATGATGGGGTGGCGGTGGGTGTAGAGCCGGTCGTCCAGGACGAGCTGGCGGGCCTTGCGGGTGGCGGGATTCATGGCGAGCGGCCCCAGGAGGTTGGCGGTCATGTCCTGGGGGCGGCCCTGGGGTATGGTGACGATGGCGAAGAGGGTGATGCCTCCCTCCTCCGCGCCCAGCTCCGCGTGGAGGTTGCCGGGGAGGTCGGGCGCGTAGTCGTCCTTGAAGAGCACGGGGTTCACGAGCACGAGCGCCAGGGTCGGGTCGTCCAGGCACTGGAGCCAGTAGAAGGGGGCGTCGTGAGGGCGCTGGATGAGGACGTAGCGGGTGAAGTCGGGGAAGCCGATGATGCCCCCCAGGACGGTCACCACGGACTCCTCGGGTATCTCCATCTCCCCGAACCTCTGGGTGTGGACTTTGAGCATGGAAGCCTTCCGGCCGGGGCCGCCCCCCTCGCGCTCACTCACGGCCGCCACCCGGCTTGGCGGTAGTCCACAGCTGGGCGGCGGACTCCAGATCGGAAGGCTCCGTCCGGGAGGACTCGAGGTTCTGGGCCTGGATCTTGACGAAGATCTCCTCGCGGTGGACAGCCCAGCTCGCGGGCGCGGTGATGCCCAGGCGAACCTGGCGGCCTTTGACCTCCACCACCTGCACCTTGATCTCGTCGCCGATGGTGACGGTTTCCCCGATTTTCCTGGTCAAGATGAGCACGGAGCCCCCTGCGGCACAGAAGGGCCTCCCGCGGGGAGCAGGCCGCGCAGGCCCCAGCTGAAAGCGCATCAGGGATTTTACATCTGTTCGGCAGCCGAGGCAAGGCGGGCAAGAAGTCGGCAAAAGCGTCCCGGAAGAAACCGGGCCGGGAGGGCCGGGGACGCGGGCGGGCGGGGGCTGCATTTTCCGCGGCGGGCCCTTATAATGGACGCAGTGGGAGGACTCCTGGGTTTCTCCCGTCCCGTCCCGCACGGGCGCCCCCGCCATGCGGAGCTCCGCGGCGCAGCAACAGCGGATCCTCGCGATCACGAAGGCGCGGTGAAAGGAGCCAGAGCCTTGGCCATCAGCCCAGCCATGTACACCGCGGCCACGGCCCTGAACGCCTTCGGCATCGGCACCCAGGTGACCGCCCACAACCTGGCCAACGTCCTGACGGACGGCTTCAAGGCCGGGCGGACCACCTACCAGGACCTCCCGCAGTACTCCGGCGTCGCGGCCCAGGTGCAGGCCGGTCTCGGCCCCGACGGCCCGCTCGTCCCGGCCCAGGGCCTCCCCCGCGACCCCCGTACGGCGCCCTGGGTGCAGCAGGGCTTCCTGGAGGGCTCCAACACGGACGTCGCCAGGGAGATGGTGAACCTCATCGTCACCCACCGGGGCTACCAGGCCAACGCCAAGGCGGTGCCGACGGTGGACTCCATGCTGGGGACCGTCATCAATCTGAAGGTATAGGACGCCGGCCCCCCGGGGGGGGCTTCCCGTGACAGGGTGGGCAGCCGGTCTGGCCTCGTGCCGGCCGGCTTTTTCCTTGCCGTCCCGGGGGATCCGCCCGGTTCCGCGGCCCCGTGAGGCCTGTGCCGCGCGGTGGCGCGGCAGGTCGCCCGCCGTCGGGCGTGTCCCCAGCGTGGCAGCCGCGCCGGACGGCCTCGCCCTCAGGGTTGCCGTCCATCAGGGAGGCGGGGTCGCCAGGGTTGGCCCTCAGCGGCCCGTCCGGATCGCCAGGGCCCGCATGGGGCTTCAGCGGTCCTTCTGGAAAAGGCCCAGTTTCAGCTGGAGGGTGTCCAGGTACTCCCGGTGCGGGTTCTTGACCAGCCGCACCACGGATTCTGATTTCACGGCGGTGATCCTGTCCCCCGCCGAAAGCTCGAGGGTAATCCGCCCGTCCACGGTGAGGAAGATGGAGGGCGGCGACTCGTCGACGGTCACCTCTATCCGGCTCTCGAGCGAGAGCACCAGCGAACGGCTCGACAGGGTGAACGGGCAGATGGGCGTGACCACGAATGCCGGGAGGGACGGATGCACCACCGGCCCGCCGGCCGACAGGTTGTAGGCGGTGGAGCCGGTGGTGGTGGCGAGGATGAGGCCGTCGGCACGGTAACTCAGCTGCCGGGATCCGTCCACGCTGAGCCTGAGGTTCAGGATGCGGGCGGGGGCGCCCTTGTCGATCACGGCGTCGTTCAGGACCGGGGCGGAGAAGATGGTCTCCTCCCCGCGGAGGACCTGGACATCCATGAGCTTGCGCTCGTCCAGCGCCGCCTCGCCCCGGAGCGCGGGGATCAGGAGATCGCGGTAGCGAGCGCACTCGACCTCGGCGAGGAACCCCAGCCTACCCATGTTCACGCCCAGGATGGGGGTGCCGGAGAGGCCCCAGCGGCGGGCGGCATGGAGCAGTGTCCCGTCTCCGCCCAGCGAGATGACGAGTTGCGGCTCCACCCCTTCCGGTACCGGGGCCGGGGGCCCGGCCAGGGGGGAGGTGTCCAGGTGGACGCTTCTGGGGGATGGTGCGAAGCCCTGGAGGAACCCCAGGGTCCAGTCTGCCAGCTCCAGGCATTCGGGGGTGCTGCGGGCGGCTATGACGATATCGCGCATAAGGCTCCTGAGGCTCTTCCGGGACGGGTGAGTGGAGGCGGGGGGCGGGGGGCGGGGCCTTCCGCGGCGCGGGGGAGGGTGGATCCCCACAGATCGGGGGAGCCCTTCGAGAGGCCGGGGAGGGCGGCAGCGCGGCAGGACTGGCGGCGGGAAGCGGCCGAGGTGCCGAGCGTCCCGTTCCGCGGCGAGGCGTTACCGGGGGAGCGTCCCGTCCATGGCGGGGGGGAGGCGCTCCGACGGCCGGATCGTCCCCGTCCGCCCTGCCGGGGACGATCCGGGGACGGTTGCATGTTAGCCCGATTCGCTGTCCGTGAAAAGGCTCGGGGGGGCTGACCGGCGGGCGGCCCAGCGGGAGGTTCTGCCGGGGGAACGCGAGGATTGGAGGGAGTGTTTGCCGGAGGCAGGGGCGGCCGGGGGGTAGGCGGGACATATGACGGGGGGTGCGGCGGGGCGAGAGGATGGCGCGGGAGAGACGGGACGGGCGGGGCGGGGGGTATGGATAGGGCGGGGACAGGCCGGGAGGGAGGGGCCCTGGAAAGAGAAGCCCCGCCGCTGGGGCGGCGGGGCGTCTCGTAGGGGGAAGGCGGGGGAGGGTCTACCAACGCCGTGACCAGGCCGGCCCGGAAGGCCTTGAGGTAGCCGCGGCAACCCTTGTCCTTGCCGATCAGTGCGACCGCGCCGGCGATGGTGCCCATCATGCCATCGTCCAGCGGGTCGATGATGGCACCGTCGAGGCCGGAGAGGATCGCCTGGCCCATGAAGATGCGGTTGAGGAACTTGCGCTCCGGGAGCCCGAAGCTGATGTTGGAGAGGCCGCACATGATATGCAGGCCCTGGAACTTTGCCTTGATCTCGGTGACCGCCTTCAGGAACTCGATGCCGAAGGTGTAGTCGGTTCCGACGGGCTGGACCAGCGGGTCGATGTAAATGTTGTCCAGGGGGATGTTGGCCTTGGTGAGTCCCTCGACCAGGTCGTCGGCTATCTTCACGCGGTCAACGGCGGTGGTGGGCATGCCGGCATCGCTCATGCAGAGTGCGACGACCTTCATGTCGGTGTTGGCGATGACCGGGGAGAGCTTGGCCCAGCGATCCTTCTCCATCGAGATTGAGTTCAGCATCGGGGCGCCCCAGCTGCTATTGTGGGCCTTCATGGCCGCCTCGATGGCCTTCGGGTCGGGGCTGTCCAGGGCGAGGGGCTTCTCCACCACGGACTGGACGGTATTGACCAGCCACACCAGCTTCTCGGGCTCCTCGCCCACGTACACGCCAGCGTTCACATCGACATAGGTGGCACCCCTTTCGGCCTGCTTGCTGGCTATATCCTTGATGTAGTCAGCATCGGCTTTGTCGATCGCCTCCTTGATCTTCTTGCGACTGGCGTTGATCAGTTCTCCTACGATAATCATCGATGTTCACCTTGACTAGCGCCTCGGAAGGCGTAAATGGGTTGGCCTGGATTCCGGCCCCGCCGCAGGGGCGGTTTCTCGGGAACCCCCGGCGGCGCCGCCGTCCGGGGAGAGTGGATAGTCGTAACCCGCCCCGAGGAGGGAGGGTTGCCGGAGGGCCCGCTGCCGGGCTCCGGGCGAAAAAAAAACCGGTCTGAATCAGGTATCAAAGCCGGTTTCCGGATGCATCGGTGCCCCCGCAGCCGGAAACCGGCGAAAGGGACTGATTTGGGAAACTTCACATCCGGGGGGGAGCCGGCAGAAAGAGTTTTTCAATTGTCTGACAGTATAGTCCAAAAAACGGGAAAAGGCAAAGGCGGTAACTGACGGAAGGCTGCGGGAGGAAGACGAGTGGCCTGCCCTGCGGCGGCACCGACGCCCCGGGGCGCCGGGATCCCCCGGACGGTTTGCCCTCGGCCTCTGCGGGCGGGGCGGCCCCTGAGGGGCGGGGCGTCCGGGGTGAAAATCGCGTGTAGGCCCGTGAATAAGTATACCGCCTTTATTCACAGGCCTACACAGGAAAACAGTACGTTTTGGAGTGTAGTTGGGTGTACCGAGGAAGGCTTTATCGCCGGGCGGCGGCTGCCCGGGCTTGGGGCCCCCGGCGGCGGGAGCATGGCTCCGGCCGCCCCGGGGAACCCCTTGATGACGGAACCGCTACTTCAGCAGCTTGCGGGCGAGCTCCACGGCGCCGGGGGCGTCATCGGAGTAGCCGGCGGCACCGATCTTCTCGGCGTAGGCCGCGGTCACGGGGGCACCGCCGATGATCACCTTCGTGCTCAGACCGGCCTCCTTCAGGGCGGCAACGGTCTCCTCCATGTAGGGCATCGTGGTGGTCAGGAGGGCGGAGAGGCCGACGAGCTGGGCCTTCTTCTCCTTGGCGGCCGCGACGAACTTGGCGGGCTCAACATCGGAGCCGAGGTCGTGAACCTCGAAGCCGCCGCCCTCGAGCATCATGCCTACGAGGTTCTTGCCGATGTCGTGCAGGTCGCCCTTCACGGTGCCGATCACGACGACGCCGATGGTGGTCGAACCGGCCTTGGCCAGCTGGGGCTTCAGGACGGCGAGGCCGACCTTCATGGCGGTGGCGGCCATCAGCATCTCGGGCACGAACAGCTCGCCCTCGGAGAACAGCTTGCCGACATAGTCCATAGCGGCGATGAGGCCCTCGTCGAGGATCTTCTGCACGGGGGTCCCGGCCTTGATCTCCTTCTCCACGAGCCCGGCGATCGCGTCGTCATCGAAATCAACTATTGCCTGGTACACGTCTTTGATGGACATAAGAATGGCTCTCCTTTTTCAGTGGACTGAAAAACTGGGGGTACGGCCGCTGAAGGAACCTGGAGTGAGGGAAGCGTCCGGCGGCCATGAGACCGGACATGGGCAGTCCGGCTGGGGGTCTTAGGGTGTGTCTTTGCAGAGGCCCGAGTCGGAGGCTCTGCGCGCCTTCCGGGATTATCCCCTGGAGTTCGGGGATCCGGTGGCGTATCCGCAGGGGGCTACGGCGTTAAGGGCACCGGAGGCCCTCTGTGGTCTGGGCGGGGGCGGTGCCGCCGCTCCTTTTTTAGATACCCAAGGTTTCCGACGGAGCGGAGGGGTGAGGCCCGGCGTCTCGCCGGAAAACCTCGGGTAGCGTGCTGGCATCAAGCCAAGCGGGGGAGGCTAGTGGCCTACAGGCCGTACTCCTCGAGTTTCAGCTTGGACTTGTCGATCTTCTTGAGGATCTTGTCGATGAACTCGCCCTCGTTGCTGGGCAGCGCGTCAACGGTGGAGACGATCTTCTGGAGGTACTTGGTCTCGGGCTTGCTGACCCTGGTCTCGCCCCTGGCACCGGCGTCGAGGATGGTCTGGGCAACGACCTTGGAGACGTTCTTGGCCGCATCGTAGCGAGTGGGGCTCTCAACGATGGTCTTGGAGAAGAGGATGACGTTCTGGGGCGCGAAGACGAAGGCACGGCTGTCCAGGGGGGCGTCGCTGCGGACCAGCGCATCGCGGAGGGCCTTGCCGTGGCCGTACTGCTTCAGGCCGTTGTAGAGCCGGCAGTCGTAGATGAGGGACTCCATGTAGGAAGTGGGGGCCATGGCGCCGAGGAGCATGATGTTCTGGACGGACTCGTTGCTCCACAGATCGGTGTACGCGGCGGCGATGTTGCCCACGGGGGAGAGGTGCGCACAGGCAGCGGTCTTGCCTTCGCCGGAGGACGGGTTGCCGGTGATGGCCTTCAGGTAGGGGTTCTCGTAGGCGCAGTCCTTGCCGGGGCCCTTGGCACCGGACTCGATGGCCACGATGGCGCGGACGGTCGCGAGGACGCGGACGACGGCGGAGAAGCCGTTGGGGATGAGCTTCTGCTCGGCCAGCACCATGGCGGTGTTGGCGAAGCCGCAGGAGCTGTCGCCGGCGGGGATGGAGCCGTTCTTGTTGCAGATGTCGACGATCTTGTCCCAGAGGAACTTCATGTCGCGGGCCGCGAGCACGGCGAGGGCGAAGATGACCTCAGCGATGTCGCACTTGATGAGCGACTCGTCGTGGGTCTCCTTGCCGCCGATGGACTCGATGCTGATGAGGTCGGAGCCGGCCTTGGTCACGCGCTCGAAGGTGTCCAGCATCCTCTCCAGGTGGTAGCCGCTCCTCATGAGGGGGGGGCGGATCATGTCGCGGTTGTCGTTGGGGGTGAAGCGCAGGGCGCTCTTGAGGCCGCTCCTGGCGTTCTCCTTCGCCATGGCCTCGAGAAGGATCTTGGCGATCGTCTCGGACCACTCGGGGAACTCGGTCTGCTGGGGGAGGGTCTCGCACTCGAGAACCACGCCCGGGGACTCCAGCTCGCCGGCGCGCTTGAGTGCCTCGCGGGCGATCTGCTCGTAGTGAGCGTACATCTCCTTGAGCGTTGCCTGCTCGAGCTTCATGGCAGGAACCGTGAAGTTGAGCTCGGGATACAGGGTGCCGCCGCCGATCACCAGTCCGTAGTTACGGGTGACGACGGGCTTGGGAGCGGTTCCGAAGATCAGGTCATCAGGATTGCTGATGGCCAGGCTTTTGTACAACATTAAGGCTACCTCCGAAGTACAAGGTGTGTAAGTGGACATTGGTCCGCCGATACGACGACGGGCCGGGGGACGCGGCTGGAGTCCGGTCGCGGTGGTGAGTCGCAGCTGGGGAGCTAGTGCCCTGCGGGGCCAGGTTGGCACCGTGGGCGACCGTGGTCGTTGCCTCGGGCGAAGGCGTGCGGTGGGCGGCGCGCTCTTCCGCCGTCCCGCGCGTTGCCTTAGGCGGCGGCCCCGGCCTCAATCTCGGTTCCGGGCTCTAAAAGGGGTCTGAACGCCTCGCAGGGGTTCATCTCAGTGACCCGGACAACCTTTACGGGGCAGACGGGGTTCATCCTGGATATATCCGAAGCGAGGGTGGATAAAGTTGCGGGGGGGAGTGTGGCGAAGTCGTTCACGAGAATAAGGTTTGCGGCGACCGTCAGGCCTTCGGCCAGTAGGGGAGCCTCTACCAACAAAGAAGCCCAGCCCCCAGACTCGATTACGAGTACCGTGTAGGGCTGGGCTTCGCCGGGAAGGCTCTGGCCGACCGTATCCTTGACGGTCTGGAAGCCGAGACACGAGGTCTCGATGAGGAGCCATGAAGGGCGGGGTTCCGGCTGCAGGACCTCAAGGGCGTTACAGAGGCCCGAGGTCAGCGAGGTACAGCCGATACAGCCCCTCGTGAGATCGAAAGTGAGGAATTCCGGTTTGCCGGAAAGGTGGCGGATGACATCCTTCTCGCCTTCCTCGGTCTCGACCACGGCCACGCTCTTGTGATGATCCTCTTTCTCTTTCAGGAACGATGCCAGGTTCAAGAGCGTAGTGCTCTTTCCGGACCCCGGCAAACCTGTGAAGAGAACGGTCCGCATCAATAATGCTCCTGGCGCGTGGAGGGAAGGAAGGCTTGGACTTGGTTGCCTTGAATGGGCATGTTATAACGCAACCGGTGTCCGAAAGCAAGGGAAAAATCTAGATGTCTATCGGTTCGCCCCGAGACATCAGAGGGACTGTCCGGGTGATAAATGTCTGCGGTAACTAAAAGTTATAGTTAAAGGAGGGAACCGGGAGCGGAAGAGGCGTCTGGTTTCCGGATTTTTTTAGCATAGGCATAATTACCGCAGATACTCTCTCAAAGCCTCAGCGATCTGGTGACATTGAAAGCGATCATCCTCCGTCTGGTGGGGAGGAAGCCGGAGGGAAGTCCGCACGATCCCCGACACTACCTCGCCAGTAGCAACCTTAAGGGAAGGCAACGGGCACCCCGAAGGTGACACCATGTCGGATTCCCTATAGATCAGGCATGACACGACTTATAGTTGCATTGGTTCCGGACGCTGGGCCGAACCAGGCGTGCCATTGGCGAGGAGGTCAGCCTGCCGGGGGGGAGGCGTTCCAACCTATTCAGATTAAGGGCATTCTAGCAGAAGCAAAACCGGTTTTCAATAGTTAAATCCTGAATAATCCAGGGTTTTCGGCTAGTTATGTTATTGGCTATTTAGTTGTTCGTTTAAAAGCGTGTATCCTTGTCCTTTTTCTTTAGTTTTTAATTTACTAATATATTATTTATTAGTTTTTATTTAATTCATTATTAATTTATTTTATCTAATATATTGTTTTACTTTAATATTATTATTAATTATAGATTTAATAAATTAAATAACATACTTAAGCTTATCAGATTAAAATATTAGTATTTTAGACGTTATTTATCTGCTAGCTTTTACAACTCCCTCACTGATCAGATGGACATAATCCCCGTGTGGATTGCGCTTGAAGGAGAGTGGAATGGCGTAACCGAAAGAAAGATTGCAGAAGCGCACCCGTAATGAGTCGTTTTGATTAGGGCCGTCAGCAAATGGGCTTGGAGGTTCCGATTTTACTGTTCATCACTTTGAAATGTATATTCAATGTGTATTGCAATTGAACCATATGTGGATAGGGCCGTTCATTTCAAGGAAAAGGAGGAGTAAGAGATAATCAATTAATTTTATATATATAATCATATTAATATTAAATAAAATTTGTATTAAATAATATTTATATATCCAATGCGCAAGAGTGCCTTGAAGCATAGACAGCCACTGGCAACCCGACCGGCGGGAGACAGTCTGAGTCAAGAAGGCATTCTGTCGGCGTTGGCAGGCGCGTTCGAAACGGAATCTCCTGCCAGAAGAGGACACGGGAGGGAAGCGTCTCGGCAGAGACAGGGACGGGTTCAAAGGGAAGACTTCGGAGGCTGACCTTTCATACGGCTTCGCGGGATCGTCTGCAACATTATTATAAGAGGGGCCGCCCTCAAAGCTGAAGGCTTGAGGTGCTGCTGGAGCCCATTGCCGATCCCGTGCCAGTGAAGACAGTAATCTGTTCCGTCACAGGTTAGTCAGGCGGCACCCTTTAGAAGTCAAGTAATCATGTGTAGGTCGCATTGCCCTCGCTCTCAATCAAGCCGGGTGCAGGTGAGAGGGCGGTTCCCCCCGCCAACTGCGGCGGGCGAGGTCACCTCGGCCGTCCTCCCGGGGTGGGCGAGAATACCGGCTCCCATGGCGACCTGGGATCCGGATGGATTGCAGAAGCGGCGCGAACTCCCTGGACGAGGCAATCCGTAACCCCGGCGAACCTTCACCTAAGGTTGAGGGCCTGCCAGTAAAGGATAATGCAAGCCTGGTGAGCCATAGGCCGGCCGCCCGTACCTGCGTTCGTCTCTGTGCCCCCGGTGGAATAGCTCGCCGTCCCTGTCCGCTGTCACGGCTGACCGCTTCCGTCCCGGCGGCCCCTCCGCATGGCCGGGGGGGCGCCGAGGATTACCCTCGCCGGGCACTCGTCTCCCCTCGACAAACAGGGGAGTGGGAACAGTTGCCCCTCCAGGGAGTTTTGCCCCGTATGCCCTCCCACCGGTTCGAGCGTCGCCGATGCCGTTTTATGCGGCATCCTGCCGTCGACTTGAGGGAGCCAGGGAGGCGGCCGCTTTTGTAAGTGAGAATGGCCGGGGGGGCGGAACGCGGTGACCTTCCGCCGGTGTCCATCTGGGTGCCGCTCTCCGTGAGCCTCCCTCATGCTGGTACCGGCGGATCAGCGGGGGAGGCAGCCGTCCGCGTGCTCGCGAGACGGCGATGGAAGGGGAAGGGCTGGCGCGCGATGAAGACCGGTGCAGATGCTATTCTTGCGACTGTTCGTCATCGTTAGGCGTACGCCCCGCAGCGGCGGGCGCTAGTGGGAGGCTTGTGGTTCAGGAAAGGGTAATGTTTATATATTATAGTAAGTTATTTATATATAATTTAATTAATATATTATAAATATAATAAACTTATAAAATTAATAAAATATTATAATACTAAATGAATTCTGCCGATGTGATATAGATTCGCTTAAAGGAGGACGGTCATTCTAGACTGGCAGGAGCTAAAGGAAAAATCACATCCTGGTCAGAGGAAGACTCTAACCCCTCTCACGGGGAGCGCCTCCACTCCGGAACGCCTTCCTTCCCTCGCCGGGGCGGCATACGTCTTCCTAGCTTCAGTCCCCCGCCATCCGGAACCGGGGAGGCTCCGCCCCCGGCACGGCCGGGAGGATGGATTGCGCACCCCGCCCTTCCGCCCTCCCACAGGGCTAGCCACTGCGCGGCCTGCGGGGCGTCTCTCCCCGCAGGCCGCGAACGATGGCTTTTTCAGGATGTGGGGTATATCATGAATTGGAAGTGGCTTGCCGAACGTGCCCTCCACCGGGGCCCGCCAGCGTGCGGTGGCTCCGCCCTGCAGGCGGTGACGGGAGGGCGGGCCTTCGGGACTCCCCCTGCGCGATGGAAACCGAAAGGCGGCGCAATCGCCATGAACAGCCAAGAAGAGAAAATGCTCCCGGCGATCAATATCAAGAGCTCCTACAAGGGGCCGGCCTATGTGCAGCTCGCGGCCCTCATCAAGGAGAAGATCTGCAACGGGGAGTTCCCACAGGGGACGCGCATCCCGGCCGAGGTCACCATCAGCAAGACCTACGGGGTTGCCGTCATGACGGTGCGGCAGGCCATTCACGTCCTGGCCGAGAAGGGCATCCTGCGCCGCGTCCACGGGAGCGGCACTTTCGTGTGCGGCCCCGACTGGACGAGGGCGGCCTTCAACATGGAAGGCTTGATCGAGCGGCTGGAGGATCGCCAGTCGGTGGAGATCCAGATCCTCCGCGCAGGCATCGAGGAGGCCGCAGAGGGCGCGGCGGGGCCGCTGGAGATGGAGCCAGGCGACATGACGCTGTGCCTCGAGCGCCTGGTCTCCCACAAGGGCCGCCCCTTCCTTCTCAACAAGGCCTGGCTCAGGTACGACCCCAAGAGCCCCATCGTGGAGTCGGAGATGGAGGCCAGTTCCCTCTCGTCCCTTTTCACCGGGAAGGACAACGCCTTCGTCAAGAAATCCCGGCTCAAGCTGGAGCCGTGCGTGCTGGGGGAACGCGAGGCGGGGCTCCTGAAAGCCTTGCCGGCGGTGTCGGCCTTCAGGATTCGCTATACGTTCTACGGCTACGCGGACGAGCCGGGTGGGACGGGCTGGTTCCTGACGCTTGCGGAGGACATTTCCTTCACGACCAGGATAGGTGTATGGGATGATTAAACACGGCCCAGACAAGACCTGTCTAGTGAACCTCGTCCAGTCCCTCATAGCCCTCGAGGTGGGGGCATCGGTGGACATCGCCAGGAAGCTCAACGAGAAGGAGATGCCCCCCAAATGCATACTGGCCGCCTGCGAGGCGGCCATGATGGAGATAAGCGAGCTTTACGATTCGGGTGAGTATTTCATCGCCTCCCTCATCATGGCGGGCGAGATCATGAACAGGGTAATCAAACTGGTCTCGCCCCGCATCGAGGCGCGGGTGAAGCGCCAGTATAAGGGCCGGGTCGTCATCGGGACGGTGCGCGGCGAGATCCACTGCCTCGGCAAGAACATCGCGGGGGCCCTTCTCACCGCCTACGGCTTCGAGGTGGAGGATCTGGGCGTGGACGTCCCCTCCTCCCGCTACGTTGAGTGCGCCCGCGACTTGAAGCCGGATCTGGTCGGCCTCTCGGTGCTGCTCTCAAGCTGCTTCCACAGCCTCGAGGATACCGTGACGGCCTTGCGTGAGCTCCGGGGCGACGCTTCCGCCCCTGCCATCCTCATCAGCGGCGCTCAGGTGACCTCTGCCCTCAAGGACTACTACAGGGCCGACTACTACGCCGCCACCGTCTTCGACACCGTCCGGCTATGCGAGAGCCTGGCCCAGAGCCGCCGCAGGCCGGCCTGATCCGGGGGGGGCCGCCGCTTTAACGCTTCCTCTTTCCTTCCCTCTCCTGCCCATCGCCTGAACCGCTTTCCCCGTCCGGCGCCGACACGCCGTTTTCTGCCCCGGCGGCCTGCGGGCCCCGCCTCAGGCCCTGACCCTCCCGCCTTGCTCGCCCGCCCCCCGCTCCGGGAGAGGCGGGCTAGGGAGGGGTGGAAGGTGCGCATCCGCCCCTTGGCCTGACAGGGCTGGGAACTCAGGCTTCCTCTCGGTGCGGACAGGCGGCGGCCGTTCCGCCTTCCCGTTCACCGCGCCCGGTTCCCGTTGCCTGGCTGTCACTGGGTTATCCCGCCGGGGTGTCCCCGGCCGCAGGTGAGGATCCGCCGGCGATCCCTGTGAACGGCTATGCCGCATGGTTGCGGTGCCTCACCAGCCGGGGTTGCCGGGTCGGCGGGCCTCGCTCCGCGGAGAGGTGCCGACACAATACGATCCTCTCTGATTACTCCCAGAACGCCTCTCAGGCCCCCCAGGGTCGTTTGTCCTCGGAGGGCATGTTTGGTGTCTCCGGAGAGCCCTGGCGTCTTCCTGAGACCCCTCCGCGTTAACATGGGGACCCGCCCACGTTGTTTCGTCCAGGGGCCCGTTTCCGCTATCGGCTTGGCTGGCGCTGCCGCGCTGCGGCAGTCCCGTCCGGTCCAGATCGCCAGGCGGCGGGGCGAGGTGCGGTCTGGCCAGTCTGCCACCGGCCGGCGAGGTTACCCACCGTGCGGGCCCGAGTCGCGGCCTGCGAGGGAGGCGAGCCGTTCCCGCGCAGGCGGCCCTGCTTGACAGGTTCGCGGGAACCGGTACCCCGGCCCCCCCGGAGGTGTTGCGGAAACCCGGAACGGCCTGAAGCATGGGCGGCGGGTAAGGATGGGCCTGATCTCCGGGCGGCGCCGCGTGACCTGACGGGGGGATCCGGGAATCGGGCGTCCCTGACCGGCCTTGATCGCTAAGGCGGAGTGGCGATGAATGGACCTGCGGTCTACAGCCGGCAGGCGCGGTTACCCGCCGTGCGACTCCGAGTCGCGGCCTGCGGGGAGGCGGGCCGTTCCCTCGCATGTGGCCATGCTTGACAGGATCGCGGGAACCGGAACCCCTGCCCTTCCGGAGGTCTTGCGAGGACCTTGAGCGACCTGGAGGCATGGGGCGGGTCTGGATGGCCATGAACGACGTGCGGCATCCGCGTGTCCTGAAGGGGGATTTGAAGCTTGATGGGGGGGGGCGGGAGGATCG
>JAITEZ010000004.1 GCA_031281735.1 Deltaproteobacteria bacterium | reverse complement strand
TTCGGCCTCTACGCCCTCAGGGAAACCCCGGTGGACGCCCTCCCTGACCTCTCGGACGTCCAGGTGATCATCCGCACCCCCTACCCCGGCCAGGCGCCCCGCCTGGTGGAGGACAGGATAACCTACCCCCTCTCCCGGACCATGCTCTCCGTGCCCCGGGCCAAGGCGGTGCGCGGCTTCTCGGCCTTCGGGGACAGCTTCGTGTACATAATCTTCGAGGACGGGACCGACCTCTACTGGGCCCGCTCCCGGGTCCTGGAGAACCTCTCCCGGGCCGCTGCGGAACTCCCCGAGGGGGTGACGCCCTCCCTGGGGCCCGACGCCACGGGGGTGGGGTGGATCCTCGAGTACGCCCTGGCGGACAGGACGGGGGGGACGGACCTGGCCGGGCTCCGGGCCCTCCAGGACTGGCTCATCCGCTTCGAGCTCTCGGGGGTGCCGGGGGTCTCCGAGGTGGCCTCCGTGGGGGGGGTGGTCAAGGAGTACCAGATAGTCCCCGACCCGGCCCTCATGGCCCTCTACGGGGTGACGCTAGGGATGATCGAGGAGGCCGTCCGCGCCGCGAACCAGGAGGCCGGGGGCTCGGTGATGGAGCAGGCCGGGGCCGAGTACATGATCCGGGCCACGGGGTACCTGGAGTCACTGGAGGACTTCCGGGGGATACTGCTCATGACCTCGCCCGCGGGGGTGCCCGTCTTCCTGGGGGACGTCGCCGCGGTCAACGTCGGGCCCGAGATGCGCCGCGGGATAGCCGAGCTCGACGGCGAGGGGGAGGTGGCGGGGGGCATCGTCCTCATGCGCCAGGGCGAGAACGCGCGGCGGGTCATCGCGGCCGTGCGCGGGAGGCTCGCGGAGATAGCGGGGTCGCTACCCCCGGGGGTGGAGATAGTGACCGTCTACGACCGGGCCACCCTCATCGACGGCGCCATCAGCCACCTGGCGGGCAGGCTCGTCGAGGAGTTCGCCGTGGTGGCTCTCACCTGCGCTGTCTTCCTCCTCCACCTGAGATCCTCGGCCGTGGCCATCGTGACCCTCCCGCTTGGGCTGCTCATATCGTTCATCGTCATGCGCATCCAGGGCGTCTCGGCCAACATCATGTCCCTGGGCGGGCTGGCCATCGCCATCGGGACCATGGTCGACGCCTCCATCGTCATGGTGGAGAACGCCGCCAGGAAGCTGGAGAGGCACCGCCGCGAGCGGCCGGGGGGGGAACTGGGCGCCGCCGACCGCTGGCGGCTGGTGACCGAGGCCTCGATCGAGGTGGGTCCCGCCATCTTCGTGAGCCTGCTCGTCATAACCATGTCCTTCATCCCGGTCTTCTCCCTCGAGGGGCAGGAGGGGAGGCTCTTCTCCCCCCTGGCCTTCACCAAGACCTACGCCATGGCTGGGGCGGCCCTCCTGTCGGTTACCCTGATCCCTGTCCTCATGGGCTACCTGCTGCGCGGGCGCATACCCCGCGAGGACCGCAACCCGGTCAACCGCCTCCTCATCAGGCTCTACCACCCCGTCCTGAACGCGGCCCTGGCCAGGCCCTGGCTGACCCTCCTCCTCGCGGCCGGCGTGGCCCTGGGATCCCTGTACCCCTGGCACCGCCTGGGCGGCGAGTTCCTGCCGCGCATCGACGAGGGGGATCTCCTCTACATGCCCTCGACCCTGCCGGGCCTCTCCACCGCCGAGGCCGCCCGCGTGCTCCAGGCGACCTCGCGGCTCATCAGGTCCGTCCCCGAGGTGGACACGGTGTTCGGCAAGGCCGGGCGAGCCGAGACCGCCACCGACCCCGCGCCCCTGGAGATGATAGAGACGGCCGTGCACCTGAAGCCCCGGGACGAGTGGCGGCCGGGCATGACGGCGGAGGGGATAGTGGAGGAGCTCGACCGGACGGTGCGGCTTCCGGGCCTCGCCAACCTCTGGGTCCCCCCCATCCGCAACCGCATCGACATGATCTCCACCGGGGTCAAGAGCCCGGTGGGCGTGCGGATCACGGGCCCGCGCCCCGAGGACATAGACGCCGCCGCCTTCGCGGTCCAGGAGGCCGCGAAAAGGGTGCCGGGGGTCTCCTCCGCCCTGGCCGAGACCCGGGGCCAGGGCCGCTACGTGGAGATCCGCCTCGGCCGCGAGAGGGCCGCCCGCTACGGCCTCACGGTCGCCGCGGCGCAGCAGTTCGTCTCGGTCGCCGTGGGCGGCATGGCCGTGGGCGAGACGGTCGAGGGCACGGCGAGGTTCCCCATCAACATCCGCTACCCCCAGGAATACCGGGACAGCCTGGAGAGGCTCCGCTCGCTCCCCCTGCTCACGCCCCTGGGCAACGAGATAACGCTCTCCGACGTGGCCGACGTGGAGATCGCCCGGGGGGCCTCCATGCTCAAGAGCGAGCAGGGCCGGCCCGCCGTCTGGGTCTACCTGGACGTCAGGGGCCGGGACATCCGGGGCGTGGTGGAAGGCCTCCGCGCCGAGATCGCCCGGACGGTCGCGCTCCCCCCCGGGGTGTCGGCGTCCTTCACCGGCCAGTACGAGATGATGGAGCGCGCGAACCGCAGGCTCGCGGTCATGGTCCCCGTGACGCTCCTCATCATCCTGGTGCTCCTCTACAGCGCGTTCCGCGCCTGGACCGAGACCCTCCTCATCATGCTCTCGCTCCCCTTCGCCCTGGCGGGGGGCCTCTGGTTCATGTACCTCGCGGGCTACTCGCTCTCCGTGGCCTCGGGGGTGGGCTTCATCGCCCTCGCGGGCCTGGCCGCGGAGTTCGGGATCGTCATGCTCATCTACCTGCGCGAGGCGGTCAGGGAGCGGCCGGCCTTCCGGGACCCCGCCTCCGTCACCCCGGGGCTCATCGACGAGGCCATACACGCCGGCGCGGTCCTGCGGGTGCGGCCCAAGGCCATGACCGTGGCCACCATCCTGGCGAGCCTCGTCCCCATCTTCTGGAGCGACGGCACCGGCTCCGAGGTCATGAAGCGCATCTCGGCCCCCCTCTTCGGGGGCATGGTCACGGCCTTCACCCTCTCGATGTTCATCCTCCCCGCCGCCTGGAAGATCAGGCTGGGCCTCTCGCGCCGCCTCGCCGCGCGGAGGGCCGCGCGGGGCGGGGCGGCCTGAGGGGCCCCGGCGGGGAAGGCTCCCGGCCCTGTGGGGACGGCGGCCCCACGGCAGGCCGCGCGCGGGACCCGTGCCGGCTGATGGGGACATCCCCCGCGCGGATCCGTATCATCGTCCCCCGCCGGGGGACGCGTCCCGCCCCGGGGACGCGCGGGCGGTCCCGCGGGGGACAGGGCCGCGGGGGCCGCCTCCCGGAGGCGTCCGGCAGCGCCCGCGGCGGCACGGCAGGCCGCGCGCGGGACCCGTCCCGGCTGATGGAGACATCCCCCGCGCGGATCTGTATCATCATCCCTGCCGGGGGACGCGTCCCGCCCCCGCCGGGGACGCTCGGACGGGCCGCCGCGGGGGCCGCCTCCCGGAGGCTTCCGGCAGCGCCCGCGGCAACTGGATCGATCCCGGCGCCGCCTGCCCGGGCCCCCGCGCGCCTTGCCGCGCGGCTCACGCGGGGGGGATTGGAGCAGCCATGACGAGACTCCTTGCCGCCTACGAGTCCCCGCTGGGGACGCTCACCCTCGCCTCGGACGGGAGAGGCCTCACGGGGCTATGGATCGCCGGCCAGAAGCACCACGGGGCGGAAGGGACGCCCCCGCCCGGCGCCGGCGGGGGCGACGGGATCCTGGAGGCCGCCAGGGACTGGCTCGACCGGTATTTCGCGGGGGAGAGGCCCGACGCCGCCGGCGTGCCGCTCAACCCCGCCGGGACCCTCTTCCGCCTGGCGGTCTGGGAGTTCCTCAAGGGGATCCCCTACGGCAGGACCGTCACCTACGCCGGGATAGCCCATGCCATCGACTGGCCCGGGGGCAGGGCCGGGAGGGCCCCGCGGGCAGTGGGGGGGGCCGTGGGGCACAACCCCGTGAGCATCATAATCCCCTGTCACAGGGTCGTGGGCGCGAACGGGGACCTCACGGGCTACGCCGGCGGGATCGGGAGGAAGGCGTGGCTCCTGGAGCACGAGGGCGCGGACACGTCGCGGCTCCGCATGCCGGGGGAGGGGACGGCGCACTGAGGGGGCCGGGCCCGGGACGCGCCCCCTTCATCCCGGCCCTGTCCCCGCCGCCATCCGCGCGCCCGCCCGGGCGGTCAGGGGTAGTGTTTCCCGTGAAGCTCCCCCGGCCTGATGCCCACCACCGCCGTGACCTCCAGGGCCTCCCCGGGGAAGGCCCTGCCCCGGTGCTGCGGCGTGTACTTCGCGACCACGGCGTCCAGGACCCTCGCCTTCTCCGCGGCATCCTCCACCAGGAACGCCTTGCCCAGGCAGACCACGCTCCGGTAGGCCGTGTTAGTTTCGCAGGGCGCGTCCGCCTGGATGAGCGAGAACCCGCCGGTGACCTGGAAGCAGACGTTGGGGTTGGCCCCGATGTTGTCGAGCTTCTGCCCCCTGTTCAGCCCGTGGAAGTAGATCACCCCGTCCAGGTACACGTAATGGACCGGGATCACGTAAGGGTACCCGTCCCGGCCGAAGGTGCCGAGGTGGCCTATCCGGGCGGAGCCCAGGAGCCCTTCCACCTGCTCGCCCGTCAGCCGGTGCGTCCTCATCCTCTCCTGCATGTCGGCCTCCTTCCCGCCGGGGGGCGCGGCCCCGCCGGCCCCTCAGCCCGCCGGCGCTCGGCGCGGCAGGCGCGCCACGCCGGACTCCCCCGCGGCCCCGGCGACCGCCGCGGCCACCCTCTCCCTCACCCTGGGGTCGAAGGGGAGCGGGAGTATCCGGTCGGGCGCGAGCCCGTCCTCGCGGGCGATGCCGGCCAGGGCCGCGGCGGCGGCCGCCAGCATGGGGGGGTTGATGTCCGATGCGCGGACGTCCAGGGCCCCCCGGAAGATTCCCGGGAAGGCCAGCACGTTGTTGATCTGGTTGGGGTAGTCCGAGCGTCCCGTCCCCACCACGGCGGCCCCGGCCGCCAGGGCGCGGTCCGGGAGGATCTCCGGGACGGGGTTGGCCATGGCCAGGACCACGGGGTCGCGGCCCATGCCTCTCACCATGCCCTCGCTCACGAGCCCGGCGGCGGAGACCCCGATGAAGACGTCCGCGCCCCTGAGGGCCTCCTCCAGGGTGCCCCTGAAGCGTCCCCGGTTGGTCTCCCCGGCCAGCCTCTCCTTCTCCGGATCCAGCCCCCCGCGCCCCTGCCACACCGCCCCCCGCCGGTCGCAGAGGACGACGTCGCCCAGGCCCGCCGACAGGAGGAGCCGCGCCGAGGCGGCCCCCGCCGCTCCCGCGCCGGAGATCACGGCCCGGACGCCCGGAAGCCCCTTCCCCACGATTTCCAGGGCGTTGCTCAGGGCCGCCAGGACCACCACGGCCGTCCCGTGCTGATCGTCGTGGAAGACGGGGATGTCGAGGGCCTCCCTGAGCCTCCTCTCCACCTCGAAGCAGCGCGGGGCGGCTATGTCCTCGAGGTTGACGCCCCCGAAGCTCCCGGAGAGCAGGGTCACGGCCCGGACGATCTCCCCGGCGTCCCGGGTGCCCAGGCAGAGGGGGAAGGCGTCCACCCCGCCGAAGGCCTTGAAGAGCACGCACTTGCCCTCCATGACGGGCATGCCGGCCAGGGGGCCGATGTCCCCCAGCCCCAGGACGGCGGAACCGTCCGTGACCACCGCCACCGTGTTCCACCTGCCCGTGAGCTCGAAGCTCTTGGCGGGATCCCCGGCTATCGCGAGGCAGGCCGCGGCCACGCCGGGGGTGTAGGCCAGGGAGAGGTCCTCCCGGGTCTCGACGGGCATCTTGTGGCGGATGTCGAGCTTGCCTCTCCACTCGTAATGGAGCCTGAGGGATTCTTCGGAGTAGTCCATGGTTCCTCGCCTGGCGGGCACGGCCGCGATCTCCCGTGGCGCGCCGCCCGCGGGGCGGGATCCCCGCGGACGGGCCGCCGCCCCAGGTGGCCGCCGACAACATGTTGCACGTGAAAAGACACGGCCGGGGCGCCCGGAAAGGCGTCCCGGCCTTGAGGGGGACGGTCTGCACTATACATCAAGACGGGGCGGGACGTCCTCCCGTCTTTGCTGTCCGGCGCGATACCCCTGGGCCGCCCGTCCCCCCGGGGGATCAGGGGCCGCCACCGGCCGCCGGCGCGGCCTCCCTGCGGGGGCTGCCGCCCCCCCTCCGGCACGGGGCGGCGCCCTGCCCCCCCTGCCGGCGGAGGGGCGCCCCCGCCGAAAGGGCGCCCCCTTCCTGATCAGGCCTGCGGACCGGGCTGCCCGGCCCGCCATCCAGTCTCCGGCCCGGCCGCCTTCCGCGCCGGCCGGGGCCCGGGATCCGCCGCGTCCGGGGGGGGCACCCGCCGCCGCCCCCCCCCGGCCGTCACCGCCGCGGCCCGGCGCCCGCTACCCGCGCCGCCACGGCCCCTTGGCGTGGACTATTCGCGGGAGCGCGCCCAGGAAGTCCCCGCCGTAGGCGAAGGAGGCCTCCGAGACCAGGTACGCGTCGTGGATGCCCTTCTCGAGGAAAAAGGCCACCGTGAGATCGGTCCTGGAGGCGGGGTCGAGGGAGTATCCCGCGGCCTCCAGGAGGCCGAGGGCCTCGATCCCCGGGAGGCCGAAGGCCAGCGCGAGGGCCAGCAGGCTGTTCTTGGAGGGGGGATCCGCCCCCCCCGGCGGCTCCAGGATCGGCGCGAGCTCGTCCGTCCTCAGGTTGGCGCGGCGGGCGAGCTCCTCCCTCGCCCAGCCCTTGACCCGCAGGAGGTTGGCGAGGAAGTCCGGGAGCGGCGGCCCCGACCGCGCCCCCTCGGGCGGCGCCTTCCGGTCGAAGAGGGCGCTCCCCGCCCCGTCCCTGTGGAAGGCCTCCAGCCCGGCCTTGAGGTCGCCCGGGTAGTAGGGGGGCCGGTAGCCCTCGGGGAGGAGGGAGAGATAGACGTCCATCTCGCGGTTGCGGCCGAGGAAGCCCCCGATCGTGACCACCGCCTCGTGGAAGGCGAGATCCTTCGGGTAGCCGTAGATCCCGGACGAGATGAGGGGAAAGGCCACGGTATTGCAGTCGTGGGTCTCGGCGAGCATCAGGGCGTAGTCGTAGGCCCCGCGCAGGAGCTCGGGCTCGCCCTTGCCGCCCCCCTCCCACACGGGGCCCACGGCGTGGACGACGTAGCGGGCGGGGAGCTTGTAGGCGAAGGTGATTGCAGCCTCGCCCGTCTTGCAGGAGCCCACGGCCTGGCAGTCCTTCAGGAGCATCTTGCCGGCCGTCTCGAAAATGGCCCCGCAGACGCCCCCCCCCGGCTGGAGCTGGGGGTTGGCGGCGTTCACGACTCCGTCCATCTTAATCTTGGTAATGTCCTCGTGTACGATAATCAGCGGCACGGGTCACCTCCCTGGCGTATGCCGCGCCCGCCGCAGGCGCGGACGCGCCGGGACACGCGGGCGTCCGCGCGGGGGCCCGGGGCAGGCCGGGGAGGCCTCGCCCGCGGGCGGCCGGGGGCGCGCGGGCGGGGCGCCCCGGCCCCCGGGGCTCTAAACCACCGACGCGGGCCCGGCCCCGGGGGCCCCCGGGGGGCCCTGCCCCCCCAACACCCGGG
>JAITEZ010000391.1 GCA_031281735.1 Deltaproteobacteria bacterium | reverse complement strand
GCCCAAGCCCCCCAGGCCGGCCCCCGCCGGCAAGCCAGCCAAGCCCGGGCCCGCCATGCCGGCGGCCAAGGCCGTCAAGGCGGCGGACAGGGAGGCCGCGGGGGCGGATAAGAGGCCGCCCCGCAAGCGCGGGGGCGCCGCCGTCAAAGCCAGGCGGGAGCCGGGCCTCCGCAACTACAAGGCCCCCATCGTGACCTACGTGAAAAGGTCAGGCGCGGCGCCGCCCACCGCCGAGCCGGACGGCGGGCCCCCCCCGGCCCCCGCCAGGAAGCCGCCCCCCCGCACCCCCAAGGCCGCCGCCGCCAGGGCCAAGGCCGCCGCCGCCCTCCAGTCCCTGGTACTCTCGCTGCGCGGGGAAGCCGCCGTTACGACGCAGGATCCCCCCGCCCGCGGCGCGGCCGGGAACCCCGCCGGGGCGGGGAAACGGCCCGGCCCGGCGGGTTGCGCCCAGGCCAAGATCCTCTGGACCTACCCCAAGCCGGTGGACTTCGACCGCATCACCGGCAAGGACGTCCGCCGCATCCGCAAGCTCTCCGGCCTCAGCCAGCAGGAGCTCTCCCGTGTCCTGGGTGTGGGCGTGGACACCTTCCTGCGCTGGGAGTCCGGGACGGGGCCGCTCCAGTTGCGCTCCTCCTCCATCAACGCCCTGAAGACCTACTATACCGACAGCTTCTCCTTCTGAACCGGCCCGCTCCAGGCCCCCTTGGGCCGGGACTCCCGGATCTTCCCGTGGAGCGCTTCCCCCTGACCGCACCGGGGAGGCGGTTCCCTCTGACCGCCCAGCCGCCTCCTGCCGGGGGTGAGCCTTCCGAGCCGCGTCCCGGATCTTTCCGGGTCGCGGCCTTTTCGTCACGGGCGAGCCAGGATCCCGCCAGAGGACGGGCTCGCGTTCCCGAACGGGTCTTCCTGGCACTATCCACTATATTAATTACTATTAATATTTATTTTTTATAAAAATTATATGTAAATACTACAAATTATTTTCTGATTAGAGTGCATGCGGACAAATCGTCCCCAGTGCTGGAGTAAATAATCATAGTTATATCCGATAAGATGAACATGATATCAGTATTTTTTCATGCTGTTTCTTGCTCTGCAACATCCCCGCGCCGCCCCCCCGCCGCCCCGGCATGCCCGAGGCCGCGCCGCCGCCGGACTCCCGCGGATCCCGACCGGAGGGAGGGATCCTCAAATGCGGCGACTGCGGCATGGTGGCCTTCTCTCACGCCGGCCAGGGGAAGGCCCCCGCCGGGCCGCGCCCCGGACCCCCCCGGCCTCCCCTCCCGCGCCCGCGCGGACGGCCGCGCCTTGACAGAGGCCTTACCCGGCGGGTATCCTTTTTCCCAAAAATGACGCCCTCCTACGGGCTAGGGGCTGAAAAGGAAGGCAGATGGCCGACCAGCCGCCGCTGATAATGCTGGTTGACGACAACCGCACCAACCTCATGGCCGGGAAGGTGAGCCTGTCCGATGACTACACCGTGCTCACGGTCTCGTCCGCCAGGAAGATGTTCGACCTCATGGAGCGCCAGAAGCCCGAGGTCATCCTCCTGGACGTGATGATGCCGGAGATGGGGGGCTTCGAGGCGCTCAGGATCCTCAAGGAGCGTCCCGACACCCGCGATATCCCCGTCATCTTCCTCACCGGGCTCCTCGACACCGAGAAGGAGATGGAGGGCATCGGCCTCGGGGCCGTCGACTACATCATGAAGCCCTTCTCGCCGCCCCTCCTGCGGCAGCGCATCGCGCTCCACATAGAGCTCGTGCGCCTCAGGCGGCTGGCGGCCGCCGCAGCCCCCGCCGTCCCGGAGGCACCCGCGGCCGCCCCCGCGCCTGAGGGGGAGCCGCCCCACACCGAGGAGGCCGTCCGGGCTCTCCTGCGGCTGCAGAGGGCCGTCATCTCGGCGCTCGCGGGCCGCTACAACGGGAGGCAGCCGGAGGCGGCGGAGGCCGCCGCTGCGGCGGCCGAGGCGGCGGCCTCCAAGCGCGGCACCGGTTTCGTGCTGTTCGAGGCGGCCGCGCGTTCCGGACGCTGGCCGGAGGAGACCGAGCGCTGGGATCAGCGGCTTCTGGGACCCGCCTCCCTGCTGCACGACGTCGGCAAGCTGTACGTCAGGGACGAGGTCATCCACAAGCCCGGCAGGCTTAGCCCGGCCGAGTACGCGGAGGCCCGCCTCCACGTCGAGCTGGGGCTGACCTTCATCGGGATGCTGCCCGGTTCCGAGGGCGCGGGCGACTACCTGAGGTACGCGCGGATCCTGGCCGGCTACCACCACGAGCGCTGGGACGGCCAGGGCTACCCCCACGGCCTCCGCGGCGAGGACATCCCCCTCATGGGGAGAATCATGGCCGTGGCCGATGTCTACGACGCCCTCACCTGCTTCCGCCCGTACCGGGGCGCCCTGGAGCCGGGCGAGGCGGCGCGGATCGTCCAGGAGGGGGCCGGCACGGCCTTCGACCCCGCCGTGGTGGAAGTCTTCAGGGACTCCTTCCCCTGAAACCCCGCCATCGGCGCGGCCAGGGCCGCCCCCGCCGCCGGGGCCGGCCCCCTGGCCCCTCGCGGGGCGCGCCCCTTGCGGCCTCCGTCCCGCCCCGCCTCCCCGTCCCGGAGCCGCCCGCCGCGGAGGGGCATGCGGGCCCGGATCCTGGCCGCCCTGGCTTTCCATCGCCCCGCGCGGTACACTGCGGCCCTCCCGCCGTCCCGCCCTCACCTCCTACCGTCCCTTCCGGTCGCGCCCGGATCCACGGGGGGCCTCGTTTTGCCGCAGACAAGGACACGCACCCACCTGGCGCTCCTCTTCGCCGCGCTAGCCGCCTCGGCGGCCGTCCCCGCCTGCCGGGGCGGCGGGGTTCCCGCCGCCTGGACGCCCGGGGTGCCCCTGCCGCTCGAGGAGCTCCGGATCGGCATACTCCATATAGACGATCTCGAGGGCCGCGCCAGCGGCTACACATTTTCCCACGAGAAGGGCATCCTCGAGATGAAGGCGGAGCTGGGCCTGGAGGACTCCCAGATTATAAGGACGGCCGGGGTCACCGACGGGGACTACCGCACCGTGGAGAACGCAGTGCGGGAACTCATCGCGGACGGGGCTAACGTGGTGATAGCCACGAGCTTCAACCACATGGACGTCTGCGAGGCCCTGGCCAAGGAGTTCCCCGGGGTGGTCTTCGCCAATTCCTCGGGCTACAAGTTCAACCACACGAACTTAACCAACTACTTCGGCAAGGTATACCAGGCGAGGTATCTCTCTGGCCTGGTGGCGGGCCTGCGGACCCGTACCGGCAGGATAGGCTACGTCGCCGCCCTCGGGCGCGAGAACTCCGAGGTTACGGGGGGCATCGACGCCTTCGCGCTGGGGGTCGAGGCCGTGAACCCCGAGGCCAGGATCCTCGTCACCGTGACCCACCGCTGGCTGGATCCGGCGGGAGAGGCCCGGGCCGTGCACCGGCTGGTGGATCAGGGCTGCGACGTCATAGCCCAGCACACCAACACCTCCTCCCCCCAGGCGGAAGCGGCCAAGTTCGGGATCTGGGGCATCGGCTACCATTCCGACATGTCCGTGGACGCCCCCACGAGCACCGTCACCTCGGTCGTCTGGAACTGGGGCGTCTACTACAAGCGTCTCGCGAAAAGCATCGCGGACGGCACCTTCAACACCAGGCCCTACGTGGGCGGCCTCGAGGACGGCCTGGTGGGGCTCACGCCCCTTAATCCCTCCCTCGCCCCCGAGGGCGCCCTTGAGCGCGTGGAGGAGGCGCGCAGGGAAATGGAGCGGGGCGCCTTCGATGTCTTCGAGGGGGTCATGCGGACC
>JAITEZ010000291.1 GCA_031281735.1 Deltaproteobacteria bacterium | reverse complement strand
CGGGAGGCCTCGGGCGCTTCCTCGCGTCCTCGGCCGCCCTGGCGGCGCTGTTCGCCACCCACCTGCTGACGTCCTTCTTCCTGGCCCTGTCCCTCGCCGTCTTCGGCGCCCTCTGGGCCCTGAACTCCCTTTCCGCGCGGGGGAAAGGGCGCCGCGGCGAGTTGGGTAAGCTCGCGGGAAGGGCCGCTAGGGCCCTGGCCGCCGGGGCCTTCGCGGCCCTCATGGCCGCCGCCTATCTGGGGCCCGCCGCCCTCTACGGCGATCTCATCATAAAGAACCTCATACTCCCCGCGACCCAGTTCGGGTCTTCCGGCGTCCCGATCCTCGCCCTGCTGAGCCCTGCCGACGAAAGGAAGGACCTGATCGGGGAGGGTATCTTTTCCCTCAGGATCCAGCTGGGGGCTCCCCTGCTCCTCTCCTTCCTCGCCTGCGCCTGGGCCGCCCTCCGCGCCCGCCCTCCCCTCCGGAGGCCGCCGCACCTGGCGCCGCTCATCGTCACGGCCCTCCTGGCCCTCGCGCTGGTAACGTCCCCCGGTCCCATGGCGAGCCTGTTCCCTCCCGTGCAGGCGGCCCAGGCCTCGTTCCGTTACGTCACGATCCTCGTGCTCACGGCCTCGCTGACGGGCGCCATGACCCTCGGGGCTGTGTTCCCTGGGGACGCGTCGCATTCCGTTGCCCGCAAGGGCGCGGCCCTGGCCCTTTCCCTCTCCGCCGCCGTCCTGGCCGTCCCCTACCTTCATCAGCAGGGGCTGGCATCGGGCTATCCCCTGGCCGTGACAGAGACCCTTCTGCGCGACCGCGGCATGCTGACCTACGGCACTATCGCCTATTTCAGGACTCTCCCCGGCCCTGAATCGGGAGAGTGGGCCCCTCCGGGCATTGATCCCGTCCCGGGCAGGGGCGGGGCGGCGCGGAAGCTGTTCACGGCGGATCTTTCCCGTGTCCCCAGGCTTCCGGGAGGGGGCGTGCCCCTGGACGTCCTCTACTATCCCGGCCTCCAGGAGATCATGGTCAGGGTGGACGGGAGCGGGGCCCGTTTCCGGCCAGAAACCCTCTGGCAGGTGAGAGAGGGCCTGGATGACCAGGCCGGGTCCAGCTTCGGCGCCCTGGACGGGCCAGGCCCCGGCCCTTTCCACGGCCTCGTTCTCGCCGGCCTCCCGGACCGCGGCCTCCTGGAGGCCGAGGTCCGTTTCACGGGGATGGGATGGGCCAACCGCGTCAGCGCGGCGGCGCTGTCCGCCTTCGCCGCGCTCTGCCTGATCGCGTGGCTGCGGCGCGGACGTGGTCTTCCCCGATCAGGACAGGCACCACCCCGCCGACCGCCTGCCGCGCGCCGGCAGGACATGGCTATCCGGTGATGATCCAGGCTATAATCACGCGGCAACCACCGCAACCGTCGAAGCCCGGTATCCCGCGTCCTTTCTTTCAGATCGTCCCCCGATCAAGAAGGGGACCACTGCGGACCCGCCCGAGCCTCGGGAACCGGTTGCGGCCAGGAGTTCCGCTCCCCATGGGAATACCAGCCGAAAAGGCCGCGCCCGGCCGATCAGGTGCCGGAGACCTTCCACGTCCCTGCCCCCGCGCCGCGCGAAGTCCGCACGGGATCCTTCCCTGGATCGTCGCCCTCGCGGTCTCCCTGTCCCTTTGCTCCCTGGAGACGGTGCACGGCGGAAGACGCAACGTCTTCAACGTCGATCAGTTCAACAACCTGATCCTTTCCCTGAGCTTCCGGGACGCCGTCGCGGAGGGCCAGTTCCCTCCCCGCGTCTCGCCGTCCCTGTCCCGCGGACTCGGGAACCCCTACCACCAGTTCTACCCCCCCTTCTCCCACGCCGTCCCGGCGGCGCTCGGGATCCTCGCGGGCAACGTCCTTACCGGGTACGCCCTCGCGGCCGTCCTCTTCACCGCGCTGGGCTTCGTCGGTGCCTGGAGACTCTACCGGCTTCTCACCCTCTCCGGCGTTGCGGCCTGCCTGGGCGCCTTCCTCTTCACCCTTTCCCCGTACCTGCTGCTCGACAGGGTCTCGCGGACCGCCTGGGCCGAGTTCGCGGCCTTCAACCTGTCGCCCCTGGCACTGTACCTCCTCCTGAGATGGTCGTGCGCGGGAGGTATCGGGCGCTTCCTCGCGTCCTCGGCCGCCCTGGCGGCGCTGTTCGCCACCCACCTGCTGACGTCCTTCTTCCTGGCCCTGTTCCTCGCCGTATTCGGCGCCCTCTGGGCCCTGAACCTCCTTTCCGCGCGGGGGAAAGGGCGCCGCTGCTGGCCGAGGAAGCTCGAGGGAAGGGCCGCGAGAGCCCTGGCGGCCGGGGCCTTCGCGGCCCTCATGGCCGCGGCCTATCTGGGGCCCGCCGCCCTCTACGGCGATCTCATCATGAAAGAGCTCATGCTGCCCAGGAACGGGTTCGAATCCACGGCCGTCCCTGTCCTCGCCCTGCTGAGCCCTTCCGATGAAAGGATGATCATGACCCAGGGCATCCTGTCCCTCAGGATCCAGCTGGGGGCTCCCCTGCTCCTCTCCTTCCTCGCCTGCGCCTGGTCCGCCCTCCGCGCCCGCCCTCCCCTCCGGAGGCCCCCGCACCTTGCGCCGCTCATCGTCACGGCCCTCCTGGCCCTCGCGCTGGTGACGGCCCCCGGTCCCATGGCGAGCCTGTTCCCTCCCGTGCAGGCGGCCCAGGCCTCGTTCCGTTACGTCATGATCTTCGTGCTCGCGGCCTCGCTGATGGGCGCCATGACCCTCGGGGCGCTGTTCCAGGGGGGCGCGGCGCAGGCCGCCGCCCGCAAGGGCGCGGCCCTGGCCCTGGCCCTCTCCGCCGCCGTCCTTGCCGGCCCTTACCTTCACCAGCAGGAACTGACGCCGGGCTATCCCTTTCCCGTGACGGAGACCCTCCTGCGCGACCTCGGCGTCCTGACCTACGGCAACGACGCCTATTTCAGGACTCCCCCCGGCCCTGAATCGGGAGAGTGGGCCCCCCCCGGGCTTGAGCCCGTCCCGGGCAGGGGGGGAGCGGCGCGGAGGCTGTTCACGGCGGATCTTTCCCGAGTACACAGGCTTCCGGACGGGGGCGTGCCCCTGGACGTCCTCTACTATCCCGGCCTCCAGGAGATCAAGGTAAGCGTGGACGGGAGCGGGGCCCTTTTCCGGCCCGAAACAGTCTGGCAGATGAGGGAGGGCCTGGGGTTCCTGGCCGGATCCAGCTTCGGCGCCCTGGACGGGCCCGGCCCAGGCGCCTTACACGGCCTCGTTCTCACCGGCCTCCCGGACCGCGGTCTACTGGAGGCGGAGGTCCGTTTCACGGGGATGGGATGGGCCAACCGCGTCAGCGCGGCAGCGCTGTCCGTTTTCGCCCTTCTTTGCCTTGCCGCTCTCTTCGGGAAGACTGGCCCTCTCCGGGCCCGGGGCCCATACGGCTTGACCGGCACCTGACCTCCGGCAGGTACGGGGCATTCGATTTATCACCTGACGAAAACCCTCCACGTCAAAGCCGCGCTGCTTGAGGACTGCCAGACCTTGTCAGGCTGTCCTAGGCATGCGAGGGTGCACGCCTCCGCAGGCCGGGTTTTCGGTTCCTCCCCGTATCCCGAGGGATCTGTAGCCTTAGCATGGTGAGACAGGGGTGTACGGCAGGATTCCCTCTTTGCTTCCCCATGGACGCCCTTCTTCCCGCCAGGTGCGCCCAGTGACGGCGCTGTTCCCGCTCAATGCCGCCTCATGGCCTCTCCTTCAGGGGTGTTACGAACTGAGTACCTTCACCCGGGCTCACACGCCGTCCCGCAAGGGCGGATCCGCCGATGGCCCGGCTTGCCACTCTTCAGACCTGATCCTATCCGCCGCCGGGCACCGGTTCATACGCCATCGTTACCGAGACCGGCCATGCGGGGCTTCCCGTGTCGCGATACCTGCCGTTTGCCCGCATGTAGCCGTCATTACCCCGGCGGAACCGGCCTATGCTTTCCCCGGCCAATCTGTCAGTAACCCTTCTCTCAATCCACCCTAGGGAACAGGTTGGTTGTCGCCGTCAGCCGGTGCCGGCCTTCCCCGGGGTATTGACGGGACGGCTCCCACATTGAACATCTCGAGGCCTGCTCTACGATCGCTTGCCCTGCAGCCTGCCTGCTCTCGGCCCCCGTTTAGGCGACCTTTGGCCTTTCCCTTGCCTGATCCATTCCTTGCCCCCATGACCCCAAGGTCGCTACCGTTACCGGTCGGAGCGACCCAGTTGCCGGGCGGGTATCTCAGCCTGCCAGGTGGAGTCACCTTTCGATTCCATTCAAGGCAAGGAGGGCAGGGAAAGCCCGCGCCCCGTACACCGCCCCACTTGAAAGCGCGGGGAGAGCATCGACCGATGAGTCGGCCAGGAGGGCGGGGAGGGGAGGGGAGGGGAGACAGGCGGAACCTCCTGCCGCGAGTCGGCCCGAGAAGGAAGCCCCGGAGGGGTGGCGTCCCAAGTACGTCACGGGGGTGACGCCAGGGGAGTGCCCTCCCGCAAGCCGTCCTCGCAGGGGTATCGCGAGGGAACGGCTTCCCGGGCACCCGTCCCTCCAGGAAGAGCCTGGACGGCCGCAGCCCGCGAGCCCGCCAGGAGGGCGCGTGTCAACATAGTTGCCCCGTGGGATCCCATCTTGGAAAGAGGAACGCCCCGCCCCTCCGGCGATGCCGCAGGCCCGGCCGCCGTATCCCTGCGGAGGAAGCGTCCGAGAGCCGGCCCTGAGGCACCTCCTCCCCCCCAGAGGAATGGCACCCCCCCTCTTCCCGAAGCCCAAGTGGCCGCCCGCAGGGATTCCGGGATCGGCCCTGACTGGCCTCGCCGCCTGACCCTGGCCCGCACCTCGGAAGCGAAGCCGCCCCCCCCCGTGAAGGCGCCCCGTGAAGGAGACCACTGCGCCAAAGCGGGTGATCACGGCGGGACATCTACGGCGTATCCCGCCCCGGCCTCGGCCGACCACGGTCTTCCGGCAAGGGACAGATCCCGACGGATGCCAGGGGAAGCCTCTCACCTAAGAGAGTCCTCGATGTAGCCCGTGCCTCCGCACCTGAGCCCAAGCAGGGAGATCGGCACCGGGGGGCGGCCGTCATGGCTGGCAACGTGACCCGCGTCTTCCGGCCTGATCCATGGTATCCGGCCGCCTGCCAACGGCAATGAGACTATCGTTCGTGAATGGAAACCTTTTAATATTAATCGAAAATATATGATTAATTTATATTTATTATATTAAATTTAGTGCTATAGATTGCGACTTTAAAGACCATATTTGGGAACACCATCATCAACCTTTGAACCGCCATCCCTGATGCCACCTTAGACACCGGGAATATCCTCCTCTTCTCCGACAGCCGCCTGATACTGACGGTTTCGTTCAAGCTACCAAAATTACTGTATCATACGCCGCCCCCCGCTTTCGCACGTCAGCCGGGGCGGCGTAACCCCGCGACCTGGCGCCTTACTGGCCGTCCTTCCTTCCAGTCCGGGGAAGTACCGCCGGACTCCTCAGGGATCCGCCCGCGCCAGGCGGAAGGGCCTCCTGCCATAACTGTATGGAAGGAGGATCCGTGTTCCAAGACCATCCCTCTCCTTCACAACCGGCTGATGACCTGCTGTCCGTTCACCGACTATTAACCTCGATTATTTTGCGTGCACAAAGACTGGAGTAGACATAGAGACCGCCACTCTTAAACGTTATTTTATAATTGAAAATATATATATTTTTATATATAATTTTAATTTAATATATATAATTATTTATTTATTATATTTTTATAAATTAATTTTATATTTATATTAAATTTTATATACCTTTTAAATATATAAATTACTAATTATAGATATACTTATACTCACCTTTGGTCTCGCCTTTCTGTTTTTCCACTCTGGCATGCCGATTGCTCTACTACACTGCGGCAAAACTGACTAGCCACAGTTTCCACCCAGTACTTCTCCGGGCCCGCCGGCCCGGCAACCACCCAGGCCGGAAGGCCGTTATCAAGGAGCGAACATGTTCACCAAGATCAACGAGAACCGCGAGGGCTTCACCCTTATCGAGCTTCTGATCGTCGTCGCCATCATCGGCATCCTGGCTGCCATCGCCATCCCCCAGTACGCCAAGTACCGCAAGGGCGCCCAGGACAACGCGGCCCAGTCCGCCTACCACGCCATAGCCACCTCCCAGGAGGCCTACTTCGCCGAGAAGGGCTCTTATGTTGCCAGCTACACCTCCCTGGCAACCGATGGCGGCCTCGTGAAGGATGCCAACGTCTACTACGGCAGCCTGGCCGTGATTACCTCCCCCAATGCCGGCTTCTCCTTCTCGGTTCGCCACAAGGCCGATGGCTCCACCGTCTACCTCTATAACAGCGCCTCCGCGTCCACTGTCAGGACCTCCACGTCCACAGCGCTTGCCAGCACCATTTGGTAACAGTCGTCCATCCTCGCAGTATCGGCATCCGCCGGGCCCTCCCCGCAGGGGGCCCGGCGCTTTTTTTTCTCCGGGAGGGCGCCAGCAATGACCAGAACGCCCGTAAACGGGCCTCCGCTTCCGAATCCGCTTCCGCCCCTCCCCGCATCGAACGCGGCACCCCTCCTCCTCGCGGCTACGGCGACCGTATTCTACCTTCTCTTCGCGAGCCCCGCCATCGGCTGGCGGGACGGCCCCGAGTTCACGGTCACCCCGGTCTACCTGGACGTGGGGCACCCTTCCGGCTTCCCCACCTACAACCTGCTTGCCAAGCTTTTCACCTGGCTCCCGTTGGGAGCCATCGGTTTCCGGGTGACGCTCTTCACCGCCCTCATGGGCGGCCTCTCGCTCTTCCTGATCGCCCTCCTGCTGGGACATCTCCACGGCCGCAAAGCCGGCCCCGCCGCCCGCCCCTGGCTCCTAGCGCCCCTCCCCCTCTTCGCCCTCCACCAGGCCGTCTTCGCCTCCTCCACCGAACTCGAGGTCTATTCGCTGAACACGGCCTTCCTCGTGCTGCTCCTCTACTGCGCGGCCAGGTGGAACTCGGGCGACGGGATCTGCTGGCTTCACGCGGGGGGGTTCCTCTACGGAGTGGCCTGCGGCAACCACGCGGCACTGAGCCTGTATCTCCCCGTGCTCCTCCTCCTCACCTTCTGGGGGGAGCCGGAGCAGGAAAGGGCGGGAGGCCCGCGCCGGCATCTGATCCGTCTGGGACTGCTCTCCGCCTTCTTCCTGGCGGGGCTCTCCGTGTACCTGCTCCTGCCGGTGCGTTCCGCGACGGACAGGCTCCCCGTCGACTTCGGGAGGACGAACACCCTTGAGCGCCTCTGGCGCCACGTGTCCGATGCCAAGGACTCCGAGACCCACTTCAAAGGATTCATGAACGTGGAGGAGATCTCCTTCCTCGTGCCCCTCCAGTTCCGGAACCTCTGCTCGCCCTTCCTCTTCCTCCTCTCGCTCCCCTTCTTCGCCTGGGGGCTCCGCCTGCTCTGGAAGTCCTTCCAGATCCTTGCCGTGGCCCTGCCCCTCCTCATCCTCATCAACATCGTCTTCTTCTATTACTGGATCGACGGCTCCTCCGCCTTCCTCCCCGCCCTCACGGCCTGGATCCTGCCGGTCTGCCTGGGCGCGGGCGAGCTGGGGAGGCTCGCCGGGGCCCGCGCGGCGCGCTGGCGCGCGATCCGGCCCGCGGCGGCGGGACTGGCCCCGGCGCTCGCGGGCCTGCTCGTCCTCGCGCAGCTCCTTTCCCTGGCCGGGGACCGGATGGCCGAGAGCGACGCGCGGTCCGGCTTCCAGTCGACGGAGATCTACTTCCCGGACCTCGCCGCCCTGCCCCCCGAGTCCCTCGCCCTCCACGGCTTCGGCTGGTTCCCGCTCCTCGCCCTCCAGCATGCCTACTCGGCGCGTCCCGACGTGACGCTCGTGTTCCTCACCGGCCTCGCCAACCCCGGATACATGGCCGTCCCCGAGCCGGGGAAGATGCCGCTGGCCTACTTCCCCGCCGGCCCCGACGGGCGCTACGTGGATCCCGCGGAGCCCGGCTTCCCTAGCCTCTTCGCCGCCGCCAACATCACAGAGGGGAGAAGGGTCTTCGTCAACTTCGGGCCGATGTCCGGCGACATAATGCCCTACCTGGTGCCGGACGCTCGCTTCCGGTGGATGGGCGAGATGCTGATGGATCACCGGGCCGGCGCCGGTGCCGTGGAGCGCGGTCTTTACGACGACTACCTGAGGCGGACGGAGGCCTACTGGGCCCGGCTGGCTGGGGGCGACGACGGCCCCCCGGCCCGCAAGCTCCCCGACTACATGTACCATAACCTCTATACGGTCCTGGAGTACCTGTACTCCTGCGGGCGCTTCCGGACAGTCGCGGACGCGGCAGGGAGGTTCCTCGGCACGTTCACCGACCCCTCCGGGAGGATGTTCCTGCCACACAGCGCGTCGAACAACATCCTGGCCCTCATGACCGACTCCCTCAGGAGGGCGGGCGATCCCGAGGCCGCGCTCGCGCCGCTCGCGGAACTCATCAGGCTCAGGCCGCGCAAGATCGAGAACTACCTCATGCTGGGCTACATCCTCGACGGCACGGGGGACGCTCCCGGCGCCCTGGAAGCCTGGGGGAAGGGCCTCGAGCTCGATCCCCTCGACTTCCGCCTGATCCGGCTCTACGCTTTCGCGCTGGCCAGGAGCGCCTCCTTGGACGCCGCGGCCGCCTTCCTCGACGGGCGCATCCAGACGCTGGAGAAGGACGGCCGAACGGCTTCGTCGGCGCTAGCCCGGCGGCTGCGGACCTGCTTCCTGACCCCCCCGGACGCGCCGGAACCCGCCGAGGCCCTGCTCGGCGGCGCTGGCGGCCCCGCCGCGCCCGGGGTAGGCCGGAGGGGGGAATGAGGCCGGACTCCTTTCCTGGTTCCGGCGCCCCGCGGGCGCTCCCGCCCTGCGGACGCGCCGGGCGCCGGAGGCTCGCCCGCGGCCTGGCTGCCGCCGCCCTCTTCCTGGCCTTCCTCGCGGGCTACATGGAGGTGAAGGCCGGCCGCGAGCTATCCGCCGCGCGGGATCTCGCCGCCGGTGGCGACGCGTCCGGGGCGATCGTGCACTATTTTCGCGCCCTCAACTGGTACGCCCCCTGGGGCGCGAGCCAGGCTGCGGCCGGCGAGCTGTACGCGCTGGGGGAGGGTCTGGCGGCACGGGGCGACCGCGAGGGCGCCTACCTCGCCTTCCTGAGGCTCCGCGCGGGGCTGAACGCGTCCAGGAGCTTCTACCGGCCCCGTCCGGAGCTCCTGGACGCGGCGAACGCCCGCGTCGCGGAACACCTGGCGCGGGAGAGGCTCGGGGCCGGGGCGGATCCGGACGCCCTCGCCCGGCAGGCGGCCCTTTACCTCTCCCTTTACCGCGCCGCCCCCGCCATGAACGAGGGGTGGTACCTCGCGGCCTCCGGCGGCTTCCTCATGTGGACCCTGGGAGCCGTTCTCGCGCTGTTCAGGTTCTTTCCCCAGGGGGATCGGCCCCTCGCGAGGAGGCTCGCCGCGGCCCGGGCCCCCCTAGGCTGCTTCGCCCTGGGCTACGCCCTCTGGCTTCTGGGGATGTGGCTGGCCTGACGCGGACGCAGGCCCGGATCCCGGCGCCACGGCACGTCCCGTAAGGCCGCACCGCCCCCCTCCCGGGCGGGCGCGATCCCCGGAACGGCGCAGATAAGGCGGAGGCCCCGCCCCGCCCGCGAAGGGCGGGGAGGGGCCTCCGCCTTATCTGCGCCGGGCACGGGCGCCCCCGCCGGATCCGCGCCCAGCTCTCGGATCCCCTCAGAGCCTGTAGCCGGCGCTTTCCGCGTCTCCCTTGAACATCTGCACCGTCTCCAGGGAGTATCCCGTGAGATCCTTGCCCACCAGGGGGAGCTTCTTGAGGATGTCGTTGGTGGCGGTGATGATGTGACAGCCCACGGCGTCCGCCTGGAAGACGTTCAGGAGCTCGCGCGGGCTCGCCCAGATTAGCTCGACCGAGGGGGTGGGGGCGAGGAGCTCCACCGCCGCCGCCATCAGGGGCACGGGATCGCGCCCGGTGTCGGCGATGCGCCCCGCGAAGACCGAGACGTAGGCCGGGGGCCCGCCATCGAGCCGGGCCGCTATCTCCCTGACCTGGGCGAGCGTCATCATGGCGGTGACGTTCTGCCTGACGCCGGCCTTGGCGAGCGCCCCCACGAGAGGTGCCGAGGACTCGCCGCGGCTGTTGGTGACGGGGATCTTCACGTAGACGTTCGCGCCCCAGGAGGCGATGAGCTTGGCCTGGCGCTCCATCTCGCCGAACTCGTCCGAGAAGACCTCGAACGACAGGGGCTTGTCGGGGATCTCCCTGAGGATGTCCCTCGCGAAGGCCTCGTAGTCGGTGACCCCCGCCTTCCTCATCAGTGTGGGATTGGTCGTGAACCCCCTGATGAGGGGGTTGCGGTTCATCTCCAGCATGCCGGCCCTGTCCGCGCCGTCCGCGAAGAGCTTCACCTTGAGCTCCGCCGCCGTGGTCATGGCTGTCTCCTTTCGCCTTCGAGGATTATTTCTACGGCCTCCCTGAGGCCTGCGCACTCGCGGTCGGCGGGCGGATCCGGGCGGGGCTCGGCATAGCCGCGGTCGATGAAGACCGTGCGGCAGCCCGCCGCGCGGCCGGCCCCAACATCGCCCGCCCGGTCGCCCACCATGAAACTCCGCGAGAGATCTGCGTTCCATTCCCTGGCACCTTCAAGAAGCATGCCGGGACGGGGCTTGCGGCAGGGGCAGCCGGCGGGGCCATCATGGAGGCAGACGTAGAGGCCGTCCAGCGGGAGCTCGGCCAGCGTCCGCTCGTTCATGGCCCGGACGTTCTCCAGGGTGCGCGTCCCCCTGGCCACGTCCGGCTGGTTGGTCACGCACAGGAGGACGAAGCCGGCGGCCCTGAGCCTCCCCAGGAGCTCCCGGGCGCCGGGGTAGAAGCGCATGGAGGCCGCGTCCGCCGGGGGGTAGGGCTTCCCGCCCCTCACCTCTGCGATGTTCAGCACCCCGTCCCGGTCGAGGAAGACGGCCCGCCTGCGGCCTCCCGGGGCGCCGCCGCCGGTCACGCCGGCCACCCCGGGCACTCTTCCCCGCCCCTTCCGGACGCGGCGTCCCGCGGCGGCCGGCCGGGCACTCCGGCCGCGCCTACCATTTGGTCGGGTTCACTTTCAGGGCCGGATGGGTCACCAGGAGATGCCACACCACGCCGTGGAAGGCCTCGGTATGCGGGGTCACGTGGTCGGGGTTCACCGTGGGGATGATGACGCAGGCATCGGCCACCTTCGCGGTGTGCCCCCCGTCGCGGCCCACCACCCCCAGGATGCGGGCCCCCACGGATTTCGCGAGCTCTAGTGCCCGCACCAGGTTGGCCGACACGTTGCGCTCGAGATCCCCCCCGCCCACGGAGAAGACCAGCACCGCGTCGGCGGGCCTGAGCCTCGAGCCGGCGAGCCACCCGGCGAAGACCGTCTCCCAGCCCTCGTCGTTGGTGCGGGCGGTGAGCTCGGAGACGTTGTCCGTGGGGCAGTAGGCCTCGAAGCCGCAGAGCTTGCGGAAGTCGTTCGCGGCATGCGAGGCGGAACCAGCCGATCCCCCCACCCCGAGGATGAAAAGCCTCCCGCCCTCCTCGCGTACCCTGGCGAGGAGGGCGGCCGCCCTCTCGATTTCGTCCGCGGGAAGGCCCTGGACTATCCTGGCCGCCTCGGCCAGGAACCCTTCACTGAACGTCATCGCCGCCCCCCTTCTTCTTTGCCAGCGTGAGGCCTATGGTGAGGTTGAAGTTGATGACCGGGACGAGGAGGGGGTAGAAGCGCGTGTCCCGCACGTCGAACACGAGCTTCAGTTCCTCCATTATCTCCCGTGGCCGGGAGAGGTGCTCGGCCTGGATGAACCAGTCGTAGGGCTGCTTGTACTTCCTCTCGAAGTGCGGCCGCTCGGAGATGTTCCGCGCGAGCCGGTGCGCCCAGGCGCCCTCGCAGGGGATGACCACCGAGACGCGGCCGGAAGGCTTGAGGAGCCTGTCGAACTCCCGGAGGGCGCGCGGCAGGTCCGGCAGGTGCTCCAGCACGTGGATGGCGATTATCCGATCGAAGTAGCCGTCCGCGAAGTCCAGCCGTTCCTGGCAGTCCCCGGTCCAGGCGTGGACCCCGGGGAACCTCTCCCTGATCCTGTCGCAGAGCTCCTGGCGTAGCTCTATCGCGTGGTACTCCTGCTTCCCGCGATCCTCCCAGTTTAGGTGCTCGCCCAGCCCCGCCCCGATCTCCAGCGTCCGGCACCCGGGGAAGAAGGTCTTCAGGGGGTAGCGGTTGTCGAACTTGCCCACGAAGCCGTACCACCTGGTCTCCATGGCCTCGAGGTGGGCCCGCATGAAGTCGTCGCGGATGGCCTCCTGCTCGGGGGTGAGTACGGGCACCTTCTTCGGCCATTTCCCAGGACTGTTGCCCCTGGCGGCGCCGGGGCCTGCGGGATCGGCGCCGGCGGGGCTGGCATCTTCAGGCATAAAGTGACTCCTTGAAAGCGCGGACGCGCCGGGTAGGGGCGCGGTACGCGTCCCAGGCCACCCGCCCCCGCCGGGCGGCCGCTTGACGAAGACCAGGAAACGGCTGCTCAGGACGGTCCAGACGAAGACCACGGGGACCGAGGCGAGCTTCACGTGGAACGGCTGGAATCCCAGGAGGAGGTGGAAGACCAGAAGGAGGATCTGGACTATGGCGAGCGAGACGAGGCCGGTCGCCACGTACGTGAGGTACTGGACGGGCAGGCTCCGCTTCTGCCTGGCGGGCTCCCCGATGACATAGTGCCGCGTGAGGAAGAAGTTGACGGTGGTGCCGACCGCGAAGGAGGCCGTGGCGCAGGCCATGGGATGGAGCAGGAGCGCGAGCCCCAGCCGGAAGGTGCCGAGATCCGCCGCGGTGGCGAAGAGGCCGGCCAGGGCCTGCCGCACGGCCTGGGCCTCGATGGAACGGTCTTCTCCCGGCCGCGCGAGGGACCTGAAGACGAAGGAGGGGGTGGGTATCCTCACGGGCCCTCGCGCCCGCGCGAGGCCAGGTACTTCTCCAGATCAGCTATGCCGGCGGGTGACCCTATCTCGTAGAACCTGTCCCGGGCCTCGTAACCCGCGAGCTCCTTGCGGACGGAGAGATCGGCTAGCACGTCCGCCAGATCGAAGCGCCCCCCCCCCGGCCAGCCCTCCAGCACCTCCCTGGTCATGGCGGTGAGCCCGTAGTCGATGTACTGCATGCCCACCCCGTCCGCCTTCTTGTCGTAGAGCCTGACCAGGCCGTTCTCGTAGACGGCGTTGGAGCGGTCCCAGCGCCCGGTGTTCCGGAACACGGTCATGAGGGCGAGCTTGCCGGAATACAGGAAGGCCTTGGCCACGTCGCGGTAGTCTATCTCCAGGTAGCTGTCCCCGTAGAGGATCAGGAAAAGCCCGGGGAGCTTGGGCAGGGCGTTGCGCACCGCCCCCCCGGTGCCCAGGGGCGACGTTCCGTCGAAGGAGTAGTCGATCGCGATACCAAGCCCCGACCCGTCCCCCAGCGCCTTGCTGATCTTGAGCCCCAGGTGCCCCGCGCAGATCACCACCCTCTCCACCCCGCTGCCCCTGAGCAGATCCAGCTGGTGATGGATGAAGGGCCTCCCCGCCACGGGGATGAGGGACTTGGGCGTGTCCCTGGCCAGATCCCCCAGGCGGGTCGCGAGCCCTCCCGCCAGTATCACGACTGGCAGCATATCAGCTGAAGACCACTTTGGCGCCGTCGAAGTCGAACCGGAAGCGGAGCTCCTCCAGGCCCTCCTCGGCCATGGCCTTCCTGAGCCGCGATCTGTCCTCGGCCAGGAACATCAGGAACCCGCCGCCGCCCGCGCCGACGAGCTTGCCCCCCACGGCGCCGTTCTCCAGCGCCCTGGCGTAGCAGAGGTCGATCTTGGGGTTGGACATGCCGCCCGTCCTCCTCTTCTTGTTCTCCCAGTGCTCGTGCATGAGCCTCCCGAACTCGAACACGTCCCCCCTCTCCAGCGCGTCGCGGCTCCGTACCCCCAGATCCTTCACGTAGTGGAGGTTCGCTATCATCCCGGCGTCCCCCCCGGTCGATCGCTCCTTCTGATCCCTGAGCAGATCCCCCGCGCTCCGGGTGAAGCCGGTGAAGAAGAGGCAGAGCCTCTCCTCCAGCTCGAACAGCGCCTCGATGGGGATGCCCAGCGGACGCGCCTCCACGGTGTCGTCCGGGTTGAAGTCGAAGCAGGTTATGCCGCCGTAGGCCGCGATGTACTGGTCCTGCTTGCCGATGGGCTCGCCCAGGAGATCTATCTCGATGTGGCAGGCCAGCTCGGCCAGCTCCTGCGGCAGTATCAGCTGCCGGCGGTGGGCGTGGAGGGCCTTGAGAAGCGCCGTCGTGAAGGAGCCCGAGGACCCGAGGCCAGTCCCGGAGGGGATGTCCGCCAGGGCGGTTATCTCTATCTGCGGGGTCTTGAGGTTCTGGAGGTTCAGCGCCTCCCTGATGATCCGGTGCTGGACGTCCCTGACGGAGCGCACCGCCTCCAGCTGGGAGTACTTGAGGTAGATCCCCTCGCTGAATGGCCGCAGGACGGTCACGTACACGTACTTGTCTATGGCGGCGGCGATTAGGAAACCCCCGCCGTGCTCGCGGTAGTACGAGGGGAGATCGGTGCCCCCGCCGCCCAGGCTTATCCGCAGGGGGGAGCGCGTGATTATCATCTCGGGTTGCCTCCTGGCCCGCCTTCCCGTAGCGCCGGCGCGCCCGGGCCGGCGGGAAGGTACGCGGCCACTCCCAGCGGCATGTCCGTCACCCGGTACCTGAGGTCGGCGATCCGGGAGACGATGGGCCACGGCACGAGGGAGATGAGCCGCGATCTCTCCCTGATGCCCAGGTTCTTGAGTATCTTGTATTTTATGACGTCGGTGAAGCCGGGCAGGTAGCCCTTGACCTCAGGGGCGAAGCCGCTCTTCTCCAGGGCCAGGGCCAGGGTGCCGGGCTCGAAGAAGCTCATGTGCACGTCCGGCGCGCCGGTGTATGACCATCTCCCCAGCCTCCCGCGCCAGGGCTCGGCGTTGCCGGTGGTGAGGAACAGGACGCCGCCGGGCTTCACGAGCGAACGCACCGAGCGCAACAGCGCGACGGGATCGGGCGAATGCTCGATGACCTCTATCGCCGTCACGAAGTCGAACGGCCCCGCGCGCCGAAGCTCCCCCTCCGAGCGCAGGACGCGGGAGGCCAGACCCTCCCCGTCCCCCCCGCGGCCGTACGGCTCGTAGCCGTACACGTCGATACCCAGGCCCCTCCCGTAACGCACGAGGCTCCCCAGCCCGCAGCCGTAGTCGAGCCATCTCGCCCCGGGTCGCCCGCCGCCCACCAGGGCCCGGAATATCCGCACGAGGCCCTCCCACTCGAAGGCCCTCACGGTCATTTCCGGCCTCTCGTGGTCGAAGGCGTAGTTGACCAACGGGTCGGCGCCCCGGCCCCGGTAGTAGTCCTCGCCGTAGACGTCCGCGAAGTCGGCGCGGTAATCGGGGATGAAGGAGAAGCGGCAGGCGCGGCAGTGGAGGATCGTGAAGTCGCGCTGGGGAGGGACACGGCCCCGGCGGACGCAGGCAGGGGCCGTGTCCGTGCCCCCGCAGACGGGGCAGGGGGTATTTGCGCCCTCCGGCACGGGCTAGCGTTCCGGGAAACCCACGGCCCTCTCCACGATGAAGACAGGCCGCTGCTTGGTCTCCTCGTAGATCCGGCCGATGTAGGCGCCCAGGATGCCCATGCCCACGAACTGGCAGCCGGTGAGGAAGAGGATCAGGACGGCCAGCGTGGCGAGACCGGTCGCGAACTCGTACCAGCCGGTGAGCTTGCCTACGAGAAGGAAGAGGGCCCCGAGGATGGCGATCCCGGCCATGACGAAACCCGCGACGGTCATGAGGCGCAGGAGCGCCCCCGAGAAGGCGATGACCCCGTTGAACCCGATGAAGATGCCGCCGGTGAGCGGGAAGTACTTGCCCTCCCCCCCCACGCGGGGCTTGCGATCGAAGGGCAGGAGCCTGTACCTGTAGCCCACCACCGCGGTGAGGCCCCGCAGGAAGGCGTTGGTCTCCTTGAGCTTCAGGAGCTCCTCCACCACCTTCCGGTCCAGGAGCCTGAAATCCCCCGCGTTGCGCGGGATCTCGACCGTCGCCGTCTTGTTAATGAACCAGTAGGCGGCATAGGCAACGATCCTCTTGACTATGTTGTCGCCCTCGCGGCTCCGGCGCTGAGGGATCACCACCTTGTACTCCCCCTCCCGCCAGATCCGCACCATCTCGGGAATCACCTCAGGAGGGTCCTGCAGATCCACGTCCATGACGATGACCGCCCTGCCGGAGGAATAGGAGAGCCCTCCCCAGATGGCACCGGGCTGGCCGAAGCGGCGGGAGAACTTGAGAAGCTTGACCCTGGGGTCCCGTGCGTTGGCAGCGGCCACTATCTCCTCGGTACGGTCGCCGGAGGGATCCATGGCGAAGATGATCTCGTAGTCCTCCGTGACCTTCTTAAGGACCTCACGGACCGCCTCCAGATAGGGCGGGATGGCCGCCTCCTCGTTGTAGACGGGCACCACCACGCTCAGTTCCGTCATCGCTCCCCCTTTCGGGAAACCGGGGGGGCGGCGCGACCTCCGCCGCCTCGGGGGAAGCCGCCCCCGGCTGGGAAGGAACGCGGACGCCCTCTCCGGGACTGTGGACACAATATAGGGGTTTCCCCTCCGAAAAGCAACACGCGGCGGGCCCGCCGCGGCAACGGCCCGGAAGGCGCGCCATGATCCAGCGATGGGCCTCGCCGCAGGCGGCCGCAAGGGTGCGTCAGATTCCGGCCGCCGCCTCGCCTATGATGGCGGAGACGAGCTGGCCGCATCCTATGAGCTGGGATATGGACTGCTCCTCCCTTTCGGTGTGGATATGCGCGTAACCCGTCGCCAGCCCCACGGCGGGGATGCCCTTGGCGTTCAGATAGTTCCCGTCCTGGCCACCCCCGGAGATCTCGACGGAGGGACGCAACCCGAGCCGCCCCATGGCCCGCGCCGCCAGCGTCACGACGGGGGCGTCCTGCCCCACCGCGAAGGCCGGGTAATCCATCGCGAGCCCGATCTCGAGCCCCGCGCCCCTGGCCTCGCAGGTCTCCCGGAAGGCCCTGTCCAGCTCGTCCAGGAACTCCCTGATCTCGCCCTCGTCGTGGCTCCTCGCCTCGCCCCTTATCTCCAGCTCATCGCAGACGATGTTGGTGGCCTTCCCCCCGGAAATCATGGCGACGTTGGCCGTGGTCACGGGGGACAGGCGCCCGTCCCTGAGGCGCGCGAGAGCCTGCACCCCGACGCTTATGGCGTTGAGCCCCTTCTCCGGCGCCATGCCCGCGTGGCTGGACCTTCCCTTGATCCGCACAGTGTAGGTGTACTGGGTGGGGGCCCCGCGCACGACGGTGCCCAGTGGCCCTCCGCTGTCCAGCACGTAGGCGGCCCCGGCCCTGAACCCCGAGACGTCCAGGTGGAGCGCGCCCAGCAGGCTCTCCTCCTCGCCGACGGAGAAGACGCACTCAACGTCCCCGTGCGGGGCGCCCGACTCCCTGTAACGCCTTATGCCGTCCAGTATGGCAACGATCCCAGACACGTCGTCCGCCGCCAGGATCGTCGTCCCGTCGCTCGTTATCCTGTCCTCCCCCTCGCGCACGACCGGCACTATCCTGCCCGGGTTCGGCACGCGGTCCATATGGGCCGAGAAGAGCACTGCCGGGAGCGACGGGTCACCCGGCCAGCGGGCGATGACGTTCCCGGCGTCCCCGCCGATGATCCCGCCCGCGCCGTCCTCCCGGACCTCGAGGCCCAGATCCGCTAGCTTGACCTTCAAGGCGTCGGCGACGAGCCTCTCCCTGAAGGAATGGGAGGGTATCCTCACCAGCTCCAGGAACTCCTCCACTATGCGCGGGTATGACACTTCGGGGCTCCTTCCCTGGACGCGCGGGCTCCCGCGCGGTCATGGCTCGGTGTCCGCCGATTATAATCCCCCCGCGATCCCCCGGCAAGCCGGAGCGCCGCCGCCTCTCCCCCGGCCGCGTGCGCCCCCCGGTAGGCCTCATGACCCGCAGTCCACAGCGCGGGCGGCGGGGCCTCCGGGCGCGGCAGCCACCCCTGCCCGGGCCCTCACTCCCTGAACCCCGGCACCTCTACCGTTCCCTGTCCGGCGGATCCGTTCCCTGTCCGGCGGATCCGTTCCCTGAGGAGCCGCCCCCTCCCCTCTTTCCGGGACGGCATCACCGTCTGGCAGGACTTCCACGGCATCGATGCTGTAGACGCAGGGCAACTCGCCGTCCCAGTCCCAGGGCCTCCCGTCCCCTCCCGGCATGCGGGGCCGGTCGAGCGTCTCGGGAAAGGTCAGGACGATGACCATGTACCCGGACTTCTGCCACTCCCCGGGGGCGCGGATGAGGAACTCGCCGCCCTCGCGTCCGACCGCCTCCTCCAGCCGGGCCGTCTCCTCCCTGGCCACGACGTCGCCGCAGGAAGGGTCGAGGCCGTCCATCCCCGCGGCGAAGGTTATCCTCACCAGTACGTCCAGGCCCGCGAGCCCCCGCGGCGGGAGGCTCTTGAGAAGCGCCTCCCTCCCGGAGGGGCTCCTGGTATAGGGCTCGAAACCTAGAAGGGCCACGCCAGCACGCCTGAGCTCCTCCGCGCCCACCCGGTAGAGCGTGAGCCTCCGCAGGGCGCTCTCCGGCGTCCCGTTGAAGAGCCCCGGGTAGGCCCTGTCCGAATGAGCGGCACCCCGGCCTGGCCGCGGCAAGGAAGTCGGGGTAGGACGGGATGTAATAGGCCCCGCTCACGAAGCGCACGCGGTCGATATCCCCGTACTGGAAGACCGCCGCCGCGAAGCTCCTGTCGACGCCCGCGAGGTCGAAGTGGACGGCGCGAGCCCCGCGTTCCGACCCCCGGACGGCTTCCAGGACACCGATCACCGGGAGGAGCGGCCGCATCTCCACGGCAGACTGGCCCGGCACCCCCCGGACCCCTCCCCTGAACCGCGGGAGGGCCATGCAACAGACCGCCAGGGCGAGCGCCAGCGCGAGCGCGAAAGGCCGGGGCCGCCCGCGGCACGCCATGTACAGGGCCTGCGCCAGGAGGGCGGCCGGGAGGAAGGAGAGGGGCAGGGCCGTCATGGCAGCGAACTTCCAGAACTGGTAGACGTACCCCTTCCACGAGAAGGCGGCGAGATTGGCCGCGAGGCACAGGACGAACAGCGAGGCCCCCGCCTTCATCCCCGCCCCGTCGGTCGCGGGGAACGCCCTGGCGCCGCGCCTCAGGGTCAGCGCGGCCAGCAGGCCGAAGCCCCCCAGGAAAGCTGCCCACGCCAACGGCCCGCCGGGTGCCTTCCCCCCGAGGCGGATGTCACCGGCGAACGGCAGGCCCGCGAAGAGGAGCGGATCGAGAAGCCCCAGCCCGTAACCATAAGGCTGGCCGGCCGCAGAGGCCGTCCTTTCCATGACGTAGCAGGCCGTCTGCGGCGAGAGCGCCGCGGCCAGGACAGTCGCGAGGACGACCGGCCGCGCCGCTGCCAGAAGGGAGAGCGCCGCAGCGGCCGCGACCCCGCGTGCGCCCCTGCCGCTCCGGGAGACCCGTCCCCCCCGCCGGTCGTGGGGAACCGGGCTAACCCGCCCGCGGATCCGCCGCGGAACAGGTCCGCGAGGAAGTGCGAGCCGAGGGCTATGGCCGCGGCCTGCAGGTAAAACGCCTGGTAGCACATGAAGATGTACAGGAACGGGAAGAAGATCCTCAGGAACCCGGCGCGGGAAGGGCGGGCCCGGCCAGGGACGCCCGCAGGAGCAGGAGGAACCCGAAGAGGGTCGTCATCTGCCCGAAATGACCGTAGAAGCCCAGCAGCCTAGAGAACTCCCCGCCCGCCACCCCACCCAGTCCCGCCAGCCAGGCGAGGGGCCGAGGGAGCCCCGCAGGACGCCTGGCGAGGCTGTAGACCGCGGCGCCCATCCAGGACAGCAGCAGGGGCAGGAAGCCCGAGACCGCGAGATGCGCCGGAAGGCCCCGCTCCGAAGAAAACATGGCCAACAGGGCATGGGTGCCGAAGTTTTGGACTAAATCGCGCTCCTAGCTAACGATGCCGAAGGTCTCCGGACCGCCATGGCCCGTCAAGTAACCTGCGATGAAAACCCAGCTGTAGTAGTCCGCGGACGGGGAAAGCCAGGTCTCCAGGTCGCCGGAGGGCCAGGGCGTCGCGAACCGGAATCCCAGGGAGAGGCGAGGAGACCTGTGGCTATGACCCATTCGTAGCTGCGGGCGAGGGCCGCGAGGGCACCGGCGTCCGCAACCGCAGCCCTCGCCTTCCTGGCGATATCCACAGCCGCTCCGAGCGCCCCCAGGCCGACCAGGACAACGAAAGGCCTCTCGATGGAGTGGGTGACTAGAGAAAGCCATTGAAAGGCCACGAAGAACGCGGCGGCTACCGCCAGGCAGGGGAGAGGGCAGTCTGGCTCGACGGCGTCCACGGCCCGCAACGCCTTCAGCATCAGCCTTCCCCAGAAGTCCAGGGACAGGGAGAGGCCAGGAAGAACCCCGCGAAGCCGCCTGCCGCGGCGAGCGATGCCATTAGGTGCGCCAAGCTTCCCGCCCCCCTTGCCCTCCGCGTCCCCGGCCGGGATCCGCCGCGCGCACCGGGTGCCGCGGCGGACCTTCGTCCCGGAGGACGGGACGGAAAACGGCCGCATGCCGCGTTCCTGCGGCTAGGCGCGCTACGGCGCGGGAGCCTTCCCGCAGAGACGCGCGGGCCCTGCCAGGGCAAAGGCGATTCGAGGGGAATCCCCTAGCCAAGCGCGGGAGCGGGGGCCGGCGGGTGACTGGAACCGCCCTGCGGGAGCGGCGGTCGGGGCCTCCCAGCCGTGAAATGATCATCTGTAAAAGCCGCCCTGCCCTGAGATGCAGCCAATCCCCCCGCCGCCCGCACGGGAACGGCACGGTGACAACCGGCGCGTGCCGAATCGGCAATAACCTACCGACAGCCCGGGGACGGCTGCGGGAGGCCTAACCTCCGGGCGGTCCCGCTCGTCCGTCAGCGGGTGAAGCCAACGGCCAGCATCGATCTCCACGATGGGCTGAAGCGCACGCCGACACCTGGCCAGGCGCACGCGGCAGTCAAGCCATACCTCTTTCCCCGGCCCCGGGGGACGCGGTCATGTAGTATGCCGCGGCTACGTATAATCGTGATTATACAGTCGGCACGGCGCCCGAGGCAAGGATTGCGCGGCCGGGAAGCCCGGACGTCCCGTCCCGCCGGGCGCGGCGGCCGCAGGCCTCCCGGAGGCCGTGCCCGCCTCAACCCCGGTCCCGCCCGCCGGTCGCCGCCGACTCATGGGACCCGCCCCCGCCCGGAGGGCCGTCTTCCGGCGCGAGGATCTCCACCGAGTCTATCCTGTACCTGCAGACCGGCGGGTCGGCAGGATCCCAGGCCGACCCGTCCTGACGGGGGAGCACCGGCAAGTCGTAGAAGCTGAGGATCAGGTTTATGTAACCGGCCCTCTGCCACTCCCTAGGCGCGCGGATCACGAACTCGCTTCCCGCGCGCCTCACGGCCTCCTCCGGCCGCGCCAGCGCCTCCCGGGCGGTAACCCCGCGGCAGGAAAGGTCGAGGCCGGCGAGCCCCTCGGCGAAAGCGATCCTGACCGCCGAATCCCGGCCCGCGAACGATTGGGGAGGGAGAATCCTGAGCCTCACCACCCTCATGATAGGATCCCTCACGTCGTCGAAACCGATGAAGGCCACCGCCCCGCTGCGCCGCAGATCCCCCATGTCATGGCGGAAGACCGTGAATTCCGGGCGGATGACCCCCGGCGCACCCTTGAAAAGGCCCGGGTACTCAGAATCGGTGTAGATAGGGGCACCCATCTCGGCGAACTTCAGGTAATTGGGAAAGGATGGCAGCATGTAGATCCCGTTCACGAAACCGACGCGGTGGACGCCCCCGTACCGGGCCAGGATAGCGGCGGTGAAATTCCTCTCCGGTGTCGAAAAATCGAAAACCGCCCTCACCTCCCCCCGGTCAGCCTCCAGGACCTGCCCCACCACGTCTACGACCGGCACGAGGGACTTCATGTCATCAATCGCCCGGCGAGCCCCCCGCGGATTAGAGTAGAGCAGTTGCGGCAGGGCCACCGCCGCGGCCGCGAGGGCGAGGGCGAGGGCGAAAGGCCGCGGCCTCCCCCGGCAGCCCTCGCGTATGGCCAGGATCAGCAGGGCCGCAGGGAGGAAGGAGATCGGAAGCGCCGTCATGCTCGCGAACTTCCAGAACTGGTAGACGTCTCCCTTCCAGGCGAACAGGGCGAGATAGGCGGCGAGAAAAGCCGCGAACAGGCAGAGGGCCGCCTTCAGCCCCGCCCGGTCGGCCGCCGGGAAGGTCCGCGCGCCCCGCCTCAGGGCTATGAGGCCCAGGAGGCCGAGGCAGGCCAGGAAGACCGCCCACGCGAGCGGCGGAACCCCCGCGTTCAGCCCGAAGGGGGTCTCCCTGATGAGCGGGAATCCCGCGAAGAGGCCCGGATCGAGGAGGCCCGTCCCGTAGCCCGCCTGCTGCGAGGCGGCGGAGCCGGTCCTGAGCACGGTCTGCCAGGCCGTCTGGGGGGAGACCGCCGCCGCGAGGAGCGTTGCCGCCAGCACTGGCCGTGCCGCCCCGGCCGCGGCCCGGAGCGCACCGGTGACCGGCCGCCGGCCGGGCCCTCCGCCCTTTCCCCCGGCAGGGGCCTGCCCGGCTGCCTCCCCATCCCGGCAGCGCAAGCCGTCCCGGAACGCCCCCGCCAGGAAAAGCGCCCCCGCGGCTATGGCGGCGAACATCAGGAAGCCCGCCTGGTAGCACATCAGCAGGTAAAGGATCGGGAAGAAGAGCCTGGCGAAGGCGGCCCGCGGCGGCAGCGGTGCGGACAGGGAGGCATGGAGAAGCATGACATACCCGAAGGTCGCCGCCAGCTGCCCCGTGGCGCCGTAGAAGACCAGGAACCGGGAAAACGCCCCCCCGGCCACCGCCATGGCGGCGAGCCAGGCGAGGGCGCGGGGAAGGCCGGCGAGGCGCCGGGCCAGGAGGTATGCCGCCCCCCCGCTCCAGGCGAGGAGCGTAACCGCGAAGCCGGAGAAGGCCATGTAGGTCTCGAGGCCTCGCGCCGAGGCGTACAGGGCGAACACGATGAGCGCACCGAAGCCATCGAAGATCCACCAGTAGTGGTGCATGATCCCGAAGGTCTCAGCGTCCCCGTGGCCGGTCCAGTACGCCGCGTTGAACATCCACGAGTAGTAATCGGCGCTCGGGGAGAGCCAAGGCTCAAGCCCGCCCGAGGGCCATATCCACGCGAACCAGAACCCCAGCGCAAAGGCCGCGAGCCCGGACGACAGGGCCCACTCGTAGCCGCGGGCCAGTTCAGCGAGGGCCCGGCCCCCGCCCCCCTCGGGCAACCGCGACGCGGCCCTCGCCTTCCGGGCGAGCTCCAGCGCCGACCCCAGCACGCCCAGGGCGATGAAGCAGGCAAAAGGCCTCTCGAAGGCGTTGGTGAAGAACGAGAGCCACCGGCAAATGGCGCAGAGGGCCGCCATCGCGGCGAGGCAGGGGAGCGGGCCGTCCGGTTCCGCAGCACCCCCCGCCCTCAGGGCTTTCAGGAGAAGCCTCCCCCAGAAGTCCAGTGAGAGGGAGAAGGCCAGGAAGAACCCGGTGAAGCCCGAGGCCGTGGCCAAGGTCGCCAGAAAGTGTTCCACGGTTTCAAACCTTTCTCTCCGAGGCTGACCCGGTTCGGCTCGCGCGGGAGCGACGCTCGTCCGCCCGCCGCCGAGACTGCCCCCTTCCCTTCCTGCCCGTCCTACGGAGCGGCGGCCTCAGCCGTTCCGGGAACCGCTTTCTGCCGGTCGCCCGCCGCCGTCCCGGCCCACCGTGCCGGAGACAACGTCCGGAAGACCCTCCCCTGCGGGGACGACATCCACCGCGTCAATCCAGTAGCGGCAGACCGGCGGATCCCGCGGATCCCAGGACATCCCGTCCCGGCGTGGAAACGGGCTCAGATCGTGGAAGGTCAGGAGGAGGGTGATATAGCCAGACTTCTGCCATTCCGCGGGCGCACGTATCATGAATTCGCCACTCTCGCGGCCGATATCCCGTTCCGGAGGATCCGACGCCTCGCGGGCCGTGACCCCGCGGCAGGAGGGGTCGAGACCCGCGAGACCCTCGGCGAAGGTTATCCTGACGGTCAGATCGCGCCCCGCGAGGTCCCCGGGCGGGAGTATCTTGATCCTCGAAATCCTCCGGCGCGGGCTTCTGGTGTAGGAAGCGACGTCCAGGAAGGCCACCGCCCCGGTCCGCCTGAGATCGTCCATGGTATGGCGGTACACGGCGAACGGGTGCGGCGCGATCCCGCCGTCCCCCTTGAAGAGGCCCGGATACTCCCTGTCGGAATAGATCGGGGCCCCGGCCTCGGCCGCCTGCAGGTAATCCGGGCGTGAGCGGGACGAGTACAGGCCGTTCACGAAACGAGCCCTGCCGCCGCCTACGTACAGGAAGACCGTAGCCGCGGCGTAATTCCTATCGCCGCTCAGGAAATCAAACACTTTCAGGGGGATCCCCTCGTCGGCGGCCAGAACATGCTCCACGGTGGCCGCCAGCGGCAGAAGGGACTCCATTCCATCAGCAGAGTGTCTCGGCCCCTGCGGCCCCCAGCGGAGGAGGAGATGGGCCGCGAGGCACGCCGCGGCGAGCGAGAACGCGGGCGGGAAGAGGCAGGGCCGCCGGCGGCACGACTCGCGCAGGGCCAGCACCAGGAGGGTCGCGGGTAGGAAGGAGACGGGCAGGGCCGTCATGGACGCGAATTTCCAGTACTGGTACACGTCCCCGTTCAGAGCGAAGGCGGCGAGATAGGCGGCGAGGAAGGCCGCGAACAGGCACGCGGCAGCCTTGAGGGCCGCCCCGTCCGCGCCAGGGAAGCCCGAGCCGCGGCGTCCCAGGGCGATCGCGCCCAGGCCGCCGAGGGCGGCCAGGAACACGGCCCACGCCGAGGGCCGGACGTCCGCCCACAGCCCGAAAGGTGTCCCCCCGGCCAGCGGGAGACCGGTGAAGAGGGCCGGATCGAGCAGGCCCACCCCGAAACCCTCCTGCTGGAAGGCTGCCGACAGGGTCCTCGCGATCACCTGCCACGCCAGCTGGGGCGAGGCCGCCGCCGCGAGAAGGGTCGCGGCCAGCACCGGCCATGCGGCGTCCCGTATTCCGAGGAGGGCACCGCCGTCCCGGCCCCCGTTTCCGATCCCCCGGGACAGCCGGGCCTGGGGGGAGGCCTCCCTGAACCGCGAGGCCAGCCAGGACGCACCTGCGGCTATGGCCGCGAACAGCAGATATCCCGCCTGGTAGCAGGAGAATATGAACAGGAGAGGGAAGAAGAGCCTCAGGAAACCCGCCCGGCGGGAGGGAGCCGCCGCCGGGTCTCCCAGGGCGGCCGGGAGGGCCGCGAGATACGCGACGGTGGCCGCCAGCTGCGCGGTGGACCCGTAACAGGCCAGGAACCGGAAAAGCGCTCCCCCGGCCACTCCCAGCGAGGCGAGCCAGGCGAGCGCGCGGGGGAGCCCTGCGAGCCGGTGGGAGAGAAGGTAAACCCCGGCCCCGCACCAGGCGAGGAGAAGGATGGCGAAACCCGGGGCCGCCAGGTAGGCCGGGAGACCGCGCGCCGAAGCGTACATGGCGAAAAGGATCTGTGTCCCGAAGCCGTCGAAATTCCAGGGGTGTAGGTATTCGATGCCGATGGTATCGGCATCGCCGTAACCCATCCAGTACGCGGCGTGGTACATCCATGCGAAATAGTCGCCCGCTGGCGGGAGCCAGGGCTCGATTACGCCCGAAGGCCAGATCCAGGCGAACCAGAAGCCCAGCGCGAAGGCCAGCGCCCCCGCGACCGCAGCCCATTCGTAACCGCGGATCACGGCCGCGAGCGCCTTGATCCCTCCCCCTCCGGCCTCCCCCGCCGCCGTCCTTGCCCTCCTGGCCAGATCCAGGGCCGCTCCCACCCCACCCAAGGCGAAGAAAACGGTAAAAGGCGCCTCGAGGGAATGGGTGAAGAAGGAAAGCCACCGACAGAGGACGAAGACGGCGGACGCCGCCGCCAGGCAGGGGAGCAAGCCGTCGGGCTCGGCCGCGTCCCCGGCCCGCAAGGCCCTCAGCAGAAGCCTCCCCCAGAAGTCCAGGGACAGGGAGAAAGCCAGGAAGAACCCGGCGTAGCCCCCTGCCGAGGCGAGCGCCGCCAGAAGATGCCCCATCCCTCAAGCCCCGGGTTCCGGAACCCGCTCCGGTGCCTGGCCCGGGGTGCCTCCAGGCATCGGGCGAGGCCGGCGCCCGCGAGCGAGACAGAAGGCGGCCAGCGAGAGGAAGGCGGCCCCGGCGATCAGGTTGGCCCGGTTGCTCCAGGCCGAGCCCGTGAACCGGACCCTGGCCTCCAGGATCCCCCGGTCGGGGAGGGCCGCCAGCAGGAGCCCGTGGAACATGCCCTCATCGTCAGGGCCGTCCCCGATACCGGGCCGCCTCTGCCAGTAAGTCCCGGCCGCCGCAGGATAGGGAGCGCCATCGACCCGTACGCTGATCTCCTGGAGCCCGGGGTAATGCGGGACATCCAGGACGACGTCCCCGGCCCCGTTGCGGGCCCCGGCCCCGGCCGCCAGATCGACCCTGAAAAGCCTGTCCCCTGGCGTGCCTTTGCCGGCGAAGGGCGATATCCCGGCCGGAATCACCAGCGGGGGCGGGGACGCGCCTTCCGGGGGGAACGCGAGAAGGGGGAAGTAGTTCCTCCGTGAGAGAGTCCGGTTCTCCAGGATGATTTCGCCCGAAGACACCAGGGGGAGGCCGTCGGCGAAGGCGACGGGCTTGAGGTAGGGCGCGGCGAGTCCCACCGAGAAGGCGGCGACGGCAAGCGCGGTCGCCCTGCGGCCTCCCTCGCCCAGCCGCGGCAGACGCCTGAAGAGGATACCCAGAGCGAGGGCGGCGGAGACCGCCGCGAGCCCCGCGAAGGCGGAGAGCGGCCGGGCGGGGAAGGTGATTGTCAGCGGCGCGGCAAGAGCCCCGTCCGTTACCCCCGGAAGGAGCGAGAGAGCGAGCGCGAACGCGGAGGCAAGCGCCAGGGCCCGCGCGAAGCGCCGTCCCCGGTCGCGGAAGGCGAACCAGGCGAGGGCCGCGAGCCCGGCAGTGAGCATCGCCCCCGCCTGATACGGGGCGGGGAGCCCGCCCCCAGGAGGGGGGAAGAGGGAGGGCCACGAGCCCAGGAGGGTCATGAACGGGATCGATGCGCCGGGCGCCCAGGGGGCGGGGGCGACGTCGGCGCCCAGGCCCCGTGACAGGAGAACCGGGCCCAGGTGCCAGAGATCCAGCAGGGCCCCGGCCGGGATGGCGCAGGCGGCGAGAAGCGCCCTTTTCTGACATCTTCTGGCCGATGCCGCCGCAGCCTTCCGGGGCGGCGGAGGGGAGGCGGCAGGGACGGGTCGTTCGGACGGAACGGACTTCTGGCCGGGATCCCCTTCCGGCCCGGTATCCAGTGGCGGGAAGGTCACCCCCCCATCATCCCGTGCCGTCCCGGGACCCTGCCCGTGATCCGGGGCCGGTCCGGGGGCCCGCGCCGGGAGATCCCGGGAGACGCCGCAAAGGAGGAGAAGCGCCCAGAGAACGACGGTAAAGGAAAGGGCGGAAAGGGGATCCGCCATGAAAAGGCAGCAGGAGGAGAGAGCGGCCCCCAGCCAGTGACGCAGCCTGCCGCCCGCCGCGGTCCTGAGACAGAAATAGAGGGCCGCCGGCACCAGGCACAGCGCGTAGCACTCCGGTGCCGCCTCCCTCCAGGCCCTCGTTACCAGGAGCCAGGGGGCGGTGACGAAGAGGACCGCGCCTGCCGCCGCGCATTCCGGGGAGCGGGTGAGAAGGCGGCAGGTCTTCCAGGTGAAGACGAAGCCCAGGGCCGACATCAGGATGAGCGAGAAGACCCATGACGCGGAAAGGTTCCCGGTCAGGAGGAAGACCGCCCCGGGCAGGAGCTGGCTCAGGGGGGGGCTGAACTGGTGGTAGGGGATGCCCAGCCCCCCCCCCAGGATGCCCGACACCCGCGCCGGGAGCCCCCCCTCACGGATCGCCTCAGCCGCGCTCGCGGCGAGGGTGAGCGCGTCGAACCCGTCCGGGGAGCGGACCATCATGAACCCGTCGTACACCGCCAGCGGGCCGCACATGGTCATGGACACGAGGAAGGCCGCAGCCCAGAGCCACAGGCATCCCGTGAAACGCGCCGCGCGGGGGGCGGCCGTCGCCTCCCCAATGGACGGGACAGTATCGTGAGCAACGGAACACTTCATCCTCAGAGCCCCCCGACGGCCGAGCCCGACCGCCGCTTCCGAGCGTGGGCGTGCGGCCCCCCGCGGCACGTTATTAAGCATGAATGAAGCATCCTACAGGGTGACGGGGTCTTATGCAAACGCCGGGGTCCGGCTACCCGCCATCGGGCTCTCCTCACCGCCGCGGCGAGGGGGCCTAACCCCTTCAGCCGCCCGCGACCTCCTCGGGAAAGTAGCGAACCGAGTCCTTCTTCAGCTCCCTCACGCTCTCGAGGATCGCCCAGTCGCCGCACCCCGAGATCCTGGCCATCTCGCCAGCCATCTCCAGGAGCTCGCCGCGGCTCCCGGCGTGGATCATCGTGTAGACGTTGTAGGGCCAGCCGGGCGCCGGGTCGCGCTGATAACAGTGCGTCACGTAGGGGAGCGAGGCGAACCTGAGGCCCGCCTCGGCTATCCCCTCGCCCTCGAAGCGCCAGACCAGCATGGCGTTGGCGCTGAAGCCCGAGCGCTGGTGCACGAGCACCGCCCCGAAGCGCCTGATGAGGCCGCGTTCGGAGAACCCGCGCGCCATCGCGAGAACCTCCTCCTCGGAAAGCCCCAGCCTGCCCGCGATTTCCGCGAACGGCCGGGGGCACAGTGGCAGATCCCCGCTCAGAGCGTGCACCGCGGCCTTCTCGATCGCGGTGAGCCCCCCATCCCCTTCCGGGGGCGCGGCTCCTTCCGAGGCCCCCTCCCAGTCTCTTTCGTCCGTCAAGGTTCCCTTCCCCGTTCCGCGAATCAACCCGGTTACGCAATCACCGCAACCGCCCCGTCCCGGCCGGGACGCCGGGGAGCGGCCGCCTGCGGCGTCCGAGACTGACATGGTTTACCCGATCCCGGCGATTATAGCAACACCGCCGGCCGGGCGTCCCAGTATCAACGGCCGCCCGGGCCGGGCACCTTCCATGCCTTCCCGGAGGTCCCGCTTCCGGAGGATAATCCCCGGCGGGACCGCTTTCTTGAGTCATGTCAAGTGCCGCCCGCCCTCTTTCGGCTAAGCTTGCCTCAAACGGCATCCGCCCCCCCCCGCGCCGCCCGGCGTCCCCCCGCCTGACGGCCGGGGCCGGACGCTCCCACAGCCGGCCAACGGCGCATCCGGCGTCCACTCCCCTTGCCATCGCCCCCTTCCTGCCTGCACCGGCGGCGGAATCGGAGCCTGCGGGACACACGCATGCCGTACCCGGCGGCATCCGGCCGTCTCGCCTTGACCGGAAGCAAGTGCTATAATGAGATGTCCCCGTTCCGAGCAGCCCCGGGGATCCTCGCTCGCGGCCTCCTTGAAAGCCAGGTTGACAATGATCGGGATCTCCAAACTCTACTGCGGCACGGTCGAGGCATCGGACGTGCTCCGCTACGGCAGGAAATCGGCCTCCCTCCCCAGCCACCTGCTCCAGTTCTCGGAGGACAAGAAGCCCGTCGTCGTCTGGAACGTGACTAGGGCCTGCAACCTGGCCTGCCTCCACTGCTACGCCGCCGCCACCGCCGGCCGGGCGGCGGACGAGCTCTCCGCCGCCGAGGCCGTGGATCTTGTCCGGAGCCTCACTGGCTACGGGGTGCCCGTCATCCTCTTCTCCGGGGGCGAACCCCTGCTGCGCCCCGATCTCCTCGGGCTGGTGGAGGCCGCCGTCGCTGGCGGGGCCAGGGCCGTCCTCTCCACCAACGGGCTGCTCCTGGACGCCGGGACGGCCGCCAGGCTGGCCGGCATCGGGCTCTCCTACGTCGGCATAAGCCTGGACGGCCTGGAGGCCCGCCACGACGCCATGCGCGGCCGGCCGGGGGCCTTCCGGGGCGCCTTGCTGGCCGTCGACACGGCCCTCGCGGCAGGCCTCAAGGTGGGCCTGCGGCTCACCCTCACCCGGAGCAACCGGGGCGACATCGACGGCATCTTCGATCTCATGGAGGAGCGGGGGATACCCCGGGTCTGCTTCTACCATCTGGTGGACACCGGCGCCGACCCCCGGCTCGCCAGGGAGATCCTCTCGCACGGCGAGACCCGGCTGGCGGTGTCCCGGATAGCCGAGCGCACGCGGGAGATGTTCGCGAGAGGCCTCCGCCCCGAGGTGCTCACGGTCGACAACCAGGCGGACGGGCCCTTCCTCTATATCAAGATGAAGGCCGAGGGCCGCGCGGCCGAGGCCGAGAAGGCCCTGGAGCTCCTGAGGCTGAACGGCGGCTCCAGCTCCGGCCAGGGCATCGGCTGCGTCTCGTGGAACGGGGACGTCCACCCGGACCAGTTCTGGCGCTCGGTCGTCCTGGGGTCGGTCCGCGAGAGGCCCTTCCCCGCCATCTGGAACGATCCCGCGAACCATCTCCTGGCCTCCCTCAGGGACAAGAGGGCCCACCTGCACGGGCGCTGCCGGGATTGCCGGTACCTGGACGTCTGCGGCGGGGGCCTGAGGGCCCGCGCGGCGAGCCGCCGCGGCGACGTCTGGGCTCCCGACCCGGCCTGCTATCTCACGGACGCCGAGATAGGCCGCCGGGAAGGCGCCCCGCTCGCGGCCGGGGTATAGGGACGTGAGGCACGCCAGCCCGGCGGGCGGGGCCCCGGACGGACCCGCGCCGGCCTCCCGAGCCCTCCCCCCGCCCCGTCTCGTGGCCTGGGAGACCACCCGCGCCTGCAACCTGGCCTGCCGCCACTGCCGGGCCGAGGCGAGCCCCGAGGCCCTGCCGGGGGAGCTCGATCAGGCGGAGGGCCTGTCCCTCGTCCGCCAGATCGCCTCCTGGAACCCCCCGCCGATCCTCATACTTTCCGGGGGCGAGCCCCTGATGCGCCGGGACGTCTTCACCCTAGCCGCGCTGGCCCGGGATCTCGGCGTGCCGGCCGTCCTCTCCACCAACGGCACCCTTCTCGACCGGGAGGCCTGCGGGAGAATCAGGGCCGCCGGCATCAGGCGGCTGAGCCTCAGCCTGGACGGGCCGGACGCCGGGAGCCACGATGCCTTCCGGGGCCTCCCCGGGGCCTTCGCCTCCCTGGTCGCTGCGGCGGAGCTGCTGCGCTCCGAGGGCATACCCTTCCAGATCAACTCGACCGTCACCCCCGGCAACATCGCGAAGCTCGAGGACACCCTCGCCGCGGCCAGGGGTCTGGGGGCCCTTGCCTTCCACGCCTTCCTCCTGGTGCCCGTCGGCCGGGCCAGGGAGTGGGACGAGCCCTTCCCCGCCCCGGAGGACTACGAGGGGGCCCTGCTGCGCCTGAAGGCCCTCGAGCCGGGCATGGGGATGGAGTTCAAGGCCACCTGCGCCCCCCAGTACCAGCGCATCGGCCGGGAGACGGGCCGCCCCTCCCCGCGGGCAGGCCGGGGATGCCTGGGGGGCCAGGGCTTCATGTTCGTGGGCCACGACGGCGCCTGCGCGGCCTGCGGGTATCTGCCCGTGCCGGCCGGGAACCTCAGGGAGCGGGGGATAGCCGAGATCTACGAGACCTCCCCCCTCTTCCTCGCCCTCCGGGACAGGAGCCGCTACCGTGGCAGGTGCGCCTCCTGCGAGTACTGGGCCGTCTGCGGCGGCTGCCGGGCGAGGGCCCACGCCGAGGGCGACTGCCTGGGCGGGGAGCCGCTGTGCCCCCACGTGCCCGCGGCGCTCGCCGCGTCCCCGGCGGGCCCTGGGGGGACCGCGGCCGGCCCCGCCCCCGGCGGGCCCCGGGCCGCCGGTGACGCCCGATGAGCGCCCACCCCCTCCTGACGGAGGAGGAGAGGCTCATCCTGAACGCCATCCAGGACGGCTTCCCGGTGGAACCCAGGCCTTACGCGGCCCTGGCGGCCACCCTGAGGCGGCGGAACGGCCTCGATCTCTCCGAGGCCGGGATCATTGAACGGATCCGGAGCCTCAAGGAACGGGGCTACATCAGGCGGCTGGGGGCCGTCTTCAACTCCAGGCCGCTGGGCTACACCTCCACGCTCTGCGCCGCCCGCGTCCCCGAGGACCGGGTGGAGGAGTTCGGGCGGCTCGTGAGCTCCTTCCCCCAGGTGACGCACAACTACGTCCGGGCCAACCCCCTGAACGTCTGGTTCACCTTCTGCTACGCCCGGCCCGAGGAGCTGGAGTCCTTCCTCGCCCGGCTCCGCCGGGAGGTAGGCTCGCGGGAAGTCTTCGAGCTGGCCTCCAGGAGGATCTTCAAGATCCGGGCGGTCTTCAACCTGCCCTGAAGGCCCGGCGCAGGCGCCGGGCCTGCGGGACGCCGGCCCGGCCCCCGTCCCGGGTGGCGGCCCCCACCCGAAAGCCCTTGCAAAAATCCGCCGGATATTGTACATTCCTGCCGACTGTAGAGGCGGGCGCTCCCGCCTTCCGGGCGGTTAACTCAGCGGCTAGAGTGCCATCCTCACACGGTGGAAGTCGGAGGTTCGAATCCTCTACCGCCCACCATCATACATGCGGATATGCCGAAGTGGTGGAACTGGTAGACACGCCATCTTGAGGGGGTGGTGAGGAAACTCGTGCCGGTTCAAGTCCGGCCTTCGGCACCATCAGTGTTTTCCACGCTTTAAGCGTTTCCACATTCTCCGCAAAGCGGCCTGGATCCTAGGGTTCAGGCCGCTTCTGCTTTCCGCGCCTCCGTCCTGGCTTCCCCTTTCCGCGACAAAGGTGTATACCGGGGTGTATACAAGCCAGGAGGGAGGACGATGGTACACACCCTGACCGAGCGGTGCCTGAAGACGCTCCTGCCCCGCCCGGAGCCCATTCGGTCTGCGGCGGCAAGGGACTGTATATAAAGGTGACCCCGCAAGGGGCCAAGCTGTGGAGGGTGAGATTCAAGCATCAGGGCAGGGCGATGCTCCGGAGCCTCGGCTGCGGGCCCGAGGTGTCCGTCCGCCGGGCCGGGGAACTGGCCGACGACCTCCGGAGGGACATCCGTTCCGGCGTCCCGGCCGAGGGGGACGCCGGGCCCTGCGCGAGGATCTTCCGCGACCTC
>JAITEZ010000283.1 GCA_031281735.1 Deltaproteobacteria bacterium | reverse complement strand
GGACGGGTCGGTCGACTTCACGGCGGAGCTGACCCCCACCCCCCAGCGCCGGGCGCGTTACTTCATGACGCCCCCGCTGACCGAGCGGAACATCACCTACGTGAGGCTCCCCGGGGCGAGGCCGCTCGCCGCCATCGGGGCCGAGCGCGACATCCGGTACATATACCAGGAGGGGGCCACGACTTTCGACCAGTGCCGCGAGGCGCTTGAGGGGCCCTTCACCGCGCGGGATGTGAAGGACATCCGGACTGCCTGGCAGCTTCTCCTGGACGGGGAGGCGGACGCCTTCCTGACCGAGGCGCCCTACGAGGCCGCCTTCGACCACCTGGGCGCGGTGGAGGCGGCGGACATCCTCCCCATGGTCTCGAGCCCTGTCTCCCTCTCCGCTCTGGATCCGGAGCTGGAGCCCTTCATCGCGGCGGTCGGCAGGCTCATGGAGAGCGAGGGCGAGGAGATGTTCGCGGGCCTCTACCGCGAGGGGCGCAGGCGGTACGACAGGAACCGCTTCCTCGGCTCCCTGACCCCCCGCGAGCTCGACTGGGTGCGCGGTCGGGACGGGGGCGCGGGGAGGGGGGCCGTCCGGGTCGCCTTCGAGCACGATGACTACCCCCTCAGCTTCTGGAACGAGCGCGAGGGGGAGTTCCAGGGGGCGGCGCCCGACGTCCTGCGCAAGATAGGGGAGCTCACGGGGCTGGAGTTCGTGAGCGCCTTCCCCGGGTCGGTGCCCTGGCCGGAGATCGCGAGGGGGCTCGGGGCGGGGGAGGTCCAGCTCGTCTCGGTCCTCGTGCGGACCCCGGAGTGGGAGGGGCGCTTCCTGTGGCCCGACCGGCCCCTGGTATCCGGGCAGTACGCGTTCCTGTCCCTCTCGGGCTTCCCGGCGCAGGAGCTCGAGGACGTCATGCGTCTGCGGGTGGGGCTCTCCGAGACCTCGGCCAACACCGATCTCTTCTGGCAGTGGTTCCCCGGCCACACCCGGGCCGTCATCTACCCCGACAGCATCGAGCCGTTCGCGGGGCTCGAGCGGGGCGAGGTGGATCTCGTCATGGGGACCTTCAAGGATCTCCTGAGGCTGAACAACTACCTGGAGCGGCCCTATTTCAAGGTGAACATCCCGATCGGACGCCACTACGACTCCTACTTCGGCATCGCGCCAGGAGAGCGCGAGTTGCGCTCGGTCATCTCCAAGGCCTCGCGGATGGTGGATATCGACCGTGCGGTCGACCGCTGGCGCATCCGCGTCTTCGACTACCAGGGCGCGCTGGTGCGCGTGCGGATGCCCCTCATGGCCGGGGGGCTCGCCCTCTTCCTGTGCCTGATACTGCTCCTCACCGTCATGTTCCTCCGCTCCCGCAGGGCGGGGAGGCTCCTGGAGGAGACGGTGGCCTCGCGCACCGCCGAGCTCAGGCGCCAGATCGAGATAGCCGAGCAGGCCTCCAAGGCCAAGAGCGACTTCCTCGCCCGCACCAGCCACGAGATCCGCACCCCCATGAACGCCATCATGGGCTTCTCCGAGCTCGCGAAGCGCGAGCGGGGGGGGCCCAGGACGCTGGAGTACATCCAGTGCATCCGGAGCGCCGGGTCGAGCCTCCTGGCCATCATCAACGACATCCTGGACTTCTCCAAGATCGAGTCCGGGGCCGTGCAGCTCATGTCCGCGCGCTACCGCACGTCCTCCCTCCTGAACGACGTCATAACGCTCATCTCCATGCGGATGACCAACGACTCGGTGCGCCTGGAGGTCGATGTCTCGCCCGACATCCCCTCCGAGTTCCTGGGCGACTCCGGGCGCGTGCGCCAGATCCTCCTGAACCTCCTCTCCAACGCCGTCAAGTACACGGAGCGGGGCCGCGTCCGGCTGACCGCGAGGGCCGCCCCCCTGCGGGGCGGGGCGGGGGGCGCCTCCGCCGGGGATCACGGGCGGGCGGACGCCGGGGATACCGGCGAGGCGGAGCTCCGCTTCGAGGTGGAGGACACCGGCATGGGCATCCGCGCGGAGGACATGGGCAAGCTCTTCGGGGAGTTCACGCGCCTCGACATCAAGCGCAACAACTCGGTGGAGGGCACGGGCCTCGGGCTCGCCATAGCCCGGAGCCTCGCGCGCGCCATGCGGGGGGACGTGGAGGCGGAGAGCGTCTACGGCGAGGGGTCGGTCTTCCGGGCGCGGGTGATCCAGAAGGTCGCCGACTGGACTCCCCTGGGCTCCCTGTCCGGGGAACGCCTCTCCGTCACCGACTCGGCGGAGGTGTCCTTCGTGGCGCCCGAGGCCGAGGTGCTGGTGGTTGACGACTACGGGAGCAACCTAATGGTGGCCGAGGGCCTGCTCGCCCCCTACGGCATGCGGCTCTGCTTCGCCTCCGGGGGGCGGGAGGCCGTGGATTACGCCGCGGACCGCCCCTTCGACCTCATCCTCATGGACCACATGATGCCAGTGATGGACGGGCTGGAGGCCTGCCGCGAGATAAGGGCGCTGGAGAGCGGCAGGGCCGTGCCCATAGTGGCCCTGACAGCCAACGCCATCGCGGGCATGAAGGAGATGTACCTCGCCTCCGGCTTCGACGACTTCCTCGCCAAGCCCATCGACCCGCGCAAGCTCGACCACTGCCTGTCGCGCTGGATCCCGCCCCTCAAGCGGATGCGGCCGCAGGCGGGGACGCCCGCCGCGGCCGGTGGCTCGCCCGCGGCCCTCGCGGGGGGCGGGGACAGGCGGAAGAACCGCGACAGGCGGAAGGGGGGCGAGAGGAGGTCCGGCGGGGTCCCGGCGGGCGGGCTGCCCTTCCCGGACAGGCGGGCGGGCGACGACAGGAGGATCACCCCGGACAGGAGGGCGGCGGAACCCGGCGGCGGCCCGGACGGCGGGGAGGCGCCGCTCCCCCGGATCCCGGGGGTGGACACGCGGGCGGGCATGGAACGGGCCAGGGGGGCGGCGAGCTACATGAGGCTGCTCGGGGCCTTCCGGAAGGACGCGGAGAGGGCGCTGGAGATCCTCGCGGAGCCCCCCGACCCCGCCCGCCTCAAGCGCCTCACGACGGAGGTCCACGCCCTCAAGAGTGCGCTCGCCAACATAGGGGCGGGCCCGCTCTCCGCCTGGGCCGCGGCCCTGGAGTCCGCGTGCCGGGCGGGGGACCTTGGACTGGTGTCGGAGGGTCTCCCGGCTTTCCGGGACAGGGTGGCCGGGATAGCCGCGGGCATCGCCGGGCTCCCCCCGTCCGCCGCCGGCGGGGCGGGGCGGGAGGGGCGGGAGACGGAGCTCGCGGCCCTCCTGGAGGGCCTCAGGGAGGCCCTGCGCGGCCGCGACCGCAGGGGGACGGACAGGAGGATAGCGCTCCTCAGGACGGCGGAACCCGATCCGGCCCTGGAGAAGACCCTGGACGCCGTGTCCGCAGACGTACTCGCCTCCGACTGGGACGGGGCCCTGGAGGAGCTCGCCGCCCTGGGGGGCGGCGGCCGGTAGGCGCGCCGGATGACTCAGGCGGGGGCCGCCTCGGGGGGCCCCAATCCGCTTAATCTTTCACGGCCCGGCCGTCCGGGCGGACGGGGCCTTCGGCCGGCAGGCGGCAGGTTGACACTTTATCGAGCTTGACACTAATATGAAAAGCCTCAGCATCAGCATCGCTGGGCGCGCCCTCTCGCCTCCGGGAAGCGCCCCAGGGGTTCCTGCGGCCGCGCGCCCCGGCGGCGGCCCCTCGCGGCCCGCCGCCCGCGCCGGGCGGGCCCTCCGGAATCCCCCGACCCCTGCATCCCCCCGGATCCGCCCCGTCCCGCGCGCGCTCCCGCGGCGGGAGGGGCGCCGGCGGTGCCCGGGCCGCGTGCCCCGCTCCTTCCCGGGCCACGGGGGAACGCGATGAAATCACGCATCCATCCGCTTCTGCCGCCCGCGCTCACGGCCCTCCTGTTCGCCTGCCTCCTCGCCGCGGCGGTCTGGTCGGGCTCTCTAGCGGCCGGGGGGGCCGGCGGCGCCCGGAGGCCGGTCTTCGGGGCGGTCCCCGCAGGCTCCCAGGATCTCGCCGCCAGCGGGGTCACCCGCCCCGGGCGTCCCGGCTACCTCGACGAGCCGGGCCTGGGCGACGCGGAGAGGGAGGCCATCGAGAGGGTCAAGGCGGGGAGGGACCGCCTCGTGGTCGGCGGCGAGTGGAGCTCCGAGCTCTTCCGGACGGTGGACGGGGGCTACGGAGGCTTCACGGTCCTCCTATGCCAGTGGCTCACGGACTTCTTCGGGTTCCCCTTCGAGCCGGAGGAGCGGGCTTTCGCCCTGATCCTCCAGGGGCTGAGGGACGGGAGCATCGACTTCACGGCGGAGCTGAGCGCCACCCGGGAACGGCGGTTGGAGTACTTCATGACGTCCCCCATCTCCGAGCGGGCCGTCAAGTACGTGAGGCTGCCCGGGGCGAGGCCGCTCTCCGAGATAGCCCTCTCGCGGCCGATCAGGTACGGCTACGGGAAGGGCTCCGTCACCCTCGCCCAGGCCAGGACGGCGCTGGAGAGGCCGTTCTCCGCGCGGGAGGTGGATGACATCGCCCACGCCTGGCGGCTCCTCCAGCAGGGCGAGATCGACGCCTTCCTGGAAGAGGCGCCCTACGCGTCGGCCTTCGACCGCCTCGGCCAGGTGAGGGTCGAGGATATACTCCCCATGGTCACGACCCAGGTCTCGCTCGCGGCCAGGGATCCGGAGCTCGCCCCCCTCGTGGCCGCGGTCCAGAGCCGCCTGGAGCGGGGCGGCGGCCTGGGCCTCTTCGACGGCCTGTACCGCGAGGGGCGCAGGCAGTACATGAGGAACCGCTTCCACGAGTCCCTCTCCGGCGAGGAGCTCGAGTGGGTCCGCTCCCGGGGGGCCGGGCACGGGGGGATCCGGGTCGCCCTCGAGTACGACAACTACCCCATGAGCTTCTGGAACGAGCAGGAGGGCGAGTTCCAGGGGGTGGCCCGGGACATCCTCACCGAGATGGCGGACTTCACGGGCATCAAGTTCGTCCTGGCCCACGAGAGGCCCACGCCCTGGCCGGGGATACTGGAGGAACTCGAGGCGGGCGAGATCCACGTCGTCTCCGAGCTCGTGCGGACTCCCTCGCGGGAGGGGCGCTACCTCTGGCCGGACAGGCCCTACATGTCCGGGCAGTACGCCTTCCTGTCGCTCTCCGGCTTCCCGGATCAGGAGCTGTCGGACATCGTGCGCCTGAGGGTGGGCCTCTCCGAGTCATCGGCCTACTCGGAGCTCTTCTGGCGGTTGTTCCCCAACCACCCCGAGGTCGTCGTCTACGCCGACAACCTGGAGCCCTTCGGGGGGCTCGAGCGGGGCGAGGTGGATCTCGTGATGGGGACCTTCGACGAGCTCCTGAGCATGACGAACCTGATGGAGCGCCCCTACTTCAAGGTCAACATCCCCCTCGACCGCAGCTACGACTCCTTCTTCGGCGTGGCCCCGACCGAGCCCGTCCTGCGGTCGGTCCTCTCCAAGGCCATGGGCATGGTCGATCTCGAGACCGCGGCGGAGGCGTGGCGCTCCCGCGTCTTCGACTACCGGGGGGCGCTCGCCCGGGCCAGGATGCCGTTCATGGCCGCGGGGCTCGCCCTCTTCCTGAGCGTGATACTCCTGCTCGCCGTGATGTTCCAGCGCTCCCGCCGGGAGGGCAGGATCCTGGAGGAGGCGGTGGCCGCCCGCACGGCCGAGCTCAGGCGCCAGATCGAGATAGCGGAGCAGGCCTCAAGGGCCAAGAGCGACTTCCTGGCCCGCACCAGCCACGAGATCCGCACGCCCATGAACGCCATCATCGGCTTCTCCGAGCTCGCCAGGCGCGACCCGGGCGGGGCCCGGTCACAGGAGTACATCCAGGGCATCAGCACCGCTGGGGCGAGCCTGCTGGTCATCATCAACGACATCCTGGACTTCTCCAAGATCGAGTCCGGCGGCATGGAACTCGCCGTCTCGCGGTACAGCGCGGCGCCCCTCCTGAGCGATGTCGTGAAGCTCGTCCGCGTGCGGGTGGCCGAAAAGCCCGTGCTCCTGGAACTGGACATCTCCCCCGACATCCCCTCCGAGCTCCAGGGCGATCCCGGGCGCGTGCGGCAGATCCTCCTGAACCTCCTCTCCAACGCCGTCAAGTACACGGAGAGGGGCCGCATCCGGTTCTCCGCGGCCCCCGCCCCCGTCGCGGGCGGGGGCGCCGGCGGCCCGGGGGGCGAGGTGGAGCTCCGCTTCGCGGTGGAGGACACCGGCATCGGCATCCGCCCCGAGGATCAGGCCAGGCTCTTCGGCGAGTTCACGCGCCTGGACGGCAAGCGCAACAGCTCGGTGGAGGGGACCGGCCTCGGGCTCGCCATAGCCAGGAGCCTGGCCCGCGCCATGGGTGGCGACGTGGAGGCCGAGAGCGTCTACGAAGCGGGATCCACCTTCCGGGCCCGCGTCGTCCAGAAGGTCTGCGACTGGACACCCATGGGCCCCTTCGCGGAGGAGCACTCGCCTGGCCCTGAGGCCTCCGCCGCGAGCTTCTCGGCGCCCGAGGCCGAGGTGCTGGTGGTGGACGACTACCGGAGCAACCTCATGGTCGCGGAGGGCCTGCTGTCCCCCTACGGCATGCGGCTCTCCTTCGCCGAGAGCGGGAGGGAGGCCGTGGAGCTGGCCGGCGCGAGGGACTTCGATCTCATCCTCATGGATCACATGATGCCGGTCATGGACGGCATCGAGGCCTGCCGCGAGATAAAGGGCCTTGAGAGGGGGAGGGCCGTGCCGATGGTGGCCCTGACCGCCAACGCGATATCCGGCATGCGGGAGATGTACCTCGCCTCGGGTTTCGACGACTTCCTCTCCAAGCCCATCGATCCGGCCCTCCTGGAGGCCTGCCTGGAGCGCTGGATCCCCCCCTCGAAGCGCAGGGGGCCCTTGACCGTGACCCTCGGGAAGGACCCGCCGCCTCCCGGGCCCGCCGCTCTGCCGGAGCCCCCCCCCGGCGCGGAGGTGCGGGGCGGAGGGACGGCCGGCGCCGCCGGCGGTGATCGCGGCGGGCTGCCCGAGGCGGGGTTCCCCGCGGCTGAGCCCCTCTCAGCGGAGCCCCACCCGGCTGAGGACGGGCAGCTCCTCATCGAGGGCGTGGACACCGGGGAGGGCATGGCCCGGGCCGGGGGACGGCCGGGGTACCTGAGGCTTCTCGCGGCCTTCCTCGGGGATGCCGAGGGGGCCCTGCCCCATCTGGGAGGGCCTCCGGACGCAGGAAGCCTCGAGGGTTTGACGATCCAGGCGCACGCCCTCAAGGGCGCCCTCGCCAACATCGGGGCGGGGCCGCTCTCCGCCTGGGCGGCGGCCCTGGAGGCGGCGGGCCGGGAAGGGGATCTCGGGCTCCTGTCGGACGCGCTCCCCCCGTTCCGGAGGAGGCTGGCCGCCCTCGCCGCCCGGATCCGCGAGCTCGCGCCCGCCGGCCGGGGGGGCGCGGACGGCGGGGAGGCGGGATCCGCGCAGGCCGCGGGCGGCGAGGAGGATGAGCTCCCGAGGCTGATAGGCGACCTACGGGAGGCGCTGCGGGCCCGCGACCGCCGGGTGGCGGGCAGGAAGGTGGCCCTCCTGAAGGCGGTTGTCTCCGGGCCGGGGCCGGAGAAGGCCCTGGGCGGCATCGACGCGGGGATACGGGTTTCCGACTGGGACAGGGCCCTGGAGGGGCTAGCGGAGCTGGAGGGGGGCGGCCGGGAGGCCGGCTGAGGGCTCCAGCGGCCGGCCTCTGGGTTGCGGGCCTCGCGGTTCGCCGCGGGGGGGGGCGCCGTCCCCTGCGGGGGGAGGCGGCCGCGCCCCGCGGCGCCTCCCCGGTTCGTCTTGACACGGGCGCGCGTCATCAGATATCGTTCCCGTAACGTGGCAAATACGCCTGCTTTCCGGTTCGGGCATCCCAGGCCTGAGGCGGGCCCCGGCCGATTTGTTTTCGGCGGCGGGGTGCCGATCCGCGTCAAGGCCCCCGCACGCCCGGGCCCGCTAGATCTCAGTGTCACCGCGGCGGGCGGCATCCTGTAGGCCCCCCAGGCTTCCGGACGGCCAGAGGCCCCTCCCTGGACACTCGGGGGGCGGCCTCCCGATCCCCGCGTGACAGTCACCGGCCGCCGCCCATCCTTCCCGCCCTTCCCGGCGCCTTCCGGCCCCCCGGCCGGATCCCGTCCCTTCCCGGTCCCGGCCTGCCCTCGGCCCTGTCTCCCGTTCATTCTCGCTGAACCGCCGTTGCCTTGCCGTCCCCCGTCCCGCCCTCCTCCCGCCCCGCCGGCCGCCCAGGCGGCGGAGCCCTGCCGTCTTCCCGGCCGCTGGCGCGCCCCGCCGCGGCACTGCGAGCGCGCGATGCCTCACAGCCACCACCACCCCTGCCTGACCCTGTCGGCGCCGCTCCTTCTCGCATGCCTGCTTGCCCTGGCGGCGTGGGCCGGGCCGGCCTGTGCGCTGGAGGACGGCCCGGCGGTTCCCGCGGGGCGCCCGGGCTATCTGAAGGTGCCGGGCCTCACGGTGGGGGAGATCGAGGCCATAGAGAGGGTCAAGCGCGAGCGGGGCTCCTTCGTCTTGGCGGGGGAGAGGAGCGTCGATCTCTTCCGCGAGGCGGACGGCGAGTTCAGGGGCGCCTCCGCGCTCCTCTGCCGGTGGCTCACCGGCTTCTTCGGGATACCCTTCGAGCCGGCGATCATGGAGTTCGGGGACATGATGGAGGGCCTGGAGAAGGGGACGGTGGACTTCACGGCTGAGCTGGCCGCCACCCCCGCGCGCCGGGAGAGGTTCTCCATGACGGGCCCCGTGACCGAGCGGACCGTCCGCTACCTGCGGCTGCCGGGGGCGCGGTCCCTGTCCGAGATAGCCGTCTCGCGCCCCTTGCGGTACGGCCGGCTGGAGGGGGACGCCTCCTTCGAACGGGCGCTGGCCGGCCTGCAGGGGCCCTTCACGGTCCGCACCATTGGGGACACCGCCGAGGTCTGGGAGCTCCTGGCGAGCGGGGACATAGACGCCTTCGTCTGCGAGGCGCCCTACGAGGCCACCTTCGACCCCTTCGGCGAGGTGACGACCGAGGATCTGCTCCCCCTGGTCACCTCGCCGGTGTCGCTCTCCGCCAGGGATCCGGAGCTCGCCCCCCTCATCGGCGCCGTCCAGAGGCTCCTCGACAGCGAGGGCGAGGGGTTCTTCGCGGGCCTGTACCGGGAGGGGCGCCTCCAGTACGCCCGCCACCGGTTCCTGACCTCCCTGGACGAGACCGAGACGGCCTGGCTCACGGGGCGCCTGTCCGGGGGGCCCGGGGGGGAGGCTATCCCCTTGAGGGCGGGGCTGGAGGGCGACAACTACCCCATGAGCTTCTGGAACGAGCAGGAGGGGGAGTTCCAGGGCGTCGCCCCGGACATATTGCGCGAGGTGGAGGCCCTCACGGGGCTCAAGTTCGAGAGCGCCTTCCCGGAGCCGGTGCCCTGGCCCGCGATCTACGGGGCCCTCGAGAGGGGGGAGATAGAGATCGTCTCCGATCTCTCGCGCACCCCCTCCAGGGAGGGGCGCTTCCTGTGGCCGGACCTGCCATACATGACGAGCCAGTTCGCCCTGCTCTCTCTCATCCCCTTCCCGGACCAGGAGCTCGCCGACGTGAAGTTCCTGCGGGTCGGCCTGCCCGAGGCCACGTCATACGCGGAGGCCTTCCGGCGCTGGTTCCCGGCCCACGGGGGCACCGTCCTCTACCCCGGCTACTACCAGGCCTTCGAGGGCCTCGAGCGCGGAGAGGTTGATCTCGTCATGGGCTCGGACACCGAGCTGCTCAGCATGAACATCTTCCGCGAGCGGCCCTACTTCAAGGTCAACCTCTCGCTCGACCGCAGGAACGACTCCTACTTCGGCGTGGCCGGGGGCCAGGAGATCCTGCGCTCCGTCCTCTCCAAGGCCCTGAGGCGCATCGACACGGAGGCGGCGGTCTGGCGCTGGCGCTCACGCGTCTTCGACTTCCGCGGGGCCATGATCCGGGCCAGGACGCCTTTCATGGTGGCGGGCCTCGCGCTCCTCCTGTGCGTCGTGGCGCTCCTCGCGGCCATGGTCGCCCGCTCGCGCAGGGAGGGGCGCGTCCTGGAGGAGGCGGTGGCCGCCCGGACGGCCGAGCTAGAGTGGCAGATCGAGATAGCCGAGCACGCCTCCAAGGCCAAGAGCGACTTCCTTGCCCGCACCAGCCACGAGATCCGCACCCCCATGAACGCCATCATCGGGTTCTCCGAGCTCGCCCACCGCGAGCTGGGCCAGCCAGCCTGCGGGGGCGAGGGCGGCGCCGCGGCCGGGGGGGGAGGCAAGGTGCTGGAGTACATCCAGGGCATCAGGAGCGCGGGTGCCAGCCTGCTCGTCATCATAAACGACATACTCGACTTCTCGAAGATAGAGTCCGGCGGCCTGGACCTGAGGAACGAGCGCTACCGCCCGTCGTCGCTCCTCAACGACGTGATCACCCTCATCCGCGTGCGCCTGTCCGGCAAGCCCGTGGCCCTGGCGACGGACATCTCCCCGGACATCCCGGCCGCCCTGTTCGGGGACGCGGGGCGGGTGCGGCAGATCCTCCTG
>JAITEZ010000198.1 GCA_031281735.1 Deltaproteobacteria bacterium | reverse complement strand
CCCTCCCCCCCTGCGGGGGACGCGGGCGCCGCAGGCGATCCCGCTGCCCCGCCGCGGCCCCGGGAACCCTTCCGGGCCCTGCATGCGGGCGGCGACGGCTTCCGGCTCCACTTCTTCCTCGGGGATCCGCCGCCAGGAGGGCCGCCCGCCGAGGGGGTGTTCCTCTGGACGCCCGATCCCCCCGCCGGCTCCCCTCCCGCCGATGCCCCCCCCGCCGGCGCCGGGCTTCCCGGACGCGCGCTCTTCGCTGACCGCGCCTCGGGCTGGGCGGTCACCGCGGGCGGCGGGCCGGCCCGCGACCCCGGCGGCATGGGCCCCTGGAGACGCCTGGATTCCTCGTCCCCCCTCCCGGAGGGGCCGCTCCTGGTCTGGGCCGCCGCCCCCGACGTGCCCCGGACGCTCGCGGCCCTGCTCGCGCTACTCCCTGAGGGGGAGACGGCGCTGGCCTCCTGCCCCTCCCCGCGGACGCTGGAGGACTGCGCCAGGGCCCTCGCGCAGTCCCGGATCGGCTTCCTGTACCCCCACCTGGAGGCGCCCAAGGCGCTCTTCGCCAGCTCGCTGGCTTCCCTGCGGCTCCAGGAGAGGGAGGAGAAGGCCCGCGAGCTCGCCCGCGTCTCCCGCGAGGAGCAGGCCCTCAAGGCCGCCGAGTCGGGGCTCCAGGAGGAGCTCGCGGCCCACCGGACCCTCGTCACTCTGGAGTCCAACCTGGAGGCCCTCCGCGACGAGATAGCCGCCAGGAAGCCGAGCTGGTTCTCGGCGGACTACGGCCGCGCGGAGGCCCTGGCCGCCTGGGAGAGGGCGGGCGCGGAGCTGGCGAGGACGCGTTCCGGCCTGCGGGGCCTCATCACCGGCAGGCTGGAGGCGAAGGCGCTGGAGGCCGCCGAGCAGGAGGCCGCCTCCCGCCTCTCGCAGGCCGAGAGGGCGGCGGGGGCGGCCAGGCGCGAGCGGGAGGAGTTCGTCCGGGATGCCCGTACGCTCAGGGAGGAGCTCCTGGAGGCCCGCAGCCGGGCCGCGCGCCTGCGGCCTCTCGCCGAGGCCGAGGCCGCGCTCGCGACCCTGAGGGCCGGGCTGGCGGACCTGCGGGAGAGGTCGTCCCGCCTCGCCCGCGAGTCCCGGGCCGCCCCCTCGCGCCCCCTGGACGCGGCCGACCTGGAGGCCGCGCCGCTGATCCTGGCCAGGGAGGGCGCTGACCGGGACGGCCCCCCCCTCGGCGCGAGGCGCTTCGACGACATCGTGGCCGTCGCCCCGCCGGTGTCGACCCACAGGGACCGGGAGGCGCTGGTGGCGCACTCGGCCTTCGCACGCAGGCGCTTCATCGTCCTGGCGGACTTCTCCGCCTGCGCCTGGTACGAGGAGGCGCCGGTCGACGACGGCGGGGCGCCCGCCTGGCACACCCTCCTCGCCTCCGAACCCCTCCCGTCGCCGGGTCCGGCGCCCACCGCCGCCGCCCCGGGCCTTCTCCCGGCAGGGCAGGACCGGAAAGGCCGCCCGGGGGGCGCGGGGCAGCCGTCCCCCGCGGGGGCGGCACCCGGGGCCGCCCCCCCCGCCGATCTCGCGCCCCCCGGGGGCCCCGCCCCCCCGGCCGCCACGCTCCCGGCGCCCTCCGCTACCATAGCCGCCGCCCTGGTGGCGATGCGTGCCTCCTCCTCCCGCCCGCTCAGGCCGGAGCCGCCACCCAACCCGCTGGGCCCCTACCCGGCCTTCCGGAAGCCGGACGGCGGCAGCACCATGCGCCCGTCGCCCTCCGGCTTCCCGGGGCTCCTGTCCGTCAACATCCAGGACGGGCTGGCCATCTGCCCCGTGACGCTCCCCGAGGCCGTCTCCCTCCGGGCGCGGGGGGAGGACGGCCCCGTGAACCCCGTCACGGCCTTCACGGCGGTCAGGCTCGCCGCCACCTTCCTGGAGGGGGAGGACGCCGGCAGGGCCCCCCGGACGGCGGGGCCGGGGGGGGCGCCCCGCAGGACCGCCGTCATCCTGGCCCCCTCGCCCGCCCAGGCCAGGCTCCTGCGGGCCCTCCTCGAGGATCTGGGCAAGGCGCACCTGAGGGTGCTCGCGGGGGAGCCGGGGGACTTCGAGGGCTTCCCCCCGGCGTCCCTCGTCATCCTCGACACCGCCCTGGGGGCCCCCCACGCCTCCCACCCCTGGGCCAAGGCCCCCGCAGGCGCGAAGGCCCTCCTCCTGGCCCTCTCCCTCGCGGGCGGGGCCCTCGTGCTCCTGGGCCCCGAGAGGCGGATAGCGAGGCTCCCCGCGGAGGGGCCTCTCGCCGCCCTGTACCGGGCCGCCTCCGACAAGGTTCACGCGGACGCGGCGCAGCACCTTTCCGAAGCCTCCTTCCAGGAGGCCCTCGAGGCGGCCTCAGCCTCGGTCTTCTGCTCGCTGCCGGCCCAGGGCCCCGACTGGTGGCGGGCCACGTCCCCCGGTCTCCTGGGCGCGATAAGGCGCGGGGCGAGGGTGACCGTCCTCGCCGCCCCGCCCGGTAGGGACGGGGACGGCCATCCCGAGGAGGCCCTGAGGGGCCTGCGGGTCGCGGGCGGGCTGGTGCTCATGGCCGAGGGCTTCCCCGCCTTCACGGGGATAGTGGATCGCAGGCGCCTCTTCTGGGGGGATCCGGCCCCCCCCGGCCCCGGCACCCGCCAGCGCGCCCTCGCGCTGGACGCCCCCCGTGCCTGCGCCGCCCTGGAGGAGGTGCTCCAGCTCCCTCTCATCGAGGCCAAGCTCGCCCCCGGCCCCTCCCGGAGCTGCCCCCTCTGCGGGTGGCCGTTCCTGCTGGTCAACCGCGACCGGCCGCGCGGCTTCGGGGACACTAACCCACTGAAGCTCGCCTGCCTCAACCCCTCCTGCCAGGGCTCCCGCAGCCCCAGGCCACTCCACGAGCGCTGGCCCTACCCCTCCCCGCCCCTCTGCCGGGTGGACGGCGCCACCCCCTACGGGAGGGTCAGGATCGGCAAGAAGGAGTTCTGGATCTGCCCCACCCATCCGGAGGGCGGCCCCTGCCCCCGCTCCCGCGTCGTGCCGGGGGATCCGCCGGAACGGAAGCGCGGCTGACGCGCCCCGGCGCGGGAAGGGCCGCCCGCTGCGGGAAACGGTCCCCTCACGGGGGCGCGCCGCGTCCCGACGCTTTGCATTGGCCCAGGGCAGGCCCTATACTGGTCTCCCGGCGCGCCGCGCGCACCCGGCGCGGGCCGCGCCGGCCTCCCGCGCCCCCCCTCACATCCTCCGGAAACCCGCGACTCCCGCGCCCCAACGCCCCCCGCTGCCCCCCCGCGACCCCCCCGCGGATCCCGCATGCCCGCTCCGCGCCCCGAGGAGCCGCCGGGGGCGCGCTACCACTCAAGCCGTGCCTGCAACCCCGTCCGAACTCAAGACCCTGGCCGCGACCCTGGCGGTCGCGGCGGCCCTGGCCCTCTCGGCCACCTTGGCGGTGCGGGCCAAGATCCGCGACGAGGGCGCGCGCTCCGTCGCGGCCGCCCTGGACGCGGCCTTCGGGAGGGACGGCTGGAGCGCCGGGTCGGTCTCCTTCGATCAGTCGCTGAGGGTCTTCACCGCCGAGGACGTGAGGCTCCGCCTCCCCGACTGGATCCTCCCCCCAGCGGGGGGGGGCGATCCCGGAAGCCGGTGGCTCGCCGCGGCAGGCCCCGTCGAGGCTGCGCGCCTCGTCGTGACCGGCCCCCCGCTCCCCATGGCCCTGGCCTCGCTCGCGGCAGGGGGCTTCCGCCCCGGGGCCTCGGCGGCCGGGCTCTTCGAGTCCCTGGCGCTCGAGTCGGTGCGCCTCCCCCTCGCCCGGGGTGGGATCCGCTACCGCGCGGAGGCGGCGAGGCTCCTCCTGAGGGGCGCCGCGCTGGATCCCTCGCCTTCCCGCGTGCCGGAGGGGATCCCCGAGGCGCTGGGCGCGCTGAGGCTCGCCGGGGCCGATCTCCTGGAGCCAGCCGTCTTCAGGGAAGGCGAGGCGGCGCCCTTCGCGAGGGCCCGCTCCCTGAGCCTCCGGGATCCGCGGATACTCGCCGCGGCGGCGGAAGGCGAGGGCCGCCCCGGCCTCGCGTGCCATCTCGCGGCGGGCGAGGCCGAGTTCGCCGCCGTGGCGCTGCGGTGGCCGGACTTCACCGTGGACATGGAGTCCCTGAAGCTCGCGGGGCCGCTTTACGGCGCGGGCCGGGGGCTCGCCGCGGCGAGGAGGGAGACGGCCGCGGGCGTCCTCATAACCGCCGGTCTCCCCCGGCCGCCCGCGCCCGCCGGGGGGGGCGCCGGCGGGGCCGGTGCCGTCACCCGGGACTCGCCGGGGCTTTCCGGGGACGCCGGGAGCGCGGGGGGGCAGGCACCCGCGAGCCCCTCTCCCTGTCGGCGGACCACCTTGCCGTCGCGGGGGGCGACCTTTTCCGGATCCTGTCCGATCTCAGGGAACACCTGGCGTCCCTCCCCCCGGGGGAACCCGCCGCCGCCGTCCCCCTCTCCCTCGCCCTCCTCCCCCCCGTCGATCTGGAAAGCGCCGCCGCCGGCGGGGTGGAACTCTCGTCGGAAGGCGGGAGAATCCTCCGCCTGGAGGGGATCCGCGTCCTGGGCCCCCTCGCGAAAGGCGCTCCGGCTCCGTCCCAGACGATCGACCTGGAAGGGCTCGCGGTATACCTTTCGTCGCCCCTCCTGCCGTCCCTCGCGCCGCCGCCCGCGCTCGGCGGAACCCGCGCCGCGGCCGGGGCGCAAGCCTGCGGCGCCGGCGCGGCCCCCGTCCCGGAAGCCTCCCGTCACCCCCCCCTGCTGCTCCCCCGCCTGGCGATCGAGGCCCGTTACACGGAACGCCTCGGAAGCGTGGTGGTGCCCTCCTTCACCCTCGAGGCGGACGGCCTCTTCGGGATCTCGGGCAGCCTCGTGCTCCTCGGCGCGGGACGGCCGTTCCTGGAGGATCTCGGGCGCGCCACGCTGGCGCGGCCGGGGACCGTCCTCGACGCGCCCTCCGCGGGGGGGATCTCGGTCGCCGCGTTCGATCTGGAGTACTCCGACCGCGGCCTCGCGAGGGCGCTCCTCGCGTCGGCCGCCGCGCGCGGCGCCCCCGGCGGATCCCTCGACGCCCTCGCGTCGAGCCTGGGCATCCTGGCCCTCGCCCGCATGGATCCCTTCGCGGTGAACGCGCCCGAGATCGTTTCCGAGCTCAGGGATTTCGCCCTCGATCCCGCGGGCATCTCCTTCTCCTTCGCCGCCGAGGAGCCGCTGTCCCTGGGGACCGTCCGCCGCGTCCTGCTGGATCCACTCCTGCGCGACGAGGGGGAGCGGGACGCGCGCGCGGCCGCCGCCCTCCTGGCCCGGCTCAGGGTGTCCCTGGCCGTTTCCGGCCGCCGCCCCGTGGACGTGCAGTGGAGGGACGTCCCGCCGGCCTTCATGGCCGGCATGAGCCCCACCCAGACCAGGCACGACGGGCTGGGCGATCTGGAGAGGCGCTAGCCCGCGCGCGGCCCGCGCCCCCCGGGAAGGCGCCGCCGCTGGACATCGGGCGGCCGGGCGGAGAAGATTCCAGGGGAAGGCCCTGGCCGCGCCCCCGCCGCCAGCGGACGGCCGCCGCAGGGCGCGCGGGCGCGGATCCCGCGCGCCGACACGAACGAACGCCGCCGCCTTCCCGGCGCGGAGAGCTCTCCCCACCATGGCAGAAGACAAGAGCCCCGGACCATTCGCCCGCATCGTGCGGGCGTTCTCCCAGCCCTTCCCGCCGCCCGCGCCCGTCACGGTCTTCGAGGGGGACTCGGGGTTCAGCCACATCACGGTGCGTGACTGCGGGGATCTGCGCACCCTCTACCTGGGCGCGGACGCGCAGGAGTCGGAGACCTCCATCTCGCTGTCCAACCCCACGGCCCCGATCTTCGAGTACCCCGGCATGATGCTCCTCGCGCTGGCCCTCTCGCCCCTGAACCGCGAGATCACCATGATAGGCCTCGGCGGCGGCTTCATCCCGCGGCTCTTCCAGGAGTTCCTCCCCGACCGGAGGCTCACGGTGTCCGAGGTCGACCCCATGGTGGCCGAGATCGCCGAGACCTACTTCTTCTTCAGCCCCGGCGGGAACGTGGAGCTCCGGATAGCGGACGGCTACGAGCACCTGGAAGGCATGCCGCCGGAATCTGCCGACCAGATCTGGCTGGACGCCTTCAACGGGAAGTACATCCCCCGCCACATGGCGACGGACGAGTTCATCTCGCTGTGCTGGAGCCGCCTGCGGCCGGGGGGATTCCTGGCCCAGAACCTCCACCAGACGCGGATAGAGCCCTACCGGATGCAGCTGAGGCGCACCATGAAGATCTTCGGATGCACGCCGCTCGTATTCTCCGGCAGGCGCTCCGCCAACGCGGTAGTCATGTGCCCGCGGCGGGACGAGGAGGAATGGATCCCCCCGGGGCTGCGGGCGGTCACCCGTCTCGCGCGGGAGTTCGGCCCCGCGGTGGGCCCCTACAATCTCGCCGAGGAGTCGCTGAAGCGCGTCAACGATCCCTGCTGGGGGCTCTGAGAGGGGCCGGGGCACCGCGGCGCGTCCCGCGCCCCCGCTGGAAAGCGCGGCCCCCGCCAGGCGGGGACAACGTCCCTGCCTGGCGGGGGCCGTCTTGCGCGGGCATGCCCTGCCTCGCGCGGGCAACTGTCACAAGGCCTGCGGATCCGGAACGGGGCCGCAGGCCAAGCGGCGGATCCGGGCCGGGCGGCGGAGCGGCACGGGAGGCGGGATCGAGAGCCCGCTTCCGGACGGGAAGGCTAGGCCCTGGAGGAGCTCTTCCTGGCGGCGGGCTTCCTCGCGGAAGAGGAGGCGGCCGGGCGCGCGCGGCCGGATGCCGTCCTGCTGCGCGGGGATGCGCCCTCGGTCTTGCGCGGGCGTCCCACGGGCCTCTTGGTGGCGGCGGCCGGCTTGCGGGACGAGGAGGACGGGCGCATGCGGGACAAGGAGGGCTTGCGGGCCGGGGCGGCCGAACGGGCGCGGTACGAGGCGGGCTTCTTCGCCGCGGAGGCAGAGCGTGACCTGCTGGCGGCGGGCTTCTTCGCCGCGGAGGCCGTGCGGGAGCGGGACGCGGCCGGCTTCTTCGCCGCGGAGGCCGTGCGCGACCGGCTGGCGGCGGGCTTCGCCGCGGAGGCCGAGCGGGAGCGGGGCGCGGCCGGTTTCCTCGCCGAGGAGGCCGAGCGAGACCGG
>JAITEZ010000171.1 GCA_031281735.1 Deltaproteobacteria bacterium | reverse complement strand
CGGGAGGGTGCGCGGGGGGGCTTGCGGCGGGAGGCGGCTTGCGGGCCGCCGGGGCGGGCTCTCTCGTGTTGACGGCAGTGAGGGCCGGGGTTAGAATCCTAGAGAGCTGAACAAACGGGCGGAACGGCACGGCCAGACCTTCGCGCCCGCCCCCAGGGGGGCCAGGGGGATCCGGCGGGAGGATCCCGGAAGAGGTGTGAGATGACCGGGCGACTGGGACTGATCGCTTGCGACGTGGTTAAGGGGGAGATCGAGGCGGTCGTGGACGGCCGGGACATCCCCCTGCGCGTCATGGAATACGCCCTGCACGAGCGGCCCAAGGAGATGGCCGCCCCCCTGAACCGGGCGGCCGGGGAGCTGATGGACTCGGGCTGCGAGCGCGTGGGGCTGTGCTACGGTCTCTGCTCCAACGGCACGGTGGGTGTCCATTCGCGGGGGTGGCTGACCGTCCCCCGGTGCCACGACTGCATCTCCATGCTCGTGGGCTCGCCCGCGCGCTATATGAGGCTGTTCGCGGAGAATCCGGGGACCTATTACATCACTGACGGCTGGATCCGCAACGCGGGCGACCCCCTCTCGACCGTCGAGAAGCGCTACACCCCACGCATGGGGGAGAAGAGGGCCCTCAAGGGCATGTCCCTCGAGCTCGCCAACTACCGTTACATCTGCCTCATCAACAACGGGGTGGGGGACATCGACCTCATGAGGGCCCGCACGCGGGAGAACTGCCGGGCGTTCGGTAAGGAGTACGCCGAGGTGGAGGCCGACCTGAGCTACTTCAGGTCCTTCGTCGACGGCCCCTGGCCCGGGGACGACTTCCTGGTCCTGGGCCCCGGCGAGAGGGTGACCGAGGATCTTTTCTACAGCAGCCCCGCAACCCTTGCCGCCGCGGGGGGGGAGAGGTAGCCCGCCTGCGGGCCGCCCCCCCCCGTCCGGGCTGCGCGGGCTGTATAGGGTTGCGCGGGCTGTCCTTACTGCACGGGTCGTCCGGATCCCCGCGGTTCCCGGAGGCCCTGCGGGACGCCTGCGGAGGCCCCTCCGGAAGGCTTCGTTCCGGGTGCCGGCGTGAAGGCCGCACCCCCGCGGGCAGGGACATGGGCGGCGGCGGTTGCGGGCGGGGACTGGCGGGAACGCGGCCGCCCCTCTCGCGGGGGGGGTGAGGTCCGGGGCCCCGGCGCCCTGCCGGTCGTCTCCGCGAGGGGAGCGGGGCGGGGCTTCCGGGCGGCCCGGCATCGGCATGCCAGGGGCGGCGCGAGTGGCGTCTTCCGGGCCGCCGGGACGGCCTGCGCAAGTTGTTGAACCCCTTCCCGGCCGGGAGGCGGTATCGTCCCGGCGGGACAGACGGGCGTCAAGGCGCGGCCAGGCCTTCGCGCACTCGCCCCTCCGGGGGCCGTGGGATCCGGACGGGATCCCGAGGGAGGTCCGGGGATGACAGGGCGGCTGGGGATAGTGGCTTGCGACGTCGTGAGCAGGGAGATCGAGGCGGTCGTGGACGGCCGGGACATACCGGTGCGCGTCATGGAATACGCCCTCCACGAGCGGCCCAAGGAGATGGCCGCCCCCCTGAACCGGGCGGCCGAGGAGATGATGGCCTCAGGCTGCGAGCGGGTGGGGCTGTGCTACGGGCTCTGCTCCAACGGCACGGTGGGTGTCCATTCGCGGGGGGGGCTGACCGTCCCCCGGTGCCACGACTGCATCTCCATGCTCGTCGGCTCCCCCGCCCGCTACATGAGGATGTTCGCGGAGAGGCCTGGCACCCTCTACGTTACGGACGGCTGGCTCCGCAACGCGGGCGACCCCCTCTCGATCGTGGAGAAGCGCTACACCCCCCGCCTGGGGGCGAAGAAGGCCTTCAAGGGCATGTCCCTCGAGCTCGCGAACTACAGTTACATCTGCCTCATCAACAACGGCCTGGGGGACGTCGGGCGCATGAGGGCGCGGGCCCGGGAGAACTGCCGGGCCTTCAACATGGAGTTCGTCGAGGTGGAGGCAGACCTGAGCTACTTCAAGGCCTTCGTCGACGGCCCCTGGCCCGGGGATGACTTCATGATCCTGGGACCCGGCGAGAAGGTGACCGAGGACTTCTTCCACAGCAGCCCGGTGTCCCTGGCCGCGGGGGAGTGGCGAGGTAGCGAGAGGGCAAGGGCGGCACCGGGCCCCCTCCCGGCCGGTTCAACCCGGGCCGGGAGGGGGCCCGCCACGGGAACGCCCGGCGGGATCCCCTCCTTGGTTCCGGGCCGGCCCGTCCGCCGGGATGACGGCGGGGAGGACGGCGGAGAACGTCAAAGGGGCCGGCCCTCTCGCGAGGGCCGGCCCCTTTGACTCCCGATCCCCGGATCCCGGCGGTCCCGTCCCGGGAGGGGCGGCCGCGCCCAGGCCGCCCGAGCTAGTTCTCCAGCCTCTGCCGGTAGGGGTAGTAGTCCCCCCGGCGGATGCGGTGCGTCTTCATGATCATGGTCTCGTTGGTCCCGGTGTGGAAGATCAGCCTGCGCCCCTTGACGCCGCCCACGTCCTCGGAGACCACGGGGATGCCTTTCTTCTTGAGGATCTTCCGGGCCATCTTCACGTTCTTGCCGCCGGTGGACTCCTGGCGGGCGCCGGGGATGGCGGCGCCCCCAACGATCTGGGCCTCCAGGTCCTCGATGCGGCTCCCCATGCGGGTGAGCTTGCTGATGAGCTGCGGGATGGCCACGTCCCCGTACTCGCTGGAGGGGGAGCCGAAGAAGCCGCTCCTGGGGTACAGGAAATGGTTCATGCCCCCGATCTTCAGGCGGCGGTCATGGAGGCACACCGCGACGCAGGTGCCCAGGACGGCCGAGATCATGGCTTGCTTGCCGCAGGAGAAGATGTTGCCCGGGACGAGATGGTACCTGTAAACCTCGACCGCTCGATCGTTTGTAGCCATGGGAATCTAACCCCCTCCGGAAGAAGCCGGTAATTAGTCTAACACGGACGGGTAACGCGTGGCAAGACCTGATGGCATAAAATTAAGTATCTATATAAGACAAATGCTTTATAATATGTGTTTTGAGGATGTTAAGATTAATGCGAGCCGCATGTATGCTGTCCATGCCCGGCGCGTCTTCGGCAAAGCGGCGGCAAGGGAGCGCCCGCCGGGGGAGGGATCAGGCGGCGCGGGGCCTAGGTGAAGGGGTCTGTCCTGACGAATGAGGTATGCGGGCCTTCCAAAAGCTAGATACTAATAGGGACTGTTTGAAAACACAAGAGCTTTTTTGGGTTAATTGCATGGCAAAGGCCATCAACTCGATAAGAGTTTTTAAAAAATCTCCATAACTTGAGTTAAATAAGTCAAGTTAGACAATATACAGTTGCTAAAAAAACCTCCGGCTTTCCTTCATCTTTCTTCCCCGGAGAGCCGCTCCCCCAATTCCTGGGGCCCTTCCCGCCAGGCCCCCTTCAAGTTGGCCGCTAGGGGACCGGGGTGTCCCGCCGATGCCGCCCCGGCCCGGGAAACGCCCGGGGGGGCCCCGGGTCGGCCTCGCCGGCCGTCCGGGACGCCCTGGGGCGGCGCGCCGCCCTCTCCCGGTGACGCCCGGGCTTGGACACCTTCCGGCAGGCCATGCAGCCGGGCGGCGCCCAGAGGCGCCCCGGGCGTGCGGTCTAGCGTCCCGGACGGAGGCGGCCACCACAGCGTCCGGCCGGGGTTGCGGCATTCGCGGCGGGCTTCCCGCAGACGGGACGGGGGGGCATGTTCAGGAGGGCGGGATGGCAGGGGGCCACCCAGGGGAAGGAGGGGCTCCCTGGCAGGAGAGGATGCGTACGTCCCCCGGCAGGAGGGCGATGACGCTCCCCAGGCGCGGGGGGCGGGATGGCCCGGTCAGGGAGGCGCGGGAATCCCCAGACATAATGGTTTGCTTAATAGTGATTCTCTCCCATTTCTGCATGTTTTCTGGCGATGCCGGCAGCAGGCCTCGTCCGTCCCGGATTTCCGAGAGGCTCCCGGTGCGGGCCGGGAGGCAGGGCCGGGCAGGTGTCCGGCACCAGCCCGGGATTGCCGCCTGCGGCCTGGTTCCCTCCGGCGGATCCTTCTGCGGGTTCCTGGCAGGGATGGTTTCGGGAACGGTCAGTCATTTAGTATCCGCCAGACAGGGAGAAGGGTCTCTGTTGCTGGTGAAGATAACTATATAATAATGTGTAATTTAAAATTATATATAAATTATAAATATAATAAAATATTAATTAAATATATAAAATAATAAATATATAAAATAATAATAAATCATATTAATTGTTGACGAATCCACAGAGCAGGCATCGGCGCGGGCAAGGCGGGAAGGTGGGTTGGCGGAAGGTGGCGGGACACGTCCCGGCTTGAGGGGCAGCAGAGGCACGGCATGGCATATTCCGGTGTTTCACTAGATATCACTGGAAGTTACGCGATATCCCAGCCGCCCGCCATTCCGGAAGCCAGCCAGGACCCGGGCGCGGGGTGCAGCGCCCCGCGCAGACAAGCGCCGGCCAGCAGGATCCCGTGACCCGTCAGCGTTTTAAAACCACAGTCTTTCGGCTATAATCGGCAGGGCAAGCGATCCCTCCCTCTACTCTTGCCCGCCCAAGCAGGGCAGACTCAGCGGGCACCCTCCGCGCGGGGGTATGCTCCCGTTGCCGGAAGGGTTCGCCGGGCGGGCCCCAGCCGGCCGCACGGCCGGCGCCCGCGCCGGATCAGGCGGTGCCGGCGGCCCATGCCTGCGGCGGCTGGCCGGGGTTCAGCCGGGCCCGGTCCCGACCGCGGGGCAGCCGGGCCGCCCCCCGCTCTCGGCGCGGCAGGGCCTGCGGCGGTGCCACCGGCGACGCCTCCCCCTTCCCGACCGCGCCAGGCACGGCTCCCTCCATAGTGCCCGGCCTCCGGCCCGCCCGGACTCCCCAGGAAAGGTCGCGGCAGGCATGCCTTTGGCCCCGGAGGCGCGCGGGCTCCCCGAACGGAGAACGAATGATCAATACCATGACCGCCTTCACCGACGAGGTCGACGATGTGGAATACGCCATCGAGGAAATCCTGGGCCAGCTGGATCTCGACGGGCTCCTGGCCGAGTCGGTGGGCATCGTCTCCTGCAACCACGACTTCACGGAGACGGACGTCGTGCGGGCCCTCTGCGAGCGGCTCCCCTTCCCGGTGACGGGCGCCACCACCAGCGCCTGCGCGGTGAAGGGCTCGAAGAGGAACGTAGCCCCCCTGAGCATCCTCGTCTTGACCTCTGACACCGTCCGCTTCAGGCTGGGCCTCACCGGGGATCTGACGGTGGAGAACCACCGGGAGCAGATCCGGGGCGCCTGGGAGCAGGCCGCGGAGGGGATGGAGGGCCAGCCCTCCCTGGTGCTGACCTTCCTGCCCCTGCTCGTCAAGGTGAGCGGGGCGAGGCAGCTAGAGGTGCTCTCGTCCGTGGCCGGGAGGTCCCCGATCTTCGGGACCATGTGCGTCACCGAGGAGACGGGCTTTGTGAGCTCCGGGATCCTCCGGGACGGCGAGTTCCACAAGGGCAAGCTCTCCATCGTCCTCCTCTACGGGGACGTGCACCCCCGCTTCTTCCTGGGCACCATCTCCGAGGAGAAGTTCTTCAAGAGCAAGGGCGTCATCTCGGAGGTGGTGGACGGCTCCATCCTCAAGGCCGTGAGCGGCAAGTCGACACGGGACTTCCTCCTGGGGCTCGGGCTCTCCCAGGACGAGGAGGGCCGAATCCTCATCCCCGGGCTCTTCCCCCTGGCCGTGGACTTCAACGACGGCTCGGCCCCCATCCTCCGGGCCATGCTCGCCACCCAGCCCGACGGCTCCATGGTCCTGGCGGGGGACGTGCCGGTGGGGGCCACCCTTTCGGTCTCCACCATCGACGCCGAGGAGGTGGGCCGCGTGGCCCGACGCACCCTGGACGCGGTGGCGGCCGAGAAGGGCTACTCAGCCGTCATCATCAACTCCTGCGCCGGGCGCTACCACGTGGCCGAGGAGTTCGACAACCAGCTCGAGATCGACATCGTGCGGCGCCACCTCGACGAGACGGGCCGCTACCTCGTCTCCTTCTCCGCCGGGGAGATCTGCCCCGTGCCCACCCAGTGCGGGGCCCTGGAGAACCGCTTCCACAACTTCACCATCATCGCCTGTGTCATCTAGATGCCGGCTCTTCCGATGGCCCTGCAGCGACAGGCTGTCAGAGGTTCCGGCAGTCCCGCAGCGGCGGGCACCCGCGCCCCGGCGGCCTGAGGCCCCGGCGGGCGGGGCCTCCCGGCTACGCCGCGCCGCCTCCCGCCTGACCCGCCGGCGGCCTGCGCCCCTCCCGCCCGGGTCTCCCCCGGATCACGGGCAACCCTCGCCGCCCGGGCCGCGAAAGGCCTCCAGCGGCGCGGCGTCCCGCCGAAAGCCTTGACCCGGACTGGGGTTAGGCAGCATACTGGCAGCTGCCCTGCCCTCCGCCGTCCCGTTCCCGGCCGGGGGCCGCCCCGTCCCCCCCGCCACCCGGCCCCCCGCCCGTTTGCGTCCCGGCTACCACCCCGCCCCCGCCGGAGGCCGCCCCCGATACCCTCCATCCCTCCCGTCT
>JAITEZ010000163.1 GCA_031281735.1 Deltaproteobacteria bacterium | reverse complement strand
CCATCCCCATCCCCATCCCCATCCCCATCCCAGCCGCCCCCCCAGGAGCCCAGGCCGTGCGAGAGACCTCCCGACCCTTGACAAGCAGGGCCTCCCGACCGGCCCCCGCGCCCGGAGGGGGGGGCGGAAGGCATATATCCACCCGGAGCCTGTATTACGATGAACTTGAGCTATCCCGAGGCGGCGCTCGTGGCCGCCCTGGCAGTCGCCGTGGGCCTCGCCGTAGGCTTCTACTGGCGCAGGAGGTTCTTTGAGGGACGGATCTCGGACATAGAGTCCTACGCCCAGCGCATCATCAGCGACGCCCAGAAGGACGTGGTCTCCATCAAGAAGGAGGCCCTCCTCCAGGGGCAGGATCTCGTCTTCCGGATGAAGTCCGAGTTCGAGCGCGAGATGTCCGAAAGGAGGCAGGAGCTCAAGCGGCAGGAGGAGAGGCTGGCCCAGAAGGAGGAGAGCTTCGAGAGGCGCACCGATCTCGTGGCCCAGCGCGAGGCCGGGGCAGCCCGGAGCGAGGCGGATCTCGTCCGCCGCGAGAAGGATCTCCTGGGCCAGCGCGAGGAGATCAGCCGCCAGGGGGCGGAGGTCGCCCGCAGGCTGGAACGCGTAGCGCAGCTCACAGCCCAGGAGGCCCGGGACGAGCTCGTGCGCTCCATGGAGGAGGAGGCCCGCCACGAGGGGGGGCTCCTCGTGCGGCGCGCCGAGGCGGAGGCGAGGGAGGCCGCCGACAAGAAGGCGCGGGAGATCCTGGCGCTCGCCGTCAAGCGCTACGCGGGCGACTACGTGGCCGAGCACACCATCTCCGTCGTGAACCTCCCCAACGAGGAGATGAAGGGCCGCATCATAGGGCGGGAGGGCCGCAACATACGGGCCATCGAGGCCGCCACGGGGGTGGATCTCATCGTGGACGACACCCCGGAGGCGGTGATACTCTCCAGCTTCTCCCCCTTCCGCCGGGAGATCGCCCGGCAGGCGCTCGAGCGCCTCATAGCGGACGGCAGGATACACCCGACCCGCATTGAGGAGGTGGTGGCCAAGGTCTCCGAGGAGATGGAGGGCAGCCTCAAGGATATCGGCAAGGAGGCCGCCTTCGACGTGGGTGTCCACGGCATCCACCACGAGCTGGTCAGGCACCTGGGCCGCCTGAGGTACCGCACGAGCTACGCCCAGAACGTGCTCCAGCACTCGGTGGAGGTGGCCTTCCTCTGCGGGGTGATGGCCGCGGAGCTGGGCCAGAACGTCAAGCTGGCCAAGCGGGCGGGGCTCCTGCACGACATCGGCAAGGCCGTCGACCACGAGGTGGAGGGCCCCCACGGGATCATCGGGGCCGACCTCGCGAGGCGTTACGGGGAGACCCCCCAGGTGGTGCATGCTATCATGGCCCACCACGAGGACGTGGCCCCGGAGTCGGTACTGGACGTACTGGTCCAGGCCGCGGACACCCTCTCGGGGGCCCGGCCCGGGGCCCGCCGCGAGATGCTCGAGACCTACGTGAAGCGCCTGGACGATCTCGAGCGCATCGCGGGGTCGTTCACCGGCATCACCAAGACCTACGCCATCCAGGCCGGGCGCGAGGTGCGCATCATGGTGAACTCCGATCTGGTGAGCGACGACATGGCGGCCGTCCTCGCCAACGACATCTGCCGCCGCGTGGAGAAGGAGATGGCCTATCCGGGGCAGATCAAGGTCACGGTCATCAGGGAGACCCGGGCCGTGAGTTACGCCAAGTAGGGCGGGGCGGGATCCGCGGCGGCCGCCCCCCTCCCCCGGCGGGCCGGGGGCCCCGCGGAAGGGCTCCAGTTCCCCGGCCGTCCGGCCGATGCGGAAGGAGGGGCCGGCGGGGGCCTCCCGCGGCCCCGGCCTCCTTGCCGGGGGCCGGAAGCGTCCCGGGGGCGCGGGTGGTTCCCGTCCCGGGACGGCCGTCACGGGACGGCAGGCGGCAGTGGCCGGCTCGCGAGAGCCGTGCCGGGGACGGGCCGGGGCGCCCGGCCCCGGGGGGGATGGAGTGCTCCTCTTATGATTATCAGATTCTGGGGCGTGCGGGGCTCCCTTCCCAGCCCCTCCGGGTTCTCCGAGCTCAAGGAGAAGATAGCCATGGCGGTGGAGCTGGCCCTGCGCGAGCGGCCGGCCCCGGATGACGTGGAGCGCTTCGTGGAGACGCTCCCGGACCGCATCACGGGCTTCGTGGGGGGCAACACGCCCTGCCTGGAGATAAGCTCGAGCACGCGCACCCTCATCTTCGACGCCGGGTCGGGCATCCGGAGCCTGGGGGCCCACCTGACCCCGAAACCCGAGCTCGACATCGAGGAGGAGCTCAGGGGCAACGGCAAGGCCCAGGCCAAGCCCAGGCCCGCCCGCAAGGGGCCCAAGCGGCACCTGGACCTGCTCTTCACCCACACCCACTGGGATCACATCCAGGGCTTCCCCTTCTTCGCGCCGGTCTACGACAAGGACACCTCCATCACCATCCACGCCGTGAACACGCGGGCGGTGGAGGACGGCCTGCGCTCCCAGCAGTCAACGCCGCTCCTGTTCCCCATCCACTTCGACGAGCTCCCGGCGGAGATACGCTTCCGCACCATCACCGAGGAGGGGCTGACCCTGGGGCCCTTCTTCATCGACACCATGCGGCTCCCGCACCCCGGCGGCTCCACCGCCTACAGGATCCGGGCCTTCGGCCGCACCATAGTCTTCGCCACGGACTACGAGCTCCTGGGGGACTCCCCGGAAGTCAACCGCATCCGGGAGGATCTAAAGGCCTTCATCCAGTCCGCGGACGTCTTCATCTCGGACACCCAGTACACCTACCTAGAGAGCCACTCCAAGGAGGGCTGGGGCCACTCCAACGCCCTGAACGTGGTCGAGATGGCCCAGCCGGCGGGCGTGAGGCGCCTCTACCTCTTCCACCACGACCCCTTCAACTCCGACCGCAAGCTCTACGAGATGCTCGAGAAGGCCTCGAACTACTCCGAGCTACTCTTCCCCGGCTCGGCGCTGTCCATCTACCTGGCCACCGAGGGGACCACGGTGGAGTTCCCCGAGACGCCGGACGGCTCCCCGCCCCGCCGGGGCGCCCGCGGCGCCGGGCCCGGCCGCGGCTGAGCCGCCGCCGTCCCCGGGCCGCGCCCAGCCCGGGAGCCCCCCGCCCGGACGGCCGGGGCACCTGCCCCCGGCACCCGGCGCGGGAAGCCCCCGCCGGGCCGCCCCCCGCCTGCCCCGTACCCCCGGCCCCGCTTTCCGCCCCCGCGGCCGCCCGCCGCCCTGCCGGCCGTCCCCCCGCCCCTTGCCGGGGGCCTCCCCGGCCGCCGCCAGTCCCGCGCCTCTCCCGCCCCCTCCCCCTGCGCGCGCCCTGCCCCCGGCGGGCGGGGCCTCCCCGCGCCGGCGGCGCCCCCCCGTCCGGACG
>JAITEZ010000077.1 GCA_031281735.1 Deltaproteobacteria bacterium | reverse complement strand
GCCCCGGCGGCCCCCCGGCGCCGCCGCGGGCCCGGCCCCCCTCCCGCGCCTTCCCCCTCTGCGGGGCCGCCCGGCCCCGCCGCTGACAGCGAGATGCCATGACTACTGACGCGATCACCAGGGGCCCCGGCGGCAGGGTGAAGATCGACCCCGTGCCCGCCAGGCTCCAGGCCCTCCGGGCCAGGATGGAGGAGACCGGGACGGAGGCCCTCCTGATCCTCGCCCCCGAGAACCGCCGCTACTTCTCGGGCTTCCTCGCGGGGGACGCCGGGATCACCGAGTCCTCGGGGGCGCTCCTCGTGACAGCGGGCAAGGCGTACCTGCTGACCGATTCCCGCTACACCACCCAGGCGGAGATCGAGGCGCCCCGCTTCGAGACGGTCACCTACCGCAAGGGGCTCCCCCAGGGGCTCAAGGGCCTGAGGGGCTTCGGGGGGGCGCTCTCCTTCGAGCCGGAGTACATGACGGTGCAGCTGCTGAACCATCTGGCTGACGCCCTCCCGGACGTGGTGCTCCTCCCCGTCCCCTTCCAGCCGGGGGAGTTCCGGGTGGTCAAGACCGAGGACGAGCTCAAGCTCGTGCGCCGGGCGGTGGCCGTGACCGAGGAGGCGCTCGCACTCCTCTGGCGGGAGCTGGAGCCGGGCGTCCCGGAGGCCTGGGCGGCCTTCTTCCTGGAGACGAAGTTCCGGGAGCTGGGGGCGGACGGCCCGGCCTTCCCCTCCATCGTGGCGGCGGGGCCCAACGCCGCCCTCCCCCACGCCGAGCCCGGGCGCAAGAAGATTGGGAAGAGCGAGTGCGTGGTGATCGACATCGGCGCCCGCTTCCGCGGCTACTGCTCGGACATGACCCGCACCTACATGCCGGAGAGGCCGGCGGGCTGGCAGAAGGAGATCTACGCCGCCGTCCGCGAGGCCCAGCTCAAGGCGATCTCGGTCATAAAGGCGGGCGTCCCCGGCGCGGAGGCCGACCGCGCCGCCCGCGAGCACATCGCCTCGCGCGGCTACGGGGATTATTTCGGGCACAGCCTGGGCCACGGGGTGGGGCTCATGATCCACGAGGAGCCCCGGCTCTCGCCGAGCAGCGGGTCGCCGCTCCCGGCGGGCAGCCTCGTGACAGTGGAGCCGGGCATCTACCTCCCCGGCAAGGGCGGCGTGCGCCTGGAGGAGCTGGTGCTCGTGACCGAAAAGGGCTGCGAGGTCCTGAACCGGGACGACCACTTCTACGAGTTCTAGTGCCGGCTCCCGCGGGCCCTGCGGTCGGCTTCCGCGGGTCTCGGGGAGACGGTCTCCGCGGGTCACGGGGAAGGCCTCCTCCGGTCGAGCGCAAGGCTTCCATGGCTCGGGTGGACGGCGTCTGCGGCACGTGGGGAAAGCGGCTCCGCGGATGTCACGGGGCGGCCCCCGCGGGTCGTTGGGCAATCGCCTCCGCGGAGTTCACAGGGACGGCCGCCGCGGCTGATGGGGACGCTTTCCGCGGGTGATATGCACGCTTTCCTAAGGGCAACAAGGACACGACGGATACGGGTCCCCGCGGAGGGCAGAGCGATGGCCTCCGCTGGGCATGGGGAAGGACGTCACCGGCCATGTGGCCGGGGGGGGGCCTTCCGCGGGTGATGGGGAAGGCCCGGACGGGCTCTCGGGAAGGCACGGACGGGCTCCAGGGACGGCGGGGCCGCCGCCGGTTCAGGCCGGCCCGGGGTGAGCCGCCGGCCGGGCGCGAAGGGGGTTTTTTTCCATGCCGGATGGTTCGGCCGGGGCTGCCGGCGGTTACAGGGATCCGGAGACGGGGAAGGGGCGGGTCTTCCGCGGCGGGCGTTTCCGCACGATGGATCCCCGGCTGCCCGAGGCCACGGCGCTGGGGGTCTGGGAGGGGAGGATCGCCTACGTCGGCCACGACCCCGCAGAGGCCGAGGTGCGGGTCAGGGCTGTCGCCAGGGGCGCGGGCGCCGCTGGGGCAGGCGCTGTCGAGACGGAGGATCTCCGCGGCCGCCATGCCGTGCCGGGGCTCATCGACAGCCACAGCCACCTCATCGTCGAGGGCGTCCGGCTCCGGCAGCTGGACGTCTGGGGCAGGTCGCGGGAGGAGGCGGCGGAGCTCGTCCGCGCGAAGGCGGCGGGGCTCCCGCCCGGCGCCTGGCTGCACGGACGCGGCTGGGACCAGAACCTCTGGCCGGGGCGCGAGTGGCCGCGGCGCGAGGAGCTGGACCGCGCCGCCCCCGACAACCCCGTGGTCATTGACCGCGTGGACAAGCATTCCGTCTGGGCGAACTCCCTGGCCCTGCGGCTCGCGGGAATAGGCCACGACACCCCGCCGCCCCCGGGCGGCGAGATCCTCCGCGACGACGGCGGCGCCCCCTCGGGGGTGCTGGTGGGCCGCGCCCAGCAGCTGGTGTTCTCGGTCATGCCGCCCTGGGACGGGCTCGATCCGCTGGAGGCCTTCCTCGCGGCGGAGAGGGAGATGCTCTCCTGCGGCCTCACCACGGTCGTGGACTGCGGCACCCGCAAGCGGGACTTCGGGATCCTCGGGTCCGCCTACGAGGCGGGCATCCCCAGGGTGCGGTTCCGGGCCTACGTGCAGGCGGAGCCCTGGGAGGAGGGGCTCCTGGGGGGAGGGCCCCGGCGGGGGCTCTGCGGGGGGCGTTTCTCGCTGGACGGCGTGAAGCTCTTCTCGGACGGGTCCCTGGGCTCCCAGAGCGCCTGGCTCTCCGAGGGGTACGCCGACCGCCCCGGCCACCTCGGCGGCCACAACTACGAGGACGGGGCCCTGGAGGAGGTGCTCGCGAAGGTGCGGGACCGGGGCCTCCAGGCCGCCATCCACGTGATCGGGGACGCGGCGTCAGCCCAGGCCGTCCGCGTCATGGGGAAGGTCCTGGGCGCAGGCTCGCGGGCGCGGCGCTGGCGGCTGGAGCACTTCCAGCTGGCGCCCCCGTGGCTCGCCCGTGAGGCCGCGCGCCTGGGCCTCGTCCCCAGCATCCAGAGCGTGGGGCTCATGACGGACCTGCACATGGCGGGCCTGCGGCTGGGGGAGGGGAGGCTCGGGGACGCCTACGCCTGGCGTAGGCTCCTCGATCTGGGCTGCGTGCTCATCAACGGCTCGGACGCCCCCATCGAGTCCCCGAACCCCTTCCTGGGGATCTACGCCGCCTGCGCCCGCCGGGACCTGCAGTGGCGTCCCGAGGGCGGGTTCCAGCCGGGGGACGCGCTGACGGCCGCGGAGGCGCTCGCGAGCTACACGGTCTGGCCGGCCTGGGCGGCCTTCGCCGAGGGCGAGCTGGGGCGGCTCTCCGCCGGCTGCCGCTGCGACTTCGCCGTGCTGGACCGGGATCCCCTCTCCACGCCCCTGCGCGAGCTCCACGGGACGCGGGCGCTCCTGACCGTCATCGGCGGGAGCCCGGCCTGGGCGAGCCCGGACTTCTGAGGCGCGCCGACCCCTCTTCCGCGCTCTGCACCGGTACCGGGGTTACCGCCCCCGGCGGCTCTGGTGGATCCGGGATGCACCCGGATCCGGTTGTCCCGATCCCCGGCCGCCGGGCGATGGCTGACTGAACCGGCTTCCGTATTCTTCACGCGAGTGGATTGCGGAGAATATCAATATATAAAATATTGATATAATAAAAAATATCAATGGTATGAGAAAATATTTTTTTAGAAAATAAATAAAAAAATATAATATAAATAAAAATATTAATATATAATAATAAAAATTTAATAAATATAATAATAAAGTTGAATAACAAAGACCTTTTATGATTAAAGCGAGGTGTCCGTTCAAGGGCTACCGGTGGCTCGCTGCCGCCGGCAGGATGCCGGATACCGGGTTCGGGCCGGAAGGCTCATGTCAAGCAGCCGGGCCCGATGGCCGTAACCGAAGCCGATCCCGTTGACAGGGCCCGGGCGCGCGGGCTGCGGTCCGGCGGCGGGTTCCGTCCGGGCTGGCCACGGAACCCCGAGGGCGGCTCCCGCGGCTTCGGGGGTTGGGTAGGGAGCCTTCCGGAGGGGGGCGCGCCCCGAGGGGGCGGGAGGGGCCTCAGGGCCCGGGCGCCGGGCGTCCCCCCGGGATACGGCGGCTGGGCCTGCGGCGCTGCCCGGGGTGAGCGGCGTCCACGGCCGGCCTTCCGGGGTGGGATCCCCCGGCCCCTGGCCGCAGGGCGGTGTCCTGGGCCCTGGCTCCCCCTGCCCCCACTTGCCGTGAACGGAGACAAAGCGGGCGAGGAAGACCTGGCTGGCATCCTCATGGTTCCCGAAACCCCCCCCGCTCGGGCAGGATCCTCTCCCCGCTTGAGGGGGCGGGGGTATCCGTCCTGATCACAGGAATCCCTGCCCGGGAGCGGGATGCCTGCCCAGGAGCGTCCGGTCGCGGACGGGTCTGCGAAAGTGAAGGTGCCTGCGGCGTCTGGATTGCGTGGGGCAGACCCTTAAGATACAATGCGTCAAGGATGGAGTACCGTGCCGATGTCCGTGCAGGAAAGCGATATTCAGGAAGACCGGCAGGGCCGGGTCGCCCCGCCGCCGCAGGCCTCGCCGGTCGCCCTGCCGCCGGAGGCTCCGCAGGGTTATTATACGCCCTTCGAGATGGAGCTATCCTAGCGGATATCCGACGGCGAAAAGACGGTGGCCCTGCTCGCCGCCGGACAGGAGAAGTTCGCGACCAAGAGCGATGTCGAGGTTGCAGTGAAGGCTGTGGGGGCCGACCTGACGAAGAAGATCGAGGATACCGCTGGTGCCCTGACGAAGAAGTTCGAGGATACCGCTGATACACTGAAGATAATGATTGCAGGTGCCAGGGAGGCCCTCAGGCGGATAAGCGCTTCCTTGAAGCCATAATCAGTGCCGTTGACAAGCGCGTTAGCCTGTTAATACTATCCTTTTCGATTGCAGCCACGGTTTCCGTGGCTGTCCTGTGCATTTTGATCGGCTTCGCGTTCAGTCTCAACAACTCGGTGTCAGATATCAGAATTCAGGCGGCCATCAGCGAAAAAAAACTGTCCGACAGGATGTCCGTTTTCGAGGAAAAGCTGTCCGGGATGGACGCTAAAATCCAGGCCGTCCTGGATGCGCTTCAGGCAACGCCTCCGCGGGTCGCCGCCCCATTGTCCGCGCCTTCGGCTCATCCTCCCGTGTCGCCCCCCCGTCCCGTCCCCGGCAACGCGGGCATGGAGAGTCAATAGCCATCCCGCAGGGCAAGGGCAGCAACACGCATCAGTTCCGGGTTCCGCCGAGGCGGCTCCTGCCCCCCCTGTCCGGGCATGGGATCTTCCCGAGCCGCGCGCAGCTCGTGAGCGCGGTGGACGGCTCTCCGCCTGAAAGCGCCTGAAACCCCTGCCGCCTGATCATCCATGTCCACAGGCGTTCGGCTGCCGGCGGGCCGTCAGTTCCGGGACGATACAGGGAATCCGGGGCCGGGAGGCTCGCGCGGTCCTTCCCGCCGTTTCCTGCCGCAGGGCCCGAGTGCCGTCCCCCCCGCCTCGCAGGGAGGGGGCGCCAGTGGGCTGGATCCGGCCCTGTCCCGTACGGGAGGCGCGGAGGGTCGGAGGCGCGCGGGCATGTCCTTCAGTATTGGACCGGCGGGCGGCCCCCGGCGGCGGCACCTTGCGGGCGGCTCCCTCCATGCGCGGGCGGGGGCGGCCGCCTCCGCGAATCGAGGCGGTGAAAAGCGTCCGGGCGCCCATGGGCTCCGTCCTGTTCCGCCCCCGCCCGGCGCGCGGATTGCACGGCTCAGCCGGAAGCGGCGAGGCCGGGACCCGTGGCGGTCGGCCAGTCATCCGGACCGCGATCCGCCACGCTCCGCAGACGCGCCGCAGGCGGGGCAGGAGGGCGGGGGACGGCCGGCCCTCCTGGAGGAACCCGTCGGGAAGTGGGTGTCCGGCCGCGATCGGTTGTCCCGCTGCCGTCGGCAGGAGGCCGGCCGTCCCCGGCGCTGTTCCCGCCGTCAGGGCACAGGGATGTCGAGGCCTTCAAAAAGTGGAGGCTTCCGCCCGGTGCCCGGCGGTGCCTTTCCCTGCCGGAATGCTGTGCTCGGCCGGGGCTGCGTCGGGATGCCCCGGTGCCGTCCCGGAGGGGTCGTCCGTCTCGGCGCCAGGGTGGCACGCAAGGGACGCCTCTCCGCTTCCGAGGTGCGGTTCCAGGCTCGGGCGGCGGGACACGTCGGGAAGGGTTCCGGTGTCCGTGGAGGGGGCTTCCGTGGCTTCCCGGGAAGGGGTAAGCGCGCATCTCGGCTGGATCGCGACCTGGGGGGCCCGCGGCGTCTCAGGGACGGTCTCCTTAAGCGCCCCGTTTCGGGGGACGGCGGCCGCGCCTGCGGCATAGCACGGGAGGCGCGGCGAACCCGCCCCCCCTCCGGGGCGTGTTTGCCCGGTTCCGCCGGGCCGGCGCGCGCCCCCAGCAGGGCCGCCCCCCCCTGTCACCTTCCTGATGTACCCGGGACGCCGACCCTTCCCAGCAGCCCTTCCAGGGCCAGCTCCCGGAGGGAGACTCCTCCCGCCTCCCTTCCCGTGCCGGCTGTCAGCCAGCGCCCTGCCCCCACCTTTCTTGCGGGGCGGTGTCCAGGGCAAAGCCTCTCCCCGCCCCTCCTGACTGTGAACGGATGGACTTGCTAATGGTATACATGGCAACTGGCATTTATGGCCTTCCCGTGCTCAGAAGCCCAGGAATGAATAAGAGCGATATTTATCTATTAATTCACCAGTAATCAATCTATAAAACTATAATAATCGATGAATGATGCCGCTTGACCGGATGAACCCGACATGGCTACAATTGGTCAGCTTGTGATTTTTCTTTCATATTGATGCCGGGCAATGGGTGACCGTGCCAAAGACCGGCCATGCGGTGCGCAGGAAACCGAGAGGCGCTGGTATCGTGCCCGAGGCTGCGCCATGCCCGCGTCCGTCAGGAGGGGGGGGCCCCGCGATGCGATG
>JAITEZ010000364.1 GCA_031281735.1 Deltaproteobacteria bacterium | reverse complement strand
GCCCTCCTGGCGGACGGCCTCGGCGCGGATCTCGCGGGCTTCGTCTTCCATCCCCCCAGCCCCCGGGCCGTCTCCCCGTCCCGGGCGGCCGGGACGCGGACGGGCCGGCTCGTCCGCGTGGGCGTCTTCGTGGGGCAGGGGGCCTCCGAGATAATCGAGATCATGGAGGAGGCGGGGCTCGACCTCGCCCAGTTCCACGGGGGGCAGACCCCGGCGGACGCCCGCCGCGTCGGGCCGGGGCGGGTCGTGAGGGCCGTCTGGCCGGAGCGCCATCCGGATCCCGCCTCCCTGGAAAGGGAGCTCGCGCCCTGGCGGGAGGTCTCGCGCCTCCTCCTGTTCGACGCCGGCGTGGCGGGCGGCGGCCACGGGCGGCCCGCCGCCGCAGGCGGCCCCTGGTTCCTCGCGCACGCGGGGATGCCGTCCCTGCTGGCCGGGGGCCTGGGCCCGCGGACGCTGGCCGCCCTCCCGGACCTTTCCGGGTACGGGTGGCTCGCGGGCTTCGACGTCAACTCCGGGGTGGAGTCCTCCCCCGGGATCAAGGACCGGGGGCTCATGGCCGAGGCCGCGCGCCTCGTGAAGAGGCTCCCGGCGGGCTGCCCCGGGCCCGGCCGGGAGGCCCTCAGGGATCCCCGGCGCCCCGCCGGGGGCAGCTGAGGCGGGCGGCCCGGGGCCGCCGTCCGGGCGGGCCGGGGTCCGGGGGGGCGCGGAGGATGACCGGCACGCCCGGCGCGGGGCCGGGGCCGGCGGGGGACCGGCGGCGGGAAAGACGGCACACGGAGGAGGGGCCGACATGGACGCATATTTCGGGGAGTTCGGGGGACGCTTCGTGCCCGAGCTACTTATCCCGCCCCTGGCGGAGCTTGAGGCGGCGATGGAGAGGCACCTGAAGGACCCCGCCTTCTCCGGGGAGCTCGACGGGCTGCTGCGGGACTACGCCGGCAGGCCCACCCCGCTCACCTTCTGCCCGCGGCTCTCGGAGCGGCTGGGGGTGGAGCTCTGGCTCAAGCGCGAGGATCTGCTCCACTCCGGGGCCCACAAGATCAACAACACCCTGGGCCAGGCGCTTCTCGCCAGGGCCATGGGCAAGACCAGGCTCGTGGCCGAGACCGGGGCGGGCCAGCACGGGGTGGCGACGGCGGTGGCGGCGGCGCGGCTGGGGCTCAGGGCGGTCGTCTACATGGGCGCCGTGGACGCGGCCCGCCAGAGCGTCAACGTCTCGCGCATGAGGCTCCTGGGCGCCGAGGTGCGGCCCGTCGAGGACGGCACCCGGACGCTCAAGGACGCCATCAACGAGGCCCTGCGGGACTGGATAGCCACCCAGAGGGACACCCACTACTGCTTCGGGACCGCGGCGGGGCCGCACCCCTTCCCGACGCTGGTGCGCGATCTCCAGAGCGTGATAGGCCGGGAGATCAGGGCCCGGGCGGAAGAGCTCTGGGGGGGGCCCCCCGATCTGGTCTGCGCCTGCGTGGGGGGCGGCTCCAACTCCATCGGGGCCTTCCACGAGTTCCTGGGCGACCGCTCCGTGCGCCTGGTGGGGGTGGAGGCCGCGGGCACGGGCGAGCCCGGCTGCCACAACTCGGCCCCCCTGAACCTCGGCCGCCCCGGCATCCTCCACGGCCAGCTCTCCATGCTCCTCCAGACGGAGGACGGGCAGATCATGCCCTCGCACTCGGTCTCGGCCGGCCTCGACTACCCCGGGGTGGGGGCCGAGCACGCCTGGCTCCAGGCCGCGGGCCGCGCGGAGTACCACATGGCGAACGACTCCGAGGCCCTGGAGGCCTTCGCGACCCTCTCGCGCCTGGAGGGCATCATCCCGGCCCTGGAGTCCTCCCACGCGCTGGCCTGGGTCATCAGGAACGCCCCCTCCCTCCCCGCCGGGACACGGGCCGTGGTGAACCTCTCCGGCCGAGGGGACAAGGACCTGGGGATAGCCGCCGAGCGCCTGGGGCCGGAGTGGCTGTGAGGCCGGGGGGGGGGGGCGCGGCTGAGCCAAGTGCACTGAGAAGGGCCCGGGGACGCCCCGGGGACGAAGCCGGAGGGGGGAGGTCCAGAGAGATGCCTGATGATTCCGTTCTGACAGCGGCTGTCCGGAAGGCCGGGGGGGAGGGGCGCTACGCGCGCATACCCTACCTGACCGCCGGGTGCCCCTCTCCCGGCGGGTTCTGGGACGCGCTGGGGGAGCTGTGCGACAACGGCGCGGACATAGTGGAGATCGGCGTGCCCTTCTCCGACCCGGTGGCGGACGGCCCGGCGGTGGCCGAGGCCGCCCGCCTGGCCCTCGAGGAGGGCATCACCCTCAGGTGGATCCTGGAGGGGCTCTCCCGCCGCAGGTACCCGTCCCCGCTGGTCCTCATGTCCTACGCGAACCCCCTGCTCCAGTACGGCTGGAGGGAGGCCGCGGGCGCCGGCAGGGGAGGGGGGGTGGCCGGCACGGCCGCGGGGAGCCTCAGGCTGCTGGCGGGGGCCGCCGGGGAGGCCCGCATAGCGGGGTTCATCGTCCCCGACCTGCCTCTCGAGGAGTCGGCGCCCTTCCGGGAGGCCTTCGCGGGGGCGGGGGCCGATCTCATCCCCCTCGTGGGCCCCAACACCACGCGGGAACGCATGAGGGAGTACCTGCCCCGCGCCGGCGGCTACGTGTACGTGGTGTCGGTGCTGGGCATCACCGGGGTGCGCCAGGGGCTCCCCCCCGAGGCGGAGGAGACCCTGGCCAGGGCCCGTTCCGTCTTCGGGCTGCCGCTGGCCCTGGGCTTCGGGATCAAGGAGCCCTCGCAGCTGGAGGGCATCCGCAACCCCCCGGACGCGGTGATCTTCGGGAGCGCCCTCTTGCGCCATCTGGCCGGGGGCGGGAGGGTGCGGGACTTCATGCGCCCCTGGCTGTAGGCCGCGTTCCGGGGGGAGGGGACGATGCCTTGCCGCCGGGGGGGACGGCCCCGGGGGCGCTCCCGTTCCGGGCGGGGCGGCCGGCCCGGCACCCCGGGCGGGCGCCGAGGGAAAGCTCCGGTGTCGCGCGTCCCTTTCAGGCTGCCGGGCAGCCGTATGCCGGACGGCACGTACGGTGGCGTGGGGGACGGCGGGGAAGCCCCTCCCCCTGCCGGCTGAGCGAGGCATTAGAAAATTGTCTTGACTAAGGAGAAATGGCATGCGGCTGCGATTCCCGCGTCATGCCCCCTTTCCATACCCTTGATTGCAAAACCAGGGACGTCGCCCGTTCTGGCGCCGTGCCCGGGGGGATGCCAAAGGGACCCTCATAAACTGTCCCGTCTTTGACGTTGCCGATCATATGGCCATACCCTGGACTGCCAAAAGGAACTTCATGAACGATCCCGCCTTTGGCGCTACCACGCCGCCACACCCAGGACCGCGAAAAGTTCCTTCATAGACATCCCATCCCTGGAATTCGCCCAAAACATGATCGGCCTCCTGGGCCGAGCGGTTAACACCGCCCGGTTCATCTGGCGCGGCAAGGCCGCCCGTTGACAGGCCCGGATCATGACGTCGGACAGTATCAGCTGCGAACCGGCCGCTCCTGGGATTGAAACGGACCGGATATCATCCGGCATCATCTCCTTTATTGATGGACGCCAGTGACGAGCGGGGCAGGGCCGCAGTTTTCGCGGTATGGTTGTGAGGACTCTTTCCTTTTGCGAAAGTATCTTTAATAACCAAGGCCTGGCCGCCGGCGTCATCGTCTTTCTGGCCCCATGGCCGGGAATGCCTCCGGGCCTTCAGGCGGAGGCGGCCGTTCCCCTCGGCCTCTTAATCTCAGGGCGCGGTTCCGGTCACAGTCCCGGTCCTCAGCTTCCGTCGGCCTCCTCTCAAGGGCGCCGCCCGGCACGCTGTCGACATAAAGCGTTTTGCCATTCTCAGTGGACGGGGCAGACCAGCGTCCGCTCCCAGGCGGGTTATCATCCCGATCCCCTTAGCTGACGGCCTCACCGAGAGAAAAAAGCAAGCGTGCGACACACAAAGTGGAAATAATCTATAAACTGTATCATACGTGTTGCTTGCCCTTTCCTGGCAGCCCTCAAAGGCATGGTTTCCCCGAAGCCGTCATGGGCCTTGTTAAGCGAGAATCTGGAATGCCTTGAAACTCCCCGTGATCTCGCCCCCGCTGCCCCGAAAACCGCCCGCCGCGAAGGATGCCGCGGCCCCCCTCGGCGGGCCTCCCGCCGGCCGCGCCCTGACCCGCCGCCGCCCGCGAGAGGGCACCCGGAAGGGTGGCTAACAGTTTGCGGAATTTAGCAGAAATGGGTAGAATATATGCGATGATGCTTCTTCCATGGCCGTTGCACCGGGTGCCGTCCCCAGGGGCCGGTCGCTGAACCCGCCCCCGGCCCCCTTCCGGGCTCCGCGGCCCTCGCGCCCGCGGCGCTGCCGGTGGAGGTCAACATGCTCAGGAGGCTCTTCCTCGCGCCCGGCTACTTCCTGTACCGGAGGTTCTCCAGACAGCGCAAGAAGTTCCGGTTCGTGTCCAAGTCCCACGAGCGCGGCCCCGCGCTTCGCCTGGCGCTTCTCTTCTGGTTCTGCGCGGCGATCGCCTGCTCCCTGGCCTACGGCGCCCTGGCGGGCAGGGAGGCCCCGCCGGCGACCGCCCTCCCTGCGGAGGCGCTGGCCCCCTTCCCGTCCGCGCTGGCGGAAGCCCCGGCGGGGGATCCCGCCTCCGCCGCGCCCGAGCCGCCGCCGGCCCCCGCGCTCCCCTCCATGGCCGAGAGCGCCAGGCTCCAGGAGCCCGCGCCGCCGCCGGCCCCCCCCGCGCCGCCCCCGGCCTCCGCCCTGGCCCAGGGGGCGGCCCAGGCCGGCTCTGGCCCGCCCGCCGGCGGCGCGGCGGCCGTGGCCGCGGCAGGCCCCGCGCCGGTGGTCACGGCGGGCACCCTGCCCCCGCCGCCGCCCCCGG
>JAITEZ010000061.1 GCA_031281735.1 Deltaproteobacteria bacterium | reverse complement strand
TCGGAGGAGCTTCTGCGCTTCGTCTTCATCACGGGCGTGACCAAGTTCGCCCACACGTCCGTCTTCTCGAAGCTCAACCACCTGAGGGACATCACCCTGCACAGGGACTATTCCTGCATCTGCGGCATAACCCCGGGGGAGATGGAATCGTTCCTCGGCGGCCACCTCGACCGGGTCCTGGACTGCCTGAAGAGGGACGGCTACGCGGAGCGGTACCCCGACAGTGAGGCCCTGACCGGGGACGTGCTGGCATGGTACGACGGCTACTCGTGGGACGGCAGGAACACAGTCATCAACCCCTTCTCCCTCCTGAACTTCCTTGACAACGCCAGGTTCTCCAACTTCTGGTTCGGGTCGGGATCGCCGTCGTTCCTCATCAGGCTGATCAGGGAACGCGGCCCGGCGTTCGACATCCTGCGGAAAACGCAGTATATCAGCGAGACGCAGAACTCCATAGACATCGGCGATTTCGAGCCGGTGCCAGTCATGTTCCAGACCGGGTACCTTACGGTGGCGAGAACGGAGAGACGCCCGATAAAGGGCGGTTACCCGCTCGTCACTCCGAACCACGAGGTAAGATCGTCTCTTTCCGCCCACCTGCTGGGGGACGCGTTCAGCGCGAACCCCGGACAGCTCCAGAGAGCCGCCGAACGCCTCTGGGAGGCCCTGAGGGACACCGACGGCGACAAGGCCGAGGAGGCGTTCGGCTCCCTGCTTTCGCTCATCCCCTACAACCTGCATGTTCCCCTGGAAAGCTATTACCACACCGTCTTCCTCTTCTGCTCCGGCATGCTGGGAAAGCAGATGGAGCCCGAGGTCTCCGTAGGGGGCGGCAGGATCGACGCCGTCCTGGACATACCCGGGGGCGGCATCCACGTGATCGAGATGAAGCACGTGAAGCTCCCCCGCAGGGGAAAGGGCGGCGCCGAGGGGGAAACGCCGGCCGACCCGATCGCCGGGGAGGGCCGCCCGCCGGGCGGGGGGCTGGCGGCGGAGCCCGCCGGGGAAAGGACGCCGCCGGAGATCCGGGCCCTCCTGGACAGGGGGGCCGCGGAGGCGCTCAGGCAGATAACCGGGAAAGGCTATCACCTTAATTACCTGGGAAGGGGGAGGAAGGTATGGAAGACGGCGCTGGTGGTCTGCGAGAGGATACACGTGCGCGTCGCCTTCGAGGAGGCCGGGCCGGGCGGCCCGGATCCGGGCGCGGCGGCGCACCCCTGAGCCCGGCGGCGGCTGCGGCCCGGCGGGGCGGTGCCGGGGGAACCCGCCCGGCGCCCGGCGGGTTCCAGGAGGTCTCCTGGTTGCGGGAGCCCGCCTCCGCCTCCCCGTGACGCGGAAAGGCACCCGGGAAAGGCGGCCGCAGGAATGGAAGAAAGACCGTCCGTCTCCGCTGGCGCGGCGGGAAGGACGGCCTGCTCCCGCAGCGGCCAGGACGTCCTGCGGCACCGCGCCACCGGCGGCGCGGCGGGCGGTTCGGGGATCGCGTCCGGACCGCCGCGCCGCGGGATCAGCGGGCCGCGTCAGGAAGACGTGCCCGGCCTGTCAGGCAGGCCTGCGGTTCCGGGCCCGGCTCCGCGCGCCGCGGGGCGGTCCTGGCCGGGCAAGGGCCCCGGCTCGGTCTGGCACGGGGGGCTGCTCTGCCGGATACGCCTTTCCGGCACCATGCCCCTTCCGGTCCCGCCCCCCCGCCGCCCCGTTTCCTTGCCGATAGGTTTCCCCGCCTTCCCGTCCGGCGTCTTCCCGAGCCCGCAGACGGAGGCCCCCCCGGCGGCACGTCCCCCGTGCGCCGTCCCGGCGCCCCCCTCATGACGCCCCGCTCCCCGCCAAAGGTTCCCGATGCGCATACTCTATCCCGTGTTCGCTGACGGGGCACTCCACGTGGTGTCCCTCGTGACCTCCCCGCTCCTCAAGGCCCCGGCCGGGCTGCGGGCCGGGGACATGGTGTTCCCCGTGGAGGACGGCCCCCCATTCGAGCTCGCGGGTCTCCAGCTCTGGAACAGGGCCGAGGAGCTGGCGGGGCTGGGGCGGGAGCTCGCGGCTGGGCTCGCCTGGCCGGAGGGGGACGGGTCCTTCGCGGAGCTGGCGCCCCTCCTGGCCGACGAGCGTTTCGCCCACGCGCCCCTGAAGCTCCTCTCGCGCTTCCGTCCGCCCTTCGAGGCGGGGGGGCCGGAACTCCTGCTGGGGGCGGTCCTGACCGAGGCCGGCCACGGGCCCATGGGGCTTTCCGGGGCCGAGCTGGAGGCCCTGGGCCGCTGGCTGGAGGGCCGCCCCGTGGCGGGCCTGTTCCACGCCCTGGACGCGGCCGGGCTGCGGGGGCTGGGGGGCGCCGGAGGCCCCCCGGCCCGGCGCAGGCGGCGGGGGGGGCGCGGCGGCCTCGCGGCGGAGGCCGCCGCGCCCGGCACCCCCCGGAGCTCCCTCGCGGGGTGGCGCGCCTGGGCCTCGCTGAAGGAGCGCGGCAAGCCCCCCTATCCGCTCGCCCGGAGCGTCCTGGAGCTCCCGGAGGCCTCCTGGATGAAGCACGCCGCCGAGCTCTTCGGGATGCTCCCCCTCAAGTGGGCGGCCTCCGGGGGCTTCTTCCAGGGCTCGCCCTCCTCGCTGTCCTGGGGGGACGTCCTGCGCGCCGCGGCGCCGTCCCTGGACATCCGCGGGCCGGCGGAGAGCCTCTTCCCGGTGCCGGTCCTCTCGGGGAGCCTGCTGGACAACGCCCTGGGCGCCCACCGCCCGGAGATATTCGCGGGGGGGGGCCGCCCCGCGCCCTCGCGGCACGTCATGATCTGCGGGCCCACGGGGACGGGCAAGACGCTCCTGGGCACCTTCGCGATGCTGAACGAGTGCGTGGAGCGCGGGATGCCCGCGGCGTACCTCGGGCCGACCCGCATGCTCGTGGAGGACGCGGCCCTCGAGTTCCTGAGGCTCCTGGCCGCGGTGGAGCGCGAGGCCGGCGGCGCGGAGGCCCTGGGCCGCGGGGACGTGCTGGTCTCCACCGGGGAGTCCTTCTACGACGACGGGCGTATCGCCGCCGGCGACTTCAAGGCGGCCTTCATCGTCTACGAGAAGGCCGGGAACTTCTTCTTCAACTCGGATCTGACCGGCAGGCTGGGCTTCGTGCTCGTGGACGAGCTCCACATGCTGGGGGACCGCATCCGCGGCGGCGCCCTGGACGCGACCCTCGCGCGGCTCGTGGTGGAGGCGCGGGCCCGGCTGGCCGCGGGGGCCCCCCCCCTGCGTCTCATGTGCCTCTCCACCGGGGCCATGGCGGGGGACCGGGCCCTGCTGGAGATGATGTCGCCCCCCGGCCAGGGCGAGGCCTGCTGGCCCTCCCGCGCGGCCGGGATCCCTGCCGGGCCGGGCGGCGTCCGCCCGCCCCTGGCGGGGGACGTCCGCGTCCGCCGGGAGGACCAGCCGGGCTTCGAGGATCCCGAAACCCCGGACGCCCTGGAGGCCTGCGGGCGGGCCGCCGGCGCCCACCCCTCGGGGAGGCTGAGCCCGGGCTTCCTGCACAAGGCCGCGGCCCCCGCGCCCCCCGGCCCGCCGCCCTTCCGGGCCCTGCCGTCCCCCCCGGCGGGGGCCGGCGCGCCGTCCGGGGGGGAGGCCGCCCCCGCCGCCGCCCGCGCCCCCGGGCGCGCCGACTCCGTCTACGAGGCCGCCCGGAGGCCGGACTTCCAGGCGCCCACGGGCTGGGGCCCGCTGGTGCTCTCCGTCTTCGAGAGGCCGCAGAGGCTCCTCACATACATCCAGCCCACGAGCCCGGGGGCCAGGGCCAGGCCCGTGCACGTGGGGAGGATAGCCGACCCCGATCTCTCCCCCGCGGACTTCGTCCTGGACCGGGAGAAGGGCCTGCGTTTCCTGGACGCGCTGGACGGCTGGATCCCCGGCCACGAGAAGATCATTTACGCCTCCTATTCCGGCGGCTCGCTCACCGCCTTCGCCCGCAGGGCGGTAGAGGGCTTCGGGAGGGGGCGGGTGCCCGGCATCGTCGAGGACGGCTTCTACCTGGGGGATCTCGAGTCGAGCCTGGCCAGGAGCGGGGCCCGGGAGGGCAGCGTCGGGTTCTACCTGGAGGCGGCGGCGCGCGGGGTGTTCTTCCACTTCAGCGGGCTCTCCCGCGAGACCCGCAGGCTCATGGCGGACGGCTACCGGAGGTTCCAGCCACAGCCCTGCGAGCCTTTCATCCTCTGCGCCACCGAGACCATCTCCTACGGCGTGAACCTGCCCGCGGACGCGCTCTTCCTGGAGAACGTCTCCTGGCCCCGGAGCCGCTACCGGCACTGCTACTCCATCGAGGCCCTGACCTCCAACGAGTTCAGGAACCTGGTGGGCCGGGTGGGCCGCTACGGGCACATAAAGCCCGGGGTGATACCCACGGTGGTGGTCAACTGGCCCCTGGGCAGGTCGATCAACAGCGCCGAGGAATTCTCCCGCCGCCGCGGGGCCCTGGCCGAGACCGCCTCGTCGAGCCCGGCCTCGGAGATCGACTGCCGGGACCTCCAGAAACATCTCCTGCTCCCCCCCGCCCCGCGGCTGGCGGACTACCCCGGCCCGGTGGCCCGCTTCTACCTCCTGGCGCTCCTCCACGCCTCCCGGGCCGCGGGGGGCGTCCCGGTCTCCCCCGGGGAGGCGGCGGGGTTCCTCTCCGAGACCTACACGGTGAGATCCCTCTTCCGGGGGGGCGGCGCGGAGTTCCGGGGGGGCCTGCTCTCGGGGCTCGCGGGCTTCCTCCATCACCTGGTCCGCGACTTCGGCGGCCTGGTGGCGCAGGAGTCTCGCGCCCCGGCGGCTCCCGGGGGGAGCGGCCGCGGCGCCGGGCGCGGCGGGGAGGGCCGGGGCGCCCGCCCGGGCAGGGGCTCCGCGCCGCCCGCCCGCTACCTGCCCGCCCCGCTCTGCCTGAACCTGGCCCGCAACGACACCTCCCCCGCGACGCTCAAGGAGCTAGACCGCCTGCTCGCGGGGTTCGGGGATGGCTCCGCCTGGGACGACCCCGCGTTCGCGGGGCTCAAGGCCCTGCTCGCGGTGCCCCTCCTGGCGGAGACGCGCGACGTCTTCTCCAGGGTCTTCTCGGATCCCCGCATGCTCCCCCCCGGGGCCCTCCGGAAGGCCAGGAAGGAGCCCGCGGAGGCGGAAGGCTGGTTCCGCGGCCGCGCCGCCCCGGTCGAGGCGCTCCTGGGCGAGGCGGGGGTGCCGGGGCCCGGTGCGGCAGAGATGACCGAGCGGATCCGGGCCCAGGGCCGCCAGACGCTGGAGAGGCACCTGCGCGAGAATTACCGCGGCCTCGCGGGCAGCCGGGAGGTCATTGCCTGCCTCCGCGACGCCTTCCTCCAGAAGGTGCTCTCGACAGTGCAGACCCTCCTCATGTGGATAGACGGGCGCTCGGTCAAGAGCATCATGGCAGTCGCGGGTTCCGGCCTCCGGTCGGCGGCCCCCGGCCAGCCGCCCGAGGACGGGGGGGACGCCGGGTTCCCGCCCGGCGGCGGGATCCCGGCTGAGGGCGGCGGGATCCCGGCGTCCGGGGGGGAAGGCGGGGACGGCGCCGCGGAGGAGGGCGGCCCGCCCGCCCGCCTTCTTCGCGGAAGCGTGGACACGAATTCCTTCAATCACCGCTACTGCGACAAGGCCGCGCTGCTGATGGACAGCTACCTGGCCTACCGCCAGGCCGCGGGGGACATGCCCGCGGGGGAGGCCGCGAGCCTCCAGCTCATGGCCGAGAGGGTGCGCTGGGGCCTGCGGGCCGAGGATCTCGGGGCCTTCAACCGGGAACGCAGGGAGCGCGGCATTGGGCGCGAGGAATGGCTCGCCCGGGAGAGAGGCGTCCCGGAGGGGGGCGTCGAGATCCGGGAGCGGGGGAAGGCGTGAGTCCAGCACCGCGGGCCGTCGCCGCAGGCCCAGGCGCCCGTGATCGCCTGGGCCGCCCCCCCGCCCCGGCCCGACGGGCCCACGCGCCGCACCCGGTGTCCGTCCTCTCCCCCCGGGAGGGGGGGGCGGGCATTCGCCGCCTCTGACGCCTGGCGGATGCCTGAGGCGTGCCTGGCGGATGCCCCTGAGGCATGCCTGGCGCGGATGCCTGGGGCGGGCCTGGCGGGGGCTGAGGCGTGCCTGGCGGTTGCCTGGGGCGGGCCCGGATGAGGCTTACTGCGGAAGGCCGGGGGTGGCGCTGATCCTGGTGGGATAGAGGCGGACGGCCCCGCTTTCCAGCCGACGGCGGGCCGGGATCCCCTCCGGCCACGCCGCGGCCTGCGACGGGGATCCCGGCCGCGCCGCGCCCTGCTGTGGGGATCCCATAAGCGCCCGGTTTTGACGGGACGCGGCCGGGGGGGTACAATCGAGCCGTTCCCAGCCAGCAATTCAGGCACATCCGCCGGTTCGGCACGGAACCGTCCGGCCTCCGCCGGAGGGCGTCCGGCCACATAGGGAAAGACAGCCATGCCCCGCCAGCTATTCCCGGCCGCCCTGGCCGCCGCCCTGTATCTCGCCTTCGCCCCCCGTCTCGCGGCCTACGAGGAGCCGTCCTTCGACTGCGACAAGGCGGCGAGCTCCGTCGAGATCACCATCTGCTCGGACTCCGGCCTGGCCGTCCTGGACAGACGCATGGCCCAGCTGTACAGCCGGGCCCGGCAGAGCCCCTATGTCGACCGGGGCGAACTCCTGGCGGATCAGCGGCGCTGGTGGCGGCTCCGGGAGAGCCAGTGCGGCCGGAGCCGCCGCGCGGTGGAGTGCCTGGTGGACATGTACCAGGCGCGCATCGACGAGCTGAGGGACATGGTTGACTAATCGCGGCCGGGGCCTTGTGATGGAAACCCCTGCGGGCGTCGGAAACCCTGAGGTCGGCGGCGGCCGTCCAGCGGAAAAGCCTCCGTAATCTCCCGCTCGCGGGGATCCGGGGCCTCCCCTCCTCCCCGCATGAGCCTTCTCGGCATTCTTTCTCGCGGACCGGCATCTCCCGGCCGCGACCCTCCGGACACGCCTCTTCCTTTCGGGGGGCCGGCCGGCCCCGGACGGTGCCCCGGGAGGGAGGCCGGGGGCCGCGCCGCCGCCGACGGCGGTGAGATGCGCGGTGCCCATGTCCAGGCCGGCGGCATCCCCCGGGCGGGCCGGGGTCAGGGACGTCCCCCTCGGTCTGAATCGGGAAGCGGACCCTTCCGTCCCGACCGGGACTGTGACGTCCCGGAGCGCGCCTCCGACGGGCCTGGGGTTCCGGCATTTCAGCCAGCCGGGACTGCTGGGGAGCCTGCCGCGCGGGCGGGCCCCGTCCAGGACTGTCCGGGCCTGCCCTCCCGCCGGTTCCTCAGGCCCCGATCCAGGCCGATCATGGCCTGCTGCTGGGCCCGGGACGGGGCCTGTCTCAGGAATCCCGCGCCGGGCCCCCCTTTCAGCGCGGGAATCAGGTAGATCGGCCTGCTACCGGCCTGGGGGGCGCTTCCCCTCGCCGCCATATCCAGGCATCCCCCCGGCACGGCCGCGCCTTCGCTGCAGACGGAACCCCGGCATCCGGCGGGCCTGCCCATGGGGTTCCGGGACTCCCGGTCGGGTTTCCACGTTTCATAGTCATATCCTTTTCTTAGTGTCGCATTGTTGATTTTGCCTAATATATCTATTGCCACCCATTTATGTCATATCCTGTCCCGTTCGGGATCCAGAACCGGCGGCTCATGTCCCCACCCTGAAGGATGGGTTTTTACGCCGCCCGCCGGCAACCTGGGGAGAGCAGGGTGTCAAGAGTCACCGCCGGCGTCCTGACGCCTCCGCCTCCGTAGGGGACAGTTCCCCGGGGAGATGTCCGGAGGCAAGCGGGTGCCGGTGTTGCCATGTCTGGCCACCGGTCTGGCTGGCGCCTTCAGGAGCTCCGCAAAGTCGACATCCTCCCCTGGCTGAAGCCAGGGGATTCCGGCGGACACGGAGGCGATAGCCTTGGGTCTCCGGCGGGCTCCTGATGATTCACTGGCAGGCCGTTGGCGCCATGCCCTCCACTGGCGTTCAGGGCGTCCTGCCCTGCCGTGCAGACATTCATCATCGCCCCGGCAGCGCCGGCATTCTCCGCGAGGCCGCGTTGCCGGCATCCGGGTCTGGCCTGGGTCCCACGGCTGCACGCACGTCAGGACCCGCGTTCAGGGCAAGTCCGGCCGGTGTGACGGGCCTGGACCCTGTTCAGCTTTCCTCCCCCGGCCGACGGCCTGCCGTCCGGCATGGCCGCAGGCATTCCCCAGCCCCGGCCCAGGACAGCCTTGCCGAGGCCGCTCCTGGCCCTGACGTCCCGGCCTGGTGCTTAGGCGGCCCCGGTTGCAGAGGCGGGCATGTCTCGGGATCCCAGGCCCTTCACGGCCGCCGCGGCGCGGTTTCTGCCGATGGAGGCCGGGTGTTCCCGCGGGAGACCCTTGCGGGGGAAGGCGGCCTTCATGCGGGCCTTGGCGGCCTGGAGCCTGGCCTTCCGGCAGACGCTCCCCCGGGCGGTTTTGAGGGAGCCGTCCCCGCCCTCTCCGGCCTGCCCTCTGGCGTCCTCACGCCTGCGGGAAGAGCCTTTTGCCGGCGCCTGATTGTTTCCTCATGGCGGCGAGGCGGGCGGCACCTGGAGCGTCGCTCCCGGCCCGGCCTGGGCGGGGAGACGCGGGCGTAGCTTCATCGGGTCCGAACCGCCCGGAATCGGGATGCCTGGATTTTTCGTGCCGGCCTTTTTCAGGAGCCGCGGAAAAGCGGCACGGCCTCCGCGGGAATTCACGAGGGCCCTGTCCAGGCCTTTCAGGGCCTGCCGGGGGATATGCGAAGGCGCCCCGGCCGGCCAGGCTGTCACGGGCTCTTCCCCCCGGTCGACGGGCAGGCGGCGGGGCCCGGCGCAAGCGGGCGGGT